>JABRVT010000001.1:0-14562 GCA_040048245.1 Candidatus Brocadia sp.
CTGTATTCTCTGCCTGAATAACAACTTCCCCATGAAAGTAAGTACCGGTAGCAGCCCTGCATGTACCGTTAATCCCTTCCCGTTAATCTCTGTCTTGATTTTATTTTTGTACTCAAAATACCTTGAAATACCCTGGAGATTCTACCATTTCTGGCCTGGCCCTGCAACAAGGCGAAGCCTTGTTTGCAGGATTTAGGTTACAAATAAATTTCGTAACAATTTAGTTTTTTGAAAAAAATTCCCAATGTACTCCTTATGCGCCGTAGAAGGCGAGACATTTGCTGACTTGGGACACACCACCCGGCCCCTCTTTTTAGAGGGGAGAACAGAAGTCCCCTCTATCAAGCTTACAGTTGGACAATTTTTTGCTGAACAAAACGAAGCACAAAAGGCATACTAAGGTACATGATAGCAAAAGTAAGCCAAAGCGAAGAAATTGGATATGAGGGATATACGGGCGAAAGGAGATACCAGGAGTACGAGCTGTGGGAATTGGGAGAGATCGGGATAGTAATGGTAAGAGGGGAAAATGATCTCAACTATAGTATTTGGAAAGAGATGGTGGAAGAGTATCATTATTTGCATTCAGCAAAGTTGTATGGTCAGCAGATAAAATATTTGGTAAAGAGTTCAGAGGTAGGGTGGATAGGAGCGATGTCGTTTTCATCATCGGCATGGCGAGTAAAGGTGCGAGATGAGCGATTGGGATGGGATGAAGAGGAGAGGAAGGGTGGTTTAAGGAAAGTAGTAAGCAACAGTCGATTTTTGATAGTTCCGTGGTTGCGGGTGAAAAACCTGGCATCCCATGTGATATCAAAGGCACTCAAGAGGCTGCCAGGTGATTGGGAGGAAGCGTATAAGACAACGCCCGTACTGGTGGAGACGTATGTGGAGAAGGGGCGATATGAGGGGACATGCTATAAGGCGTCGAATTGGGAGTATTTGGGGGAGACACAGGGGCGAGGGCGGAACGACCGATATCATCAGAATAAACTTTCAAGGAAATATGTGTTTGCCTATGAGTTAGAAGAGGGGATATTGGATGCAGGAAGGGAAGAGAGAGAAGAACAGGACTGGGTGGAGGAAGAATTTCAGGATGTGAGACTTCCCAACCGTGCGAAGAAAAAGAGGGTGATGAGTATTGTCCGTGATTTTTTTGCCAGGCCGGCATCATCGATACCAATGGCATGTGATACGGGGGCAAAGTTGAAGGGGGCATACAGGTTTTTTGGGGATGAGCGGGTGAACCCGGCAGATATATTACATTCGCATATAAAGCAGACACTTAAGAGGGCAGAAGAACATAAAGTGGTCCTTTCGGTAAATGACACGACAAGCATGAATTTGTCTACCCATGAAGCGGCCGAGGGGCTTGGGTGTTTGTCAACAGAGCAAGGGGAGGACGGGTATTTTCTGCACGATACGGTGGTCTTTACCACGACCGGGATACCTTTGGGGGTATTAGATGCGCAGACATGGGCAAGAGACCCCGATGAACACGGGAAAAAGGCAAAGAGAAAGCAAAAGCCGATAGAGGAGAAGGAGAGTTATAAGTGGTTAAGGAGTCTGCAAGCGACAGCCAGAGCCATGAAAGAGGCGTCCGGGGTGGACTGGGTGAGTGTGGGGGATAGGGAAGCGGATATCTATGAATTGTTTGAACTGGCAAGCCAACAGGAGGTTTCATTTTTAGTGTGCTCTTTTCACAACAGGAGGGTGTGTGAGGATACAGAGGATACAAAGGTATGGGAAGTCGTGGACAGAGAGGTACCTGTTGGAAGGATGAGGGTGTTTGTCAAAGGGAAAGACAAGAGAGAAAGAGAGGCGGAGTTAGAGATACGATTTCGTGAAGTCAGGCTAAGGCATCCCAAAAGGGAGAAAGAAGAGGTAAGGCTGTGGGCAATACAAGCGAAAGAGGTATCGCCACCAAAAGGAGAAGAGGGGCTTGATTGGAAATTGTTAACGAATAGAGAAGTCAGAGACTTTGAGCAGGCGTGTGAAAAGGTGCAGTGGTATACGGTACGATTTCGGATAGATGTGTTTCACAAGATATTAAAGAGTGGTCGCAGGAGTGAGGACAGGAGGCTGGGGAGTCTGGATAGGCTGGAGAGGTGCTTAACCATTGATATGATTACGGCATGGCGGTTGATGTATTTAACCATGCTAGGTAGAGAGACACCGGAGGTTGCAAGTGATTTGCTTTCTGATATTTTGATAGGTGTTTTCCTCACTATGGGTATACCTCAATCTGATTATGGATAATTTGTCCAGCAAAAAATTGTCCAACTGTAAGCTATCAAGAGGGGATTTAGGGGTATGTTTGATACAAGCCAACACCTTATCCCTTATAAAGGGTGGCAACCTTAATTTTAATGGAATTTTTCAAAAAACTAAACTGCCACGTATATGCTTTCATTCATACTTTCTGTCAATTCAATTGTTCCCGATTAAACTGAAATGGCTGGGCATTTATGCCTTTTCCAACTCTCCCACTCTCACTCCTACAAGTCTGACCTTCTTTTTTAGCTCAAATCTCCTGAGACACTCAAAGGCAGCCGTTCTTATCTCATTTACAGCATTTGTGGGCTTTATAAGAGTTTTTGCCCTGGTATGGGTTTCAAAATCACTGAATCTCACCTTTACCGTAACCGTTCTACCTGTGTAGCCAGACTGTTTCATATCATTTGCAACCTCCCTTGTGAGTTCTGCAAGAGTCCTGGCTATTGACTGCCAGTTGCCGGTATCACTCTGAAAGGTGACTTCTCGACTCATAGATTTTGGTTCCCAGTGGGTAATAAGAGGGCTTTCGTCTATTCCCCTTGAGGCCTCGTAAAGATATTTTCCTTGAGATTCCCCGAATCTCTCAATGAGGGTATCCACTGGCAGTGAGGCTAACTGGCCGATAGTTTCAACACCCATTTCCTTTAAATACGTCTCCGTCTTTGGTCCGACACCCCAGAGTTTTCTGACAGGTAATGGCCATATACGGCTTTCTATGTCACTCTCTGTAATTATGGTGAGCCCATCCGGTTTTTGCATGTCAGAGGCGATCTTTGCGAGAAGCTTATTGGGAGCTATTCCTATGGAACAGGTGAGGCCTGTTTGCCGTTTAATCTTTATTTTTATCTCTTTTGCAATTGCCTCTGACGGTTGGTCTATCTGAGATATATCAAGGAATGCCTCATCAATCCCGACATCCTGCATTATTGGACAGAATTCTCTGAGGATGTCCTTTATTTTTCCGGATACCCTTGAATACTCCTTGTAATCAACAGGAAGGAAGACGGCATGAGGACATAGTTTGTATGCTGTTCTTAACGACATTGCGGAATGTATACCATATTTTCTGGCTTCGTAGGATGCTGTTGACACCACACCTCTTTCGGTAGGATCGCCGCTACCGCCAATCACAAGGGGTTTGCCTATCAGTTCTGGATTTCTCTTTTGCTCAACTGCAGCAAAGAATGCATCCATATCTATATGAAGGATTCGTCTCATGGAATCAGGATTTTGCCTCCTCTCCAATCCTCTATTGCAGTCGGTGGAAGAAGGCCGCAGTTAGTTGCAATTTTGCCTGAGTTTTTTGAACTGCCCATGCTCTATGGCAACCGCAGTTACTCTCTAATGCGAAACTTGAAAGTTTCAAGGAAGGAATTTTTCATTTTTCAGCACTTACAGGGATCATAACTTTTATATGACTAGATATTTTTTCAATTTTTAGCCAATTTTTTAAACGTATTCGCAGTAATGGTGTTACTTCATGTCCTTTGGCAACGATAAGCATTCCCGATAATGTTTTAACATCCTCGGCGAGAATCATATTGAGGGCAAGCTCATCTGCTTTAACAGATTTTATGTCGGTTCGTATCTCGGCAGCTAGAACCCTCTCAAGGGATTCTATGAGTGCTGGATCATACCAGGCTTTTTTCTGACGGATTGTTCCCATTGCCGCAGCATTGGTGTTTCCTGCGGTAACAAGCGAATCAAAATCAATGGCGAGTTTGAGTATTCGTGCCCCCAATGGTATTTCTTCGCCACGCTTGCCATCGCATGGCACTCCAGAACCATCAAAATGTTTTTCCTGATAAGCCACGATTTCTGCCACCGTTTCAAGCCGGGGAATATTAGAAATCAGGCCTGATCCAATCTGCGGATGGGTTTTAAATATCCTAGATTCACTCTCCGAAAGGTTTATACCGTTGCATACTTTTGCCAGAATTTCTTCAGGTATCATAATACACCCCAGATGAGAAAGCATTGCCGCAATCTCCATCTGCCAGGGCTTATCGACCTTAAGATCGGCAGAAATTTTGCGCACCAGACGTTGCGCACGCGACGCACGGCCAAACGCCATCGGGTTAACAAGGGTAAGTACATCAGTAAGAACTTTGACGCTTCCGCTGAGGGTTTTTTCCAGAAGTTCCTTTTCTGCCATAACAAGCCGGTATTGTTCCATCCCGGCGTTAAGCGTCTTCAACATAATGTTTGGAGGGCATGGTTTCGTGAGAAACCGGAAGATATTGCCTTCGTTGACGGCATCAATTGCAGTCTGCTGATCGGCGTTACCCGTAAGCATTACACGTATACTATCGGGGGCAATTACTCTCGCCTTCGATAAGAACTGGATACCGTTCATACCTGGCATTCGCATATCTGCCACGATAACTCCATATGGCCCATGATTGGCAATTGCTGCCAGCCCCAGATCGCCTCCCAGCGCTGTTTCAATATGAAACTGTTTGTGGAATTGGCGTTGATAGGCTGATAATATATTGAGATCGTCATCTACAAAAAGGATTTTTTCAACCATCAGTTATCTCCTTTGACAGAATTCCCATACAAGATTCTCGCCATACCGAAAGTCGTTCTGACATGCCTATTTCAGTTATATAATCATAATCCACCTGTGACCCAGTCTCAGATTCGACAGGACACGCCATATTCCCAAGCACATCGGCAATATGTACAGCAGTCACTAAAGTGAAGGTTTTCGCAGGGCATTTTGTCGGAACATGGTGAAAGGCAATGGCCTCGATAATTGAGTCGGATAAACCCCAGAGACCAAGGAGATAAGCGCCTATTTCTGCATGTGTTCCATTGAATATTTCCTGCTCTGCTTCCCGGTGGGGGATGTTCTTTTCGCGCACAAGGTCTAACATTTTATCGTAGCGAAGAGGAAGGTTTGCAACGATGATTAATTTGCCTATATCATGAAACATGCCTGCGATCAGCGCATCGTCTAGCATCTTTGGCGGACAGTTCTCGTCTCTTGCAATTTGCTTTGTAAAAGTTCCAACGATCATGCTGTGTTTCCAGAGTGCGTTTGCAGAAAACCTTTCCAGTTTAATGTGTTCAAAACTTGAAAATAGCTGATAAGATAAAACCAGCGCCCTGAGAGTACTTAAACCCAGAATAATTACCGCCTCAGTCGGATTGGAGATACGACGGCGGAGTCCGTAGAAGGCCGAGTTGACAATCTGCAAAATTTTTGCAGTCATCCCAAGGTCTCTGGATATGATATCCCCAAGTTTTTCCATCGAAACGTCTGGTGATTGTAACATTTCCAGTATTTCTGTGTACAGCTTCGAAAGGCTGGGGAGCGACTCTACTTGCAGTACCAATTTTTTCAGTGATTCATCCTTCACCAGATCATGCAGGGCACAGGCCCGAGCAATCGTGGCCTTTAACGACTCCGTGTCGCATGGCTTTGAAAGGAATTGATGCATAAGGTGGGATGATGACAAAAAGACCCCTTGATCCGTCTGTCCGGATAGGATAATTCGAATTACTCCGGGATGCTTTTTCATCACTTCCCTCAAGAGTTGTACGCCATCCATACCCGGCATCCGCATATCCGTCACAATTACATCGAAAGGTGATTTCGATAACGTCTCCAGTGCTTCATGACCACTCGTTGCAAATTCCATATTCCACTCATGGCGCATAGAACGCAGCATTCGTTGAAGTCCCTGAAGTACTTTCAACTCGTCGTCAACAAAGAGGATTCTTTTCATGTGATATCACCTGAATAAGAACATGGTTTATCAGGAATGCCTATCTTCCCAATGTCATGAAGGGGGCTGGTCAGAAAAAGGGTGTCAACAAAGTCACTGTTCATGACAGGTGACTCAGCAATAACCCGGCAATAGTATTCCACCCTTATAATATGATTTCCAACTCCTGCATCCCGAAACTCTGCTATCTTACCAAGTAGCCAGATTATATCCAACCGTGATTCCTCAAGTGCCAGCGTACGTTCTTTAACCTTGCACTGGCTACGCAACATGCGTCGTAACCCCTCTAAGAAGTTTAGATTCATCATCAATGAAAAGGATTTATTTTTCATGCTAATTTATTATTTATGAAAATTATAACCCAATAGGTATACGTATGATAAAAGTAGTTCCTTTACCAACCTCTGTTTCGAAGGTAATCATTCCTCCATGTTTTTTAACGATGATGTCATGAGCAATTGCCAATCCCTGGCCTGTTCCTTTGCCAACTTCTTTGGTGGTAAAGAACGGGTCGAATATCTTTGGCCGCACTGCCTCTGGAATACCCGTTCCTGTATCTTCTATCCGTACTTCAGCCCAGTCACAATCATGTATGGTACTAATTGTGATTGTACCTTTCCCATTGGCTCCGTTACCTACAACATCTGCAATGGCATGAGCGGCATTGATGATAATGTTCAAAATCACCTGATTAAAAGCGCTTGGCAAACACGGTACCAGTGGTATTGTAGGATCGTAGTTTGTTACCATGTCAGCCACATACTTCCACTCGTTACGTGCTACCGTGATTGTACTTTCGATTGCCTTGTTGATATCGATCGGCGTCTTCTCATCTATTCCAGGGTGTGAAAACTCCTTCATTGCATGCACTATCTTTGCAATACGTTCAATACCTTCCAGTGACTGTTGAATCGCTTTTGGCATTTCTTCATTAAGATATTCTAGGTCGATTTTTTTCTCAGTGGCCTCTAAGTCCAGGATGAGGTCGTCAGATACATTACCAGCTTTACAAGCCTTGAGTAACTCCTTATACTTACCCATGAGTTTACATAGATCGCCATATGCATCCTGAAGAAAGTGCGTGTTGTCTCCGACATATTGAGTGGGTGTGTTGATCTCGTGGGCAATACCCGCGGCTAACTGACCAATTGACTCTAGCTTTTGCGCCTGTACCAATTGACTCTCCAGTATCTTTCGCTGAGTAACATCTCTTCCAACAATTAACAATCCAGGACGTTTTTTCTCGTTTCCTTTGATAGGGCTTACCGTAATACCTAAAAAGCCAACTTTTCCATCTGGACTTGTGAAACGAACATCATCTATACGTGTTGGCTGGCCGTTATTTTTACAATCTAAAATATGCTTAACAACATCGCCTTCGCTCCATTGAATACCGCTCTCAGAAAATAGCCGTCCTATAACGTCCTCTGCAGGTATACCAAAGGTGTTTTCCGCCATTTTATTCCATTGAATGATCCTGTCATTCTCATCGATGTTAATCAAAATAGAGGAAATAGAGGCGATCAATAACTCATTCTGTACGTATGCCTTTCGCAGTTTATCTTCTATTCCTTTATGCAGTATGACCAGGCCCAATTGTGCAGCAATAGCAGAGGCAAACCGAATCAGGCGTTCTTCCTCGTTACATAGGTCGGAATTAAAAAAATCTATTACGGCGACTACCTCATGATTAGCAAGAACAGGAATTGCAATCCCCATTTTTAGACCACATTCACTGGCAATTGATGCGCGGGTAAAATTCGCTTCCGAGGCGATATCTCTTATCCAGACCGGTTTTTTCAGCGACCACGCACGCCCCGGAAGCCCGATCCCAGGCAAAAAGGAAAGACATTCGCTTGCCTTTCTAAACTTTTCCATACCATCAGCTTTGTTATACCATGCCTGACTGTACACAAGGCATGACCCATCATCACTCGGAAGCCATGCTTCCCCGAATATCCAGCCGGTAATATTGCACACCCTGTGGAGCACAATGTCAAGGGCAGAACGAAGGTCCTTTGACTTTACGATATCTAGTGTGATTGTTTGCAGGAAGCGAGTTTCTTCCTCAAGTCGCCTGCGTTCAGTGATATCCTGAGTTGCGCCATAGATCCACGTAATACGCCCTAAAACCTTGTTCCATACAGGATAAACATAATCACGAAGCCATCGCACTTCGTTATTTTTATTAAGAATGCGAAATTCGATTACGTCAGAAAGGCCTGAAAACACACGATCCCGATGCTTCTGTATAACCGGAATATCATCAGGATGGATGACGCTAGTCCAACCACCGAAAGTTTCGATTTCATCGACTGTATAGCCTGTAACACCGGTAAAAGAACCACTCACCCACTCCCGCATAAACTTACCATCCGGTTCTACACGAAAGATATATGCATAGTCAGAGGTTAGTTTCAGGAGAATACGATAACGTTCTTCAATATTTTTTAATTGCGGGGAAGTATCATCACACTGTTTGTGGATCATAATTTTTAAGCCATTTTTATAATCATCCAAAGTAAGAGGATCAACACTGTTTCATAATATTAAATTTAGCAATATCCATTCCGTATTCCCTGGCCATCAACAAACCAGAAAACTTAGTGATTTATCCATATTAGTGGGATTTGAAAATATTCAATCGCGGGGAGGTATAAAGTCATTTGTATAAATTATGGACAGATGGTGAGGGGAAAACCAGCGTTCTTTATCTTCCGAGGAGAAAAACTAGTATCTCATTGCCTGCGGTAAGACTATCTTTGCTACCATTTCTCCAATGTCTGCCGGGCTGTCCACCATAACGACACCGGCGTTCTTCAACGCATTCACTTTTGAAGCGGCAGTACCCTTGTTCCCTGAAATAATGGCGCCGGCATGCCCCATGCGCTTGCCAGGCGGTGCCGTTCTGCCTGCGATGAAACCAATGATTGGTTTTGTGATATCCTGTTTTATTACCGCTGCGGCTTCCTCCTCTGCGCTTCCCCCAATCTCTCCTATCAATACAATGACCTGTGTTTCTTCATCCTTCTGGAATAATCTCAGCGCATCCACAAAATCAGTTCCTACGATAGGATCGCCGCCGATACCCAGGCATGTTGATTGCCCTAAGCCTCGCTGAGTCAATTGCCAGACGGCTTCGTAGGTAAGTGTTCCGCTGCGTGAAACGACTCCAACATTGCCGGGCTTATGGATATATCCAGGCATAATGCCGATCTTGCATGCACCGGGCGTAATGACACCGGGACAGTTGGGTCCGATAAGACGTGCCTTTCCATACGAGAGATATTTTTTTACTTTGACCATGTCCAGCACAGGAATGCCTTCGGTAATGCAGACCACCAATTCAATTCCTGCCTCAGCGGCCTCCATAATAGCGTCAGCGGCAAAAGGAGCCGGTACGTAAATGACAGAGGCGTTTGCCCCCGTATTTTTTACCGCATCAATTACACTGTCAAAGACAGGAACATCCTGTTGTTTTGTGCCACCTTTGCCGGGGGTAACACCTGCGACAAGTTTGGTACCATATTCCAGCATCCGTTCGGCATGAAAACTGCCTGCATGCCCAGTTATACCCTGGCATATTACCTTCGTATCTTTGTCTATTAATATAGCCATTCTATTTTGATGCCTTTACTGCCAGACTTGCGGCTTCTTTCATATCTGTTGCGGAAAGGATGCTTAAACCGGAATTATCGAGTATTTTTCTCGCTATTTCAACGTTTGTTCCTTCCAGACGGACAACCAGAGGGATATGAATACCGGCCTCTTTAATAGCCTGAATAATACCGGACGCGATAACATCGCACTTCATGATTCCCCCAAAGATGTTTATCAAAACAGCCTTCACCTTAGGATCAGACAAAATGATCTTGAACGCCTGCGTGACCTGTTCCAAAGATGCATCGCCACCAACGTCCAAAAAGTTGGCAGGTTCTCCACCGTGAAGTTTGATAATATCCATAGTGGCCATAGCAAGACCGGCGCCATTCACGAGGCATCCAATATTTCCATCAAGGCTTATATAACTTAGTCTGTATTTCCTGGCTAAAGCCTCAGCAGGAGAGATGTCCTGATATGGAATATACTGCTCGAATTCCGGGTGGCGGTAGAGGGCATTGTCGTCGATATCCATCTTTGCATCGAGCGCATATATTTTATCGTCGGTTGTTACCGCTAATGGATTGATTTCTAATAACGAACAATCGTTTTTCACAAAGGCACTAAACAGATTCACAATAAGGTTGTTCAGTTTTGCTGAAGGTAGCCCCGATATGTTTAACCGGGAAGCGATGCGACGTATCTGGAAAGGATGAATTCCAAAGAATATGTCGACTGGTTCTTTGATGATCTTATCAGGCGTTCGTTTGGCAATCTCTTCGATTTCTACCCCTCCCTCAGCACTGGCAATCAGCATTGGAGTACAAAGGGAACGATCAACAGTTAAAGCGAGATATAATTCCTTTTTAATTGAAACGGCTTCTTCAATAAGAATATACTTTACTTCAGCGCCTTTTTTGTTGGTTTGATGTGTTACAAGGTGGGTTCCAAGCATGCCTGTTGCGCATGCAAAGGCTTCCTCAGGTGTGTTTGCGAACTTAATGCCTCCGCTTTTCCCTCTGCCGCCGGCAAGTATCTGTGCCTTTACTACGCAGCGATTGTACCCGATTTCCAGGAATGCCGCTGGCGCATCGCTGCCATGTGATATGGCTTTGCCGCGTGGGACACAGACACCATATGTTTTGAGGATATTCTTCGCCTGAAACTCATATAACTTCAAAGATGTTATTTTGTCTTAGTACACATAGCGGCATAAGTTACAACTGTCTGTCATTCCGGGCTTGACCTAGAATCCGATTCCCTTGTCAAGCCTGTCCCCGGATGCCTTAATCGGAGAACATTCAAGGACAAGGTTTTTCTGTATTCTCGGGGTGGAGTTTACCCCCCCCATGAAAGCTAGGACGGAAATGACATATTTGCATCTGATTAATGACGCTGTGTATAGTTTCCGGATTATTGCAATTTGTCAGATTTGATAATGTTCCCAAGGTGGATGCGTACCTGTTCTACCATTTCGTTATCAGAAATAGAGGTAACGCGTCCCCCGATATATTGCTTGTCTACCCATTCTTTTATTTTTAAGATACCCTCATGGGTTTTTGGAATCTGCTCGATTCCTTCCAGTCCGAAGAAGATATTTATCCACTGTGCAATTCCAGCCACACCGGATTTATCAGTTACTGCAACACCAAGCGGTCTGTTCAGCAGTTTCTTTGTATCAAAGATATTGTATATCTCTTCATTTTTCAATAATCCATCCGAGTGAATACCTGCACGGGTAACATTGAATTCTGAACCCACAAAGGGTTGTGTTGGTGGAATTGGATACCCGATTTCGTTCCTGTAATAATCTGCAATTTCCGTAATTACAGTGGTATCGATGAGTTCGTCGTTGCCCCGCAAAGCGAGATATTCAATTACAAGGGCCTCAATAGGTGTATTGCCCGTACGCTCTCCCAGACCTAATAACGTACCATTAATAGCACTGCACCCATAAAGCCATGCAGTCGTGGCATTGCTTACCGCCAGATAAAAATCATTATGGCCATGCCACTCCATATACTCGGAAGGGACACCCGCAAAGTGATTGAGTCCGTAGATAATACCTGGTACACTACGCGGCAGGGCAGCGCCAGGATAGCTGACACCCATCCCCATGGTATCGCAGGCGCGAATTTTTACGGGAAGTTTACTTTCCTTGGATAATTTCATAAGTTCCTTGGCAAAGGGTACTACGAAACCGTAAAAGTCGGATCTGGTAATATCCTCAAAATGGCATCGTGGGACAATTCCCTCTTCCAATGCAGCACGCACAATGTCAAGGTACATATCCATTGCCTGTTTCCTGGTCTTATTTAGTTTTAAATAGATATGATAATCTGAGGCCGAACACAAAATACCCGTTTCTTTAAGCCCCATCTCCTTGACTAACTTGAAGTCACTCTTTACCGCCCTGATCCATCCCGTAATCTCCGGATATTTGTAACCCCGTTCCATACATTTTCTAACCGCCTGCTGGTCCTTTTCATTATACAGGAAAAACTCGCACTGGCGGATAAGTCCGTTTTTGCCGCTTAGTTTATGGATTAGGTCAAACAGGTCTACAATCTGCCTGACAGTGTAAGGGGGGCGGGATTGCTGTCCATCCCGGAAGGTCGTATCCGTAATCCATATCTCCTCGGGTGGGTTCATGGGATTGAGACGATAGTTAAACGGTATCTTTGGTATTTTGTCGTAGGGGAAAACGTCCCTGAAGAGATTTGGTTCGGCAGAATCTTGTAATTGAAAAATGTACTCTTCGGGCTCTAAGGTGTTGCGACGTTTATTAAATCGAAGCATCTTCAATTTCCCTTTAATTGAATATTAAGCATTGTAATTTACAAAAATATAACAGACAAAATTTTTAAGGCAGGATTAAATCCCAATTTTAAATACAATATTTTTGCAAGTCAAGTGAAATGATAGAAAATTATTATAATTACGGTATAATATTTGTTAATATTTCGAAAAAATCGGTGTAATTCTTTTTAAGCGCCTAACATCAACATAGTTCCTTGTTCTTTATAATTTCGGCAAAACATAAATATTTTTATAATAGGAGAAAGATTATGGTTTTGAAGGAAGGTACCTATACTTTCACTGCAAGCTCCGGGAAATTATTTGTATATACTTTTAAAGAAGGATTTCTAAGCGCGGTGGCCCATGATCTGTTGATTGAGGCGACCGATTTTAAGGTCAACCTGAACGTTCCGTCAGGCGGTGTCAATTCGGCGAGTGTTGATGCGGAAATCCGCGCAAATTCATTAAAGGTAATCTGTGCGATGAAAGACGGACAGCGCCAGTATGATACATTAAAAGAAAAAGATAAGGCAGATATTGAAGAAGCCACCTTTAAGGATGTACTACATTCTGATAAGTATCCTACCATTAACTTTCGCTCCACAGGCATCCAGGAAAAGGACGGCATTTGTCATGTTGATGGAGAGCTTACCCTGCACGGTGTAACGCGCCCAGTAAAGTTTGACGTTCAAACCACCACAGGAAAGGAACTGAAAGGAAAGGTTACCTTATCCCAAAAAGACTTTGGAATAAAACCCTACAAGGCCTTGTTAGGGACTCTCAAAGTTAAAAACGAGGTGGAGGTTGCTTTCGACCTGTCGGTTAATTAGGGTTTGTTTTGTAAAACAAAATTACATTGACTTTCCCCGTTTTCACGGGGACAGGTTTCTGTCATTCCCGTGTACGTGTAAATGAGTGTCCAGATAAAAAAAGCGCCTGGATTCCCATTTTAGTAGGAGTGACATGATAAGGATAATCTGCTTTGAAATTCTTAAGCATTCAGGATTGAATCAGCCTTGAGAAAACGCCAACGGCCTTTTTGTGGTTCTGATTGTTCATGATTGTTTTTGAGCGTAGGACAGGACGCACCCTGCAATGGTTTACATATATGGGCAATTCATGAATTGCCCATACAAAATTGAAAATCTAAAAATTAAGCAACCACCTTTGCCTGTCATGATTGGCATTCAGGTTCGATTGATTTTTCAAAAATTTGTCTTTATTTTGGGAACAGAAAGCTATACAATTTCTGTTCTCAATCTAAAGTTGTTTACTCAGATATATGGGAGATAACGGCTTAAAGATGATTGCATATTTTAAAAGATTGTTACAGGAAAAGTTGAAAAGGGGTAAAATGTGGAAAACAGCAGAAGAAACTTTCTAAAAATTGCGTCACACGCATTGGGGGGAACTTTGGCAGCAGGGGTAGTTGCACCGCTGATAGGTATGGCTGTGCACCCGTTAATAAAAGAAACGGTATACGGGATCGAAGACTTTATCAATATCGGCAAGGTGGATGATTTCCCCGTTGGTGTGCCAACAAAGACAACCATCACATCATCAAAAATGGATGCATGGAACATCTTTGAAGGACTGGTTATGGGGTCTGTATGGGTAATACGAAAAGAGGACAATTCGTTGAACGTATTTTCTGTTAATTGTCCGCATCTTGGTTGTGGTATAAACTGGGGAGAGGATGTTAAACAGTTTCTGTGCCCCTGCCATGAAGGTGTTTTTGACATAAACGGCAAGAAAATATCAGGTCCTTCCCCGCGCGACCTTTACAGTTTTGAAACAAAAATTGAAAATAATAACATCCTCATAAATTTCGGGAGCTTCACATAACCTGGGCAGACCAGATGGATGATAAAATTTAAAATTGCAAGTAACAAATTTTAAATAAATTCTAAATTACGATGTCAAATTCAAATCCTTATGTTTTGGATTCCTGAATCTGCAAGAATATAGTTTGAAATTTTGTTTATGAAATTTATTTGTAATTTGGAACCTGCTGTTTGGAGCTTATAGTAACAGGGATCGGAATTTTTCAATAAGGCAAAATTACAGGTACTCTTGTAGCATATTTCTGAGGTGGTTTAAATCTATGGCAAACAAATTGAGTGAATGGATAGAAGAGAGAACCGGATTGAGC
>JABRVT010000002.1:0-101212 GCA_040048245.1 Candidatus Brocadia sp.
TTTATGATTTTCCCCAGTGTTCTGGAAGGGCGCCATAAAACATAAAATAATCAAGCCTTATCCCGCTATTTCGCTATCTTTTTTGCCTATTAACTTTTTTATCTTGGGATTAAGGTTAAAAGAATCCGGTCATGCCATTTGAGTAAAATGCAAAAAGCATTTTAAGTTTTTAAAATCAAATTAAAAGGAGTGCCAATATGTTTGCTGTGAGGTCAATAAGGAATATTTTACTATTAGTGTATATTTTAGCAATCACAACTGCATCTAGCATATATGCTAATGAGGTTAGTAAAAGCAAGATTGTGAGCCACAATCTGGAGATCGAACTCATTTTAAAAGAACACAAACTAAAGGCCATCGATCATATGCGTGTCCAAGGTGAAAAAATGGAAAGGATTTCGTGTCTTATTAACGGGGCGTTTGAAATCCTATCAGTTGGTTCTTTAGGTAGAAAATTGGATTTTAAGGTACGAACCAGAGGTTTAGATATAGACAGCCTTATCCAGAAGGGTGTTTTCAGGAATGTAAAATGTTTAGAAATTTCAATACCACCGGATTTGAGACAAGCAGACAGCGTAGTGCTGGATATCGCATACGAAGGGTATATTTTTGAAAAACCGGCCTCATTAGAGTTGGAGGACATTGGTGGAATAACGGGTATTATTGATGAGGCAGGAGTTTATCTGAGTCCTGCATGTACGTGGTATCCGGATATTCCTGGTTCTCTGTCGGCTTTTCGTGTGACTGTTATTACGCCAGAAGGATATGAAGCAGTAACGCAGGGTACGCTGATAAGCAGGAAATCGCTTGATGGTAAGACTTATACCACATGGGAAGAAAGGAATGTGTCGGAAGGGTGTGACCTTGTGGCAGGAAAATATACCGTGACAAGTGTCAATCATAAGGGTATCGATATTTACGCCTATTTTTTCCCTGAAGAGCAGGGTTTAGTAGAGACATATATAAACGCTACAAAGCGCTATCTGGATATGTACCAAAAACTCCTGGGGGACTATCCGTACGGAAAATTTGCCATTGTAGAAAATTTCTTTCAGACGGGATATGGTATGCCTTCGTTTACCCTGTTGGGAAATACCGTGGTAAAAATGCCGTTTATTGTAGACACCTCGCTGGGTCATGAGATATTACACAACTGGTGGGGAAACTCAGTCTTTGTGGATGAATCTCAGGGGAACTGGTGCGAAGGGTTGACCACTTATATGGCGGACTATTATTACAAAGAACTCAAGGATAGTGCCTCTGCCGAGGAGTATCGCAGGGACATCTGTAGGAAATACACCAATTATGTAACGGAGGAGAACGATTTCCCTTTAAAGAAATTTATTGGAAGAAGGGATCAGGCAACCCGTGCCATTGGGTATGGAAAGACGGCGATGGTGTTCCACATGCTCAGGCGGATGGTGGGAGATGAGTTGTTTTATGAATCGCTCAGAAGATTTTACAAAGATAAGATCTGGCAGCAAGCGGGTTGGAGTGATATCCGTCACATCTTTGAAGATACCAGCAAAACAGATTTGTCATGGTACTTTGAACAATGGGTTAATCGGGAAGGCGCCCCTTTTATTGAATTGGGGAAGACAGGTATAGAGAAGGTTAATGATGGCTGGTTGACCACGGTGGAGATTATCCAGAAAGGAAAATCATACCACCTCTTTGTACCCGTTCAGCTGGAACTGGACGAAGGGAATTTTCATACTGTTGTGGAATTAAAAGAACGGTCTAATCTCATTTCCATCCCGACAAAATCTCAACCACGGTATATTGCCATAGATCCTCAGTGTGATGTCTTTCGGCGTCTCCACGGAGAAGAAATTCCTCCTACGATAGACCTGGTATTGGGGGATGAAGATAAGGTCATTGTATATCCAACAGGATGTGAAAGTCCTTCACAGGAAGCTTACAAAAAGCTTGCGGAATTATTAACAGATAAGAAAACGGCCGTAAAGGCGGACACGGAGATTACAGAAAAGGAATTAAATCAAAAAAGTTTGTTTATTCTTGGAGGACTAACAGAGAATAAACTTACGAAGTTGTTTGTCGAAAATTTATCAAAGGATTTCTTCATTGAAGACGGATCATTTGTGGCAAATAAAGTGAGTTACAACGATAAAGGCAATGCCCTTCTTGTGACTTCTAAAAACGTTAAGAACATGGAAAAAGGTATTGTCCTGTTTGTGGGACTAAGTTCAGAAGCGATTAAAAGCGTAGGATACAAGATCCCTCACTATGGAAAGTATAGTTACCTTATCTTTGCCGACGGGAAGAATATTGATAAAGGGACATTTGCAGTGACGGATAGTCCCCTACGGAGAGCCCTTGATAAATAAACTTATCTCATCGTGGGTATAAAGTTTATGTTCTGGCAAATGATATTATATTATGAAAGTGTCATTTCATTTGTGAAATTGTTTGTAAAATAATACCTGTCAAAAGTATATGAACTTATGAAGATTTAAGTACAACTGAAATTTACTACTTAGAAGATATTTTACGTTTTTTGTATTTTTGCTACATGTAGGAACGATTTTTGTCAATTGTCAGTGGTTGTTATTGTTTGGGTTTAAAAACTATGCAAAATTAAACTTTATGAAACAATTATTCTTACTTAACACTTTGTTTGGATTCTTTGTTTGGAATCTTATATTGCCAGCAGATATATTGGCAGAAAGGGATTATACCGAGATAGAGGTTTCTGATGGTGGTACGGTTATTGGCAATGTTAAATATATGGGCGGTTCTGCTCCGGGATTAAATCTTTACCGCGATTGGGAACTGTCCGATACCTCAAAAACCACTTCCGAAAAGCTTATCTTCAGTAAGATCAATAACGGGCTTAAAAACGCTGTCGTTTCCCTTCAAGATATTACACAAGGTAAAAAAAAGTTAGTACCCGACATTCGCCCGATAATAGATCAGCAGAATAATATTTTCATTCCCCGCGTACTTGCGATTTTGACGGGAACCACGGTTGACATCTTAAATGGTGATGATGTGATGCATAACATACATGCCCGTTCAGTAAAGAATCAACCATTTAATCTTGGCACAACATATAAGCAGAGAATATCAAAGAAATTTGATTATCCCGAGACTATTAAGCTGACGTGCGATCTTCACAAAAATGCGTATGCATGGATTGTTGTCCTTGATAATCCATATTTTGATATAACGGATAGAAATGGATATTTTGAAATTTGTGATATCCCGCCGGGGACATATAAATTCCGGGTATGGCATGAAGAGTTAGGTAATTTAGAAAAGGAGGTAACGGTTCATTCTAAAGAAATTACTACCGTAGAATTTATTTATTCGCAGAATTAGAAAAAAACAGAATCTTGTGCTGGTTAAACAAATAGTGAGTTTATATAACTGCAATCGGAAAGGAGGAAGGCTGATATGAAACCTAAGGTTTTATTGGGTAAGGTTGGCTTATGGAGTGTAACGGCGGCAGCAAGCATAGCCACGATGTTGAATATAGCACCAATGGATGCTAAAGCCGGATTAAAAGTACCATCAGAGGTTACGGAGTTGGGCAAGGATACCTACAAAAAATATTGCAGTCCTTGTCACGGAGAAGAAGGGGCAGGAGATGGACCACTTGCAAGATCCATGCTTCCCAAACCACGCGATTTTACGAGAGGCGCCTATAAATTTAGAACGACCCCTAGCGGATCGCTTCCTACAGATGAAGATATATACCGGACAATTTCCTATGGGATACCGAACTCGACCATGATACCATGGGATATTTTAACGGAAGAACAGCGTTTGTCGGTAATACCTGTCCTTAAAAGTTTCTCTGAGGCTTTTGAATTCAGAAAACCTGACCCACCAGTGGAGGTAGGTTTGATGGTAAGGCCGACGGAAAAATGCATTGCAGAGGGGAAAAGAATTTACGAAGAAAAACTGGAATGCTGGAAGTGTCATGGCATTGAAGGGCGTGGTGATGGCCCCAGTGCTGCTGAACAAGAAGATGATTTTGGATTTCCCATAAAACCATTTGATTTTACCACGGGGAAGTTTAAGGGGGGTAATACACCACAGGATGTTTATCTTAGATTCACTACAGGTTTGAATGGTACTCCCATGCCATCCTTTGCCAAGGAGCTTACCGATACAGAGAGATGGTGTTTAACGTATTATGTAATGTCACTCATTAAACCGGAAGAAAATAACCATAAATAGCATCTGAATATGTTCTAAATACCTATGGAGGTGAATGAAATGAAAAAATTAGGAATAGGTTTGTGTTTATCCGTGATGCTGTTTACTTCTGTGGCGAGGGCTGCTGAACCGCCACCCAAGAAGGAAACACCACCGGATTTGTATGAGGGAACACCTGACTGGTACAGGGCAGTTTATAAAGACAATGTTGGACTCAGGGAGGGTTCTGGGCCGTTTAAAGACTATTTCAAGCCACAGATGCTTGATATGTACTGGCAGCCAAACAGGCACTACGAACCAATGAAAAACCTTGATCATTCCATCTTTATTGAAAAAGGAAGAAGGGATCTGTGTGTGACTTGCCATGAAGAGGCAACACCCGGTGTTGTGAGGGACTGGAGAAGTTCCGGACATAAAAATCCCAAGAGTACTGCATATCTGTCTGGTAAGACTGCTGAAATCGAAAAACGTACAGGCAGAATTTTAGATGAGGTTCACTGTTTTGATTGCCATGCTGATACGAAAACAAACCAGATCAGGATGCCAACAGGGGAGGTATGTGGTGAATGTCACAGACCTCACTTTGACGATTTCTTAAGGGAACGCGAGGTAGGTCGTCCTAATCATCTTCAGTCATGGGAGGCAAACACGATTGTACCGTGGTATGCAGAAGCTGCACGAAGGGGTTATTTATATGGCCAGCATGGCTGCGATATGTGCCATTCAGGCGCCGAAAAGTGCGATGTATGTCATACCCGGCATAAGTTCAGCGCTGCAGAAGGAAGACAACCTGAAGCCTGTATTACCTGTCATATGGGACCAGATCATCCTGATGCTGAATCATACGGTGAATCGAAGCATGGTGTAATTTACCATAAAGAGGGAGAACATTTTGATTTCACCAGGCCATTATCCGAAGTAAGGCCAGGCAAGGACTATCGTACCCCGACATGCCAGTTCTGCCACATGTATGAAAAGCACGGCAGATTTATCCACAATCCTGTAATGAAGGGTATCTGGCGTATGGGTACGGTGCCGCCAAAGAACCTGGAATACACTTCTTCACTGAAAGACTATCCTTATGGAATCAAAATTATTTCCGATAAAATTGATATTTACTCTGAAGAAAATATCGCCAAGAGATCTTATTGGTTGGAGGTTTGCGCAAAATGTCATAGTGACCGTTTTGCCGATACGTATCTGAAGTCACTGGATGAGTTTATGTTTCAGGCACACAAGCTGGCAGATGAGGCACAGAAGATTGTTGAGGACCTGATCGCAGACGGTTATCTATATCCAAGTGCAGCAGACAGGGATCCTTACCCCTTAAGTGACGGGATTGAAAAGGTGCTCAGTCCGGCATTTCTCGGAGAACCTATTTATAATGCCTTTAAGACCTTGAAAGGTAAATTTCCTGTAGTTGGACCAATTCTAGGTGTATATGGTATGTTCCTGCAACAGCAAGACAATCCATCGAATATTGAAAACATGTACAACAGACTGTGGTTTTGGTACAAACTCCAAGGTTATAAAGGTACAGCCCACGCCCAGCAAGACGTCTCGTGGTGGTGGGGTCAAGCGCCTATGATGATGGAGCTTACAAAAATCCAGTCCGAGGCAGCGAGGTTGCGCCGGGAAGGACGTATAGAGAAGACAATAGCAAAATAAAAGTAATTCAGTCCTTATAATGCGTTCGACTGAATTTGTAATAAAAAGCCCATGATGATATCATCATGGGCTTTTTGCTTTAACCCAACTTTCGCAGAAAGTTGGGTTAAGTTAGGATTTTAAAAAATTGTTCAGTTCTATCTTCTGGATTCCGGTCGCTGAGTTCTCTCCTGTTTTATCTACGTCGCAATAACCATAAGATTAGGGAAAAGACGATACTGATGACGATGCAGGTAGTGATAGGGAAGTAAAAATTAAAGTTTTTCTTTTGAATAGTGATGTCGCCGGGGAGTCTGCCTATAAAGGGTATTTTCCCTCCGATCACAAACAACCCACCTATGATAATCATAAGGATGCCCAAACCTATTAAAATCTTGCCGAATGCACTCAATTCGCTCATAACATGTACCTCCAGTTTCTAAACCTCTTCAATTATAGAATATTCAACTAATATATTTATATTAATAATAACGTTTCATAAAAATGTTTGCATAATGTTATATTGTCATTGCAAGCGATAGCGAAGCAATCTTAAGTCTTTTAGTGACAAGAGATTGCTTAGCTGCTCCACAAAAAAGGCAGACATCCATCACTTTTACCTCGATGATTTAAGACATACCTTTGCAACACGGTTAGCGTAAAGGAGCATTGATATTTATTAAATTGTTTGGGCGTCATTCTATAGAAAAGGCGAGGTGGTGCGTACATCATTGCTTTTGCAGTCTTAGCGATAGGGTGTAAATTTTTGAAGTTGGCTACAATTTGACTATAGTTGAGGAAAAGCGAGAAGTGCTAAACGCCTAAATCCCTTGATTTTAGTGGTCGGGGTGGCGGGATTTGAACCCACGACCTCTTGAACCCCATTCAAGCGCGCTAGCCAAGCTGCGCTACACCCCGACGCTAAAGTAATTATAGTATCTTTTAAACTATTATCAACTTAAATCTCTTTTGAAATATTTTGACATTGATTATATTTTCTAATATAATTCATTTTAATTTTCTGAGTATAAAGAATTTTTTATTTTTTAACCAAATTAAATGGATAAAAGAAATAAAAACAGCACCAAAAAATCACGATTTTCCATTGGATATATCCTGCTTTTTCTAGCTGTCATGTATGTAGCGCAGATATTTTTATCACCCAAAGCTGAAGAAATATCTTACAGCCAGTTTAGACTATATCTTAAAAACGGGTATATATCCGACTGTACAGTGGGCACAAATGTTATTCGGGGTCATTACAAGAAATTATCCGCCACTGGTGATAAAGAAGAAAAGATTGCATTTGTTACCATACCGATACATGATGCAGAACTTGTAAATGAGCTTGAATCTCAGAAGGTAAGGTTTAAAGGTGCTTCTGAAAACAATTTCTTAAAAAACATTCTGATGTGGTGGGTATTCCCCTTTGGTATCATGATGTTGGGATGGTTCTTTCTCTTTAAAAGGGTTGGCGGGATAGGTTCGCCTTTTATGTCCTTCGGCAAGGCAAAGATAAAGTTATATTCGGACAATGGTTCACAGAAAACAACTTTCATCGATGTTGCCGGATGTGATGAGGCCAAAGAAGAATTAAAGGAGATTATTGATTTTCTTTCCTATCCTGAGCGATTCCAGAAACTAGGAGGAAAAATTCCTAAAGGTGTGCTTTTGATTGGTCCGCCAGGAACCGGGAAAACCCTCCTTGCAAGGGCTGTTGCCGGTGAAGCAGGTGTCCCTTTTTTTTCAATCAGTGGTTCTGATTTTGTCGAAATGTTTGTGGGAATGGGGGCCGCCCGGGTACGTGACATGTTCGAGCAGGCAAAGGCCAAGGCCCCGTGTATTATCTTTATCGATGAGATTGACAGTGTTGGCCGTCAGCGCGGCACCGGACTAGGGGGAGGTCATGACGAGCGCGAACAGACTCTTAACCAACTTCTGGCAGAGATGGATGGATTTAATTCCCAGAAAGGTGTCATAATAATTGCTGCAACTAACCGGCCGGATGTTTTGGACAGTGCATTATTGCGGCCGGGACGTTTTGATCGTCAAATAACTGTTGACAGACCAGACCTTATTGGCCGTGAGGCTGTATTGGCTGTTCATGCTAAAAATGTAAAGATAGATTCCGACGTCAGTTTAAAAGTTATCGCAAAACGCACGGCAGGCTTTTCAGGAGCGGATCTGGCAAATGTTATTAACGAGGCTGCACTCTTGGCAGCACGATATAATAAGAGTTCTGTTGGTATGAAAGAATTAGAATCATCCATAGACAGAGTGCTGGCCGGTCCTGAGCGAAAGAGCAGAATCATGAGCGATACGGAAAAGAAAGCTGTTGCAATTCATGAGGCAGGTCATACCCTGATAGCAGCATTACTTCCCAACACTGATCCAGTGCACAAAGTTTCTATCATTCCGAGAGGGACCGCGGCTCTGGGATATACTATGCAATTACCTCTGGAAGACAAATACTTAACCACTGAACCAGAAATTCTAGATACTCTTTGTGTATTACTGGGTGGAAGAGCAGCAGAAGAACTAGTAATACACAAAATATCAACCGGTGCCCAAAATGACCTGGAAAAGGCCTCACAACTGGCTCGAAATTATGTATGCCGATTTGGTATGAGCAGAAAATTAGGCCCCCAGACTTTTGGCAGACAATCGGGAAATATTTTTCTCGGACACGATCTTGTTCAAGAAAAAGAATACAGTGAAAAAACTGCCGTTATTATTGATGAAGAAGTTACTAATCTTATCATGGGGAACTATGATAGGGTTAAAAAATTGCTCAACGATAATAAAGATAAACTGAATCTGTTAGCAAAGAAACTCGAAGAGGATGAAGTACTGGATGGTGAACAAGTCCTTGAATTGTTAAAAATTGAGAAGAAACAACCTAAGACCTATAAAGAAATAGATATTGCCCCGATAGAACAACCTCAACAGAACCTGCAATATATACAGAAAGAGCGCGTGGAAAAGTAGCTATAATTATTTTGCCGCTTGTACTTCTGTGAGAAGGGCTTGTGAAAGATTAAAATTGGAATAGACGTTTTGTACATCATCGTGGTCCTCAAGCGCCTCCATGAGTCCTAGTACTTTTCGACCCGCCGCATCGTCAAGATCAATATTACTTTTCGGTATCCAGCTCACCTCGGCACTTTCGATCTTGATGTTTTTACCCTCAATAGCCTTCTTCACAGTATCCAGATTCGTTTGCGGGCATATGACCTGAAAAACATCTCCCACCCTCTGTAAATCATCGGCCCCGGCATCTAAGACCAGCATCATAAGTTCGTCTTCATTAAGACTATTGCTATTTACTATAATAAGCCCTTTTTTTTCAAACATCCAGGAGACGCAACCCGATTCCCCCATATTTCCACCAAATCGCTCAAAGATCTTTCGTATTTCAGGGGCAGTTCTATTCTTATTGTCTGTCAGGATTTCAACCATTAATGCTATGCCATGAGGCCCGTATCCTTCATATAAACATTCAAACAATTCAGACGCCTCACCTCCCCCCGTGCCTTTCTGAATAGCCCGCTCTATATTTTCCTTAGGCATATTAACTGCTTTGGCCTTGCTTATGGCAAGCTGTAACTTTGGATTCATATCCGGATCACCGCCTCCTCTCCTGGCCGCCACAGTAATCATGCGGGCTATCTTTGAGAAGATTTTTCCCTTTTTTGCATCTGCAGCGCCTTTTTTATGCTTTATACTTGCCCAATGTGAATGTCCAGCCAATTTCTATTCTTTCCCCCAAAATTATTTTTAGAAAAACTCACGGTTGAATGCTATTTTCAACTTCTCTTCTGCGTTTTTTAATAACCTTTGTGCCTTTTTCTTCCAGAGATATTAACCGCTCTATTCTTTCCAGCTTCGCTGCAATATTCGCTACCTGTGCCCCGTTGTTAAACATCTTATATAAGGTCTGCGCTTTTTCCCAGGCATTGACAGCTTCATCCCAATTCCCCAAACTATAATGCACGTCTCCAATATGCTCATAGATGTCAGGCTCTTGCATGAATTGAATAGCTTCCAGTAACTTTTGAAGTGCCATAATTAAATAATCATCTTTCCCTTCCACCTGTGCCTTCTTATAATAAGCCCAGCCCAGACTATCAAGGTATGCACCATTCTGTGGTTGTACTTTTAACGCCTTGTTGATAAGCTCTATTGCCTCGTCCAGATTCTTGTTGTTTTCAACGAACAGATAACCGAGAAAATTATTTGCTTCGTGAAAATTAGGGTCAAGCTTTAAGGCCATCTGCAGTTCTTCCTCTACTCTGTCGAATCTCTGGTCTTCGTAATAAAGATTCGCAAGCAAAAAATGGGCATCTCGTGCAGTTTCCTTATCCATGGGAATCAACTTCATATTCTCAACGACTGTAATTGCTTCATCAATTTTCCGTTGACTTCTGTAAATCTGACA
The DNA here is from genome assembly GCA_040048245.1 of Candidatus Brocadia sp. Lineage (GTDB taxonomy): Bacteria > Planctomycetota > Brocadiia > Brocadiales > Brocadiaceae > Brocadia. The sequence goes on from JABRVT010000002.1 coordinate 10,271, forward strand.
TAACAGGAAATATTCCCTAGAGTTTTTGCTCCCTGCATCTATATTTCTTTCAAGGATATCCTTGATTTTTTTAATTTCTTCGCCTTGTGCTGACACGTTGTTTGTTTTCTCATATATCTCCGACAACGCTAAATGCATAACCCAGTTATCTGGTTCCTTTTCCAAAAAAACACCTGCTTCTTTAATAGCATCATCGTATTCATGAAGTGCATCGTAACAGAGAGTAAGATAAAAACTGGCGAAACTCAAGTTTGGATCTGCCTCTTTTACCTTTAGAAAATATTCCAGGGCCTTTTTTATATCATTTTTTTCAAAATATTTCTGACCGATCTCATAATAGATTTTTACCGGGTCGCTTACAAGTTTCATGTCAAACATAAGTTTATAACACTCTATCCCCTTTTCCATCATACCTTCCTGCATATAAAGATTGGCAAGTCTGTAAAGAGTGTCCGCCAGGAATACACGGTCCAGCTTCGTTGTTTTACACTGACGGGCATATTCATATTCTGCAATAGCCTTCCTGTTTTTTCCCACAGTTTCATACAGTGTGGCCAGTGTATAATGAACACTAAATTCGTCTGGCTTGATTTTGGCTAACTGCTCAACATACTCGATCGATTTTTCATTCTTGCCTAACTGGAAATAGCATGTGGCTAGATGCTGAATGACCCTTCCTGAAGAATGGTCATAATGAATTGCCTTTTCAAAATGAGCGGCGGCATTTTCCCAATCCCTATCCAACATGAAAAAAAATCCGGCACAAAAATAGGCATACGCTTTTTCCTGTGCATGCAAAGGCCTGCTTTCCATGGTGGGCAGGAGTTGACTGTCATGTTTAGCTGCAATGCTGGTGCATCCCTGGAAACCAACAGACAAGAGTATTGCAAAAACAAAAGGAAAAGACTTGACAAATAACATTTCGTACTTCTTTGTATATCCTTAACATACCGGAATCCCTGCAGCTCAAAGAATAACTTTATTTAATGGATATTCAATGATCCCTTCAGCTCCGGCTCTTTTTAGTTCAGGGGTAATGCTCCTTGCTACCGTCTCGTCCAGCACAGTTTCAATTGCATAACCTGCACCTTCGGACAGTGTAGAAACGGTTGGCTTTCTCAATGCAGGCAGTTTTTTCAGTACCTGTTCGAGAGCCCCATTTGGAACATTCATCTTCAATCCGACCTTTGCACGGGCGATAATAGCTCCTTCAAAGAGCATTGCAAGATTCTCTATTTTGGTGCGTTTCCATTCATCTTTCCATGCATGATGATTGGCAATAAGCTGGGTTGAAGACTCCATAACAGTCTCAATAATACGGAGTTTGTTCGCCTTTAGACTGCTCCCTGTTTCAGTAAGTTCTACGATTGCATCTACCAGATCCGGAGCCTTTGCCTCAGTAGCACCGTGAGAAAATTCAATATCAGCGACCACCCCGCGTTCTGCGAGGTATTGCCGCGTCACGTTTACAAGTTCTGTTGCGATCTTTTTATTCTGCAAATCTTCTACAGTTCGGATCGCCGAATTTTCAGGCACAGCCAAAACCCATTTTACCTTTGTTAACTGTTGTTTGGCATACACAAGACTCACAACTACTCTTACGTCCGAACCTGCTTCTTTCACCCAATCGGCACCTGTCAGACCGGCATCAATAACCCCTTTTTCAACATATCTGGACATATCCTGCGGCCTGATCAATCGTACGGAAATTTCGTCATCGTCGATCGATGGATAATAAGACCGGGGACTAACGTGGACGGTATAACCCGCCTTTTTCATCATTTCAACGGTTGCTTCCTGAAGACTGCCTTTCGGTAAACCTAAATGTAATTTTTTCATTCTTCAAACTCACCTTTAATTGTAATATCACTTCCTTTAACTGCCTCATCAATAAGGTTCGAAATATGCTGACTCTTTTTTAACGATTCATCCAAACAAAACGTCAAAATTGGAGTATACCTTGTCTGCAGGTGTTTACCTACTTTTGATTGAATAAATCCCCTGGCATGCTCCAATGCCCACAAGGTTTTTCTCTGCGTAAGTGCATCCCCCAGAATAGAGATATATACCGTTGCCCTTTTCAAATCGGATGCAAGTTCAACTTTTGTAACCGTAATAAAACTTATACGGGGGTCTTTGAGCTCGTAAAGTATGATTTTACTTACCTCTTGTTTTACTGATTCAGATAACCGAACTATTCTTCTTGAAGGCATAACAACCCCCTTTTTATTGTAAAACAAACATGGACATTACTACAAAGGGATTTGGAGTATGGACAGACACCGCTCATGAATGGGATTAAACAAATTCGAGGTGATAATCAACAAGTTCTACAGAAGTTGCGATTCGTAACATATTCAGTAAATTCGACAGGGTGCTGTTCACGTACCCTTTGTCATTTCCTACCATTGCAATTCCTAATCTGGAATATTGGCAATGATCCAAAGTTCCAATTTCAGAAATAGAGACGTTAAAATTATTTTTAACTCGATCTTTCAAACTCTTAATGATGCGACGTTTATCCTTTAATGTACTTGCACTTCTGATTACTAATCGAATATTGAGAACTCCAACCACAGCATCATCAGATTTGCAGAACTCTAAATTCATATCTCATCGTAGTTGTAATCAGAATTACCTCAATTGTCAGGAAGAGAATAACGGATGGTCAAAATTTTTTTAAAATATTGCCTGGCAATGCTATAAATGCACTTACTATACTGTTAGAGTTCGTGCTATCTTCTGTACTTCGTATGCCTCCACAATGTCACCCACTTTAATGTCATCATAATTAGCAATTTTTAGCCCACATTCAAATCCTGCCCTAACTTCTCTGACATCGTCTTTAACTACCTTTAAAGACTCCAATTTCCCATCATAAATGATAATGTTGTCCCGAATCAAGCGGATGGAAGAATTCCTTGTTATTTTGCCATTTTTTACATAACAACCTGCAACATTGCCAATCTTTGAAATATTATAAACTTGCCGGATTTCAACCTGACCTAATACGACTTCTTTAGATTCTGGTTCTAACATACCTTCCATGGCAGCTTTTATTTCGTTTGTTGCATCATAAATAATTTTGTAGAGTCTGATGTCAACCCCTTTTTCTTCTGCCAGTATACGTGCCTTATCCTCGGTCGTCACATAAAACCCAATCACAATGGCATCTGATGCATCTGCAAGAAGCACGTCCGATTCTGTAATACCGCCAACGCCGCAGTGCAATATCTTCACTTTAATTTCAGGGGTTGAAAGCTCTTCCAATGCCTTTTTGAGTACCTCAACAGAACCCTTATAATCAGCCTTTAATATTATTTTGATTTCCTTTACCTTTCCTTCAGCAATTTTAGAATACAGGCTGTCTAACGTAACGTGCTGATATTTTGCCAAAGAGGTTTCACGTTCTTTCTGCCGTCTTTCCTGGGCAATCTCTCTCGCCCTTTGTATATCGCTGACTACGTAAAATTTATCCCCGGCCTCAGGAACCTCTGAAAAATCAGAAACGGATACCGGTGTTGACGGACCTGCCTCGTGTACCTCGACCCCCCGATCATTTGTAATGAGACGTGCCCTACCGAAAGTTTTACCACAAAGGATAATATCCCCTTCACGCAGGGTGCCATCCTGTATCAGGACATTGGCAACCACTCCCCGTCCTTCACTTAAGTGGGCTTCCAATACAACACCTCGCGCAGGATTTTTCGGGTTTGCTTTTAGCTCCAGAATTTCTGACTCCAGTAAAAGCCTTTCAAGCAGGGTATCAATTCCCTTTTTCGTAATGGCTGAAGTTTCAACAAACTGCGTCTTTCCACCCCATTCCTCCGGAATCAAATCCAGGCTTGCAAGCTGTTGTTTGACCCGTAACGAATTGGCGCCAGGTTTATCAATTTTATTTACAGCGACAACAATTGGCACGTTAGCTGCTTTGGCATGATTTAGCGCCTCTTCCGTCTGAGGCATTACTCCGTCATCGGCCGCCACCACGAGCACCACTACATCAGTAATATTTGCTCCCCTTGCCCGCATTGCTGTAAATGCCTCGTGACCCGGTGTATCAAGAAATACCACATGTTTTCCATTCATTTCCACTTTATAGGCACCGATGTGCTGTGTAATCCCTCCCACTTCTCCCGCCGCGACGTTCGTTTGACGGATACTGTCCAGGAGTGATGTTTTCCCGTGGTCAACATGTCCTAAAAAAGTTACGATCGGTGCACGGTACACCATATCCTCGGCCTTTGTTGATACCTGTTCGGCCACGAAATCATATTCTTTCATGGCCTCTTTTTTCCGGATTTCTATCTCTACCCCATATTCAATCCCGAGCAACTGAACGATTTCCTCGCTCAATATCTGATTAATTGTTGAGCGTACATTGTGTTCGAGTAGTAATTTAGTGATAATCTCGTTTGCACGGATTCCTAATTTAGAGGAAAGGTCTTTTACCGTTATCGGCGGTTCCATGACAACCTTTGTTTCTTTCTCCTTAACTGTAACTGATGGTTTCTTTGATTCAACAATTTCTCCTCCAGGTAAATGTTCTTTTTTCTTGGGTGCCACAACACCTGTTGGTTGCTTCTTCTTCCAAAATGTCTTTACAGGTGTCATTTTTACAACGCGTTGTTGCTGCGGGGATATACTTTTTGGGATTCTAACAATTTTGCTTGGTTGGATAACTTTCACACCGCTACCGGCCTGAAGTATCGTTTTGTCATCCTTTTCCGGTTCAGCAGCACGCGGGGCAGGAATCTCTTTGGTTTTGGGCTCTTCTTTTATAGGAGTAACCTTTGCTGCCGGACGGAACAATTGCCTTATCATATCTGCCTGCTCAGGAACTAGTGTATTCGCATGGTGCGTAATGTGAGTCAGCCCCTTTTCATGACACTTATCAATCAACAGGCTACTCTTTACCCCTAGCTCTTTTGCAAGTAAACTGATCCGAATTTTTCCCATTTAAACTCCTAAAGATAATAAATATAATGCTGTGTATTTTTATTTATACTTCTTTCTTTTCCATACCCATCTTTACATGCTCTGCAGAGCCTGCATTTGCTGCATTTGAATTATCAGAAGGCCTTTTATTCGATTCTGATACCTCAGTCATTTCCGTGGCACCAGCTTTCTGCTTCTCCTCAAATTCAGATTCCGTGATAATATCAATATCCCATAACGTTAACCTAGATGCAAGACGTACATTCTGCCCCCTCTTGCCAATTGCCAGAGAAAGCTGATCATCTGGTACCACAATGGTTGCAACCTGATTCTCGGCTGACAAAATAATCCCGGAAACTTCCGCGGGTTTTAGTGCATTGGGCAACAATACCTCCGGTTCATCACTCCACCTGATAATGTCAATCTTCTCCCCGTTCAATTCATCCACAATATTCTTTATCCGGGACCCGCGCACACCTACACACGCACCTACGCAATCCACATTTGGATCAGTTGAAGATACGGCAATTTTTGTCCTGTGACCTGGTTCTCTTGCCAGGGCCTTAATCTCAATAGTATTTTCAGCAATTTCCGGTACTTCTAATTCAAAAAGTCTCCGAACAAAATCGGGATGCGTCCGTGAAAGCATTATCCTTACCCGGCTTCCTACCTTTTTTACATCAAGGACAATTGCCCTTACCCGTTCATTTACATTATAATGTTCACCCTCGATCTGCTCCGATTTATGCAGGATGCCTTCTGTTTTACCTAGGTTAACAATTATCGTAGAACCTTCAAACCTCTGGACAGTGCCACTGACAATAGCCCCTTTTCGACTAACAAAATCCTCGTAGATAACATCCCGTTCTGCCTCCCGTATCTTCTGGATGATGACCTGCTTTGCAGTTTGTGCCGTGATCCTGCCCAATTCGGAAGGATCGATTTTACGATTACCCTCCATAGCCAAAATTTCTCCAGTATTTCTATCAATTTGAATAGAAACTGTATCCTGTGATTTAAAATGTTTGCGGGCAGCAGTAGTTAGAGCGGCCTCTATACCCTGAAACACCACATCTTTGGCAATTTCTTTATCCCTGTGCAAACTGTCTACTAAACGTAGTAAACTTTCTTTATCCATAAATACCTTTTTTTTATTTAAGTCGGCAATCAAAGGCAAGCGAAAATAGCGTTTTGAAGAAAAATTACAACCCTTAAAATAAAAAAGTGGGTTGTCCCCACTTTTTGCTATTTCTACCTCCTTTTAGCCAGTCTATTACAACTGCACAAAATCATTTAAGGATAACACATCTCTATCTTATCCCTATGTCGCTTAACAGTTAATACAATGTCTAGAACTTTAACAAAAAAAGCCGGTATTGTCAAGTTGTTTTTATAGCAGTAATATTCAGTTGCCGTATATACAAGAACTTGTTTAATTACTACTTAAAATCTCTTTGATATTCAAAATTTATTGTGCTAATATTTGTACAAAGGAAATGCTGATATGGTAATCATTATCGATAATTACGACTCCTTCACCTATAATTTGGTGCAACAAATTGGTGCATTTGGCGCAAGGATGGAAGTATTCAGGAATGACAAGGTCTGCCTTGAAGAAATTGAGGAAAAGAGGCCTGATCATATCATTATATCGCCGGGACCATGTACTCCCAAAGAAGCGGGCATCTCCAACGATATTATAAAACACTTTTCCGGTAAAATAGCAATCCTTGGAGTTTGTCTGGGCCACCAGTGTATTGCATACACATATGGGGCTGAAGTGGTTCGTGCAAGGAGACTTATGCATGGTAAAACATCTATGATAAAACATGACAGCAAAACCATCTACAAAGGACTTTCCAATCCTTTTGAGGCGACCCGCTATCATTCCCTTATTGTCAAAGAATACACCCTGCCCGATTGTCTCGAAGTTACGGCAAGAGCAGATGATGATGAGATTATGGGTATTCGTCATAAGGAATATCCCTTGGAGGGGGTACAGTTTCATCCTGAGTCCTTTTTGACCGAAGAAGGTCCAAAACTCCTTAAAAATTTTCTGGCACTTTAGAAATTCAGGCGACATCTGGAAACAAGGGAAACAAACTTGGCTGCAGTCTCCGACAGCAGAGAAAATTTTGCCGATCAGCTTATTACAGCCATCCGCAGGAAGAATAGCTGTGTAGTTGTAGGTTTAGACCCCTATTTCAAACTCATCCCCGATATCATAAAACAAAGGTTTTCCTGTTCACAAAAACATAGCCTTGAATATGCAGCACGTGTCATCCTTGAATTTAACATGCAAGTTATCGATCTCATCTCACCGCTCGTTGGCATTGTCAAACCTCAGATTGCATTTTATGAACTGTACGGTTGGTGGGGTGTCAGGGCATATGCAGAAACCATTCAATACGCCAAGCAAAAAGGGTTACTGGTAATTGGCGATATAAAAAGAGGCGATGTCCCCAGCACGGCTGAGGCATACGCCGATGCCCACATTGGTGAGGTATACATAGACAATATCGTTGAAACCCCGTTCGACGCCGATGCCGTCACCGTTAACCCATTTTTGGGAACTGACAGTTTGGTTCCTTTTCTACAAAGGGCAAAAAAATATAATAAAGGCATATTTGTCCTTGTAAAAACGTCAAATCCTGACTCTGGCGCGTTTCAAGACCTCATATGTGGAGGAAAAAAACTCCACGAAATTATAGCAGAAAAGACACACGCATGGGGAAATGGCTTAACTGGCAAACAAGGATACAGCGCAGTTGGAGCTGTCGTGGGGGCTACCTTTTCACATGAAATATCGGCATTACGGAAAATTATGCGCACGGCTTACTTTCTTGTGCCCGGTTATGGTGCCCAGGGTGCCGCGGCAAAGGATATTGCACATTGTTTTAACCCGGATGGACTTGGAGCCATCATCAGCGCCTCCCGTTCCATTCTTTATGCATACAATATTTCCCCCTGGAAGGAAAAATACGGCATAAATGCGTGGAAAGACGCCACCTTGGAAGCAGTAATCAAGATGAATGAAGAAATAAGAAATATCCTCAAATAGAATATGGATAAACCAAACAAGATCGTTATCATCGGTCTCGACGGCGCCACATGGGATGTCATTCATCCCTTGATTTCCAAAGGGAAATTACCTGCATTTAGGCGCCTGATTGAAAACGGTAGCTACGGCAATTTAAATAGCACTATCCCCCCGCTCAGCGCACCTGCATGGACGTCTGCCTTTACCGGTGTAAACCCTGGCAAGCACAACATATTCGATTTTTTCACTATTCGTAATGATACCTACGAACTCAGAAATGTCACCTCAAACGATAGAAAAGTCCCTGCCATCTGGAATATTCTTGATACCTATAAGATGACGTCGGGCATCTTTAATATACCTATGACCTATCCCCCGGAAGCCGTCAATGGTTTTATGGTTGCGGGTCTTGGTACCCCTGATACTAACTCGAATTTTATATATCCCCTGTTCCTCAAAGAAGAGCTAAAAAGGTATTTGCACGGACTGCATTTTAGCATTGATGTGGGAACAATTATGGGTGGAAAGGAGGATGCCTTTCTTGACGAACTCTATAAGGTCACTAACATGCAGGAAAAGGCCGTCCATTATCTCTACAACAAATATCAACCCGATCTTTTTATGGCAGTATTTGATGAACTGGATCGTCTCCAGCACTTTTTCTGGCGCCATATGAAGACAAACCATCCGCTCTACGATCCCAAAAAATCTCAAAAATACCAGGATGCCATTGAAGATTACTACCAGCATCTTGATATCGTTATTAAGCGATTTTTGGACGCTCTTTCAGAAGATACCACCGTCATAATCGTTTCTGATCATGGGTTTGGGGGGCTTCACAAGGATTTTTACGTCAACAAATATTTTCACGATATTGGTATTTTAAAGCTAAAACCAGGACCGCCGGTAGCTTTTAATACCGAACTGCTGAGAACAATAAAAACTACCCTGAAAAAGTTCACGTATAGAATGGGTATTGGACAATGGGTTGACCGCATCGTTCCCGATTGGCTGAGACTTAAGTCGCTTACCCCGAAGGTAGATACCGGGCTGGGAAATATCGATTGGCAACAAACAAAGGCATATTTCTGCTCATTGTCAGGCCAGAATATCTGGATCAATCTCAAGGACCGTCAGCCTGAGGGCATTATTGAACAGGGAAAGGAATATGAATCCCTCAGAGATCAGCTGGTTGAAAAGCTATACGCTATAAAAGATCCAGAAACATCTCAAGGTATTATACGAAAGGTCTACAAACGGGAAGAGGTATACATTGGGAATTTTGTATCAAATGCCCCTGACCTGATCGTTGAGATGGCGGATGGTTATGTTATGCAGATCGGACTTGCTTCAGAAATACTCATGCCCGCCACCCAGTATAAACTGTATCGTTCAGGCAGTCACAGACAGCACGGCATCTTCATTGTCTGTGGAAAGGATATTAAAAGAAATTATCTGATACATAATGCGGAGGTTATCGACATTGTTCCTACAGTTCTTTGCTTATTAGATAAACAAATTCCGAATTATATTGATGGCAAGGTGTTGACCAGCATATTTGATAAGTGGTTAAATCGGGTTGAATACAAGGCTATGTATGGCAAAAGAACAGATGTCATTCACTATGTTTCCGAAGATGAAGAGGCAAAGATTATGGAACGATTGAAGGGACTGGGGTATATGGGTTGATAAAAATAAAACAGCACAGGTGAGTAAACTCCGCTATCCGTCAGCCCTGAGTATAATGAAGTGCCTATCATTAGAAGGTTAACCCGACTCAGGAGATTTCGTTATAAAAAATCCTATTCTTTTTGGAACCTACAGCGTGTGAGAATTGTTTATACAACGTGATACATTTCACATAAATATATTTTTGACAGAAAATATGATTTATGGCTAAAAAGAAATGAACCGGGCACTGAAATCAATTCCTGTAAACCGAAATAAACCTCCCCCGGAGAGCGAGTACCCTGATATTATAAAACCAGGGTACTTGTTCTCCTCCTTTCTGTACTAAAATCCAAAATAAATCTCTGCGACTTAATTTATAGCGCTCAATACTAACTGATAATAGCCTTGTGTTATTATTAGTTTATTTTGACGACTATTTCTTAAGAGTATATTTTGCTGGTGAATCCTGACGAAGCAAAGTGCCAGACTTATATGAAAGAGTTTGGAACCACAGATTTCTGCGAATGAGTAGATGAACTAAATACCCATTTCACTCAGTTACACGTCTAACCATTCACCTAAAATTTGATTTATGTGTGAAGATGAAATTGCATAGAAGGTGTTTAAGGAGACCGTTATGATTGAAGTGCAAGAACTTTGCATGCAGTATGGCCCTACAGTAGCGCTGGACAACGTTTCCTTTACGGTAAAAAAAGGAGAGATTGTTGGACTGCTGGGACCTAATGGCGCAGGCAAGACAACAACGATGAGAATTCTTGCCACACATATAATTCCGGTTAGGGGCTCAGCAAAAATAGGTGATTTTAACGTACTGGAGAATCCCAGAAAGGTACGTAGTATTTTGGGATATTTGCCGGAGAATGCGCCTCTGTATCCGGAAATGGAGGTTGCCGAATATCTAAACTTTGTTTCACAAGCAAGAAATCTCACAGGAAATACAAAGAATGAACGTTTAGAGTGGGTTCTGACCCATTGTGGTCTTAAGAACGTTTACCACCGTCCTATAGGAGATTTATCCAAAGGGTATCGTCAAAGGGTAGGACTGGCACAGGCATTAATTCACGATCCCCTGGTGCTGATTTTAGATGAACCAACTTCCGGGCTTGATCCTGTACAGATTATGGGCATCAGGAAACTTATTAAGGAACTGGCCAAAGAGAAAACGATAATCCTGAGTACCCATATACTACAGGAGGCTGCTGCTATAAGCGACAGGCTTATTATCATCGATCGAGGCCGTATCGTTGGTCAAGGTCTGGTTGATGAGATAGCCAGATCTTTGCAATCGCGTTCCACAACACGTTTTGCAGTCAGGGCATCTGCTTCCGAAGTAAGAAAATCGCTGTCTGCAATACCAAAAATCACAAAAATAGATGTTTTGGGCGAATATGAAGGAATTGTTGACGTCCTGGTGGAGACGGGTATGAGGGATAACATCTGGAAAGATCTTTCATCTCTTGCACGTGTGAACGGTTGGGATATCAAAGAAATGCGCGAACACGACTTTTCACTTGAAGAGATATTCCTGTCACTGGTCGATAAAGAACGGGTGGAAAAATAAGGAGAAGACATGAAAAACGTATTCATTATTTTCCGTAAGGAATTTGCAGCCTACTTTATATCTCCCATTGCATATATTTTTATTATTGTCTTTCTCGCGGTGAGTTGTGGCCTTTTTATGACCAATTTCTTTCTTGTAAGTACGGCCGAGATGCGGGATTATTTTAACATGTTGCCATGGGTATTAATTGTCTTTATACCTGCGGTAACGATGAGGCTGTGGTCTGAGGAACGTAAATCGGGAACTATCGCACTCCTTCAGAGCCTCCCTATGTCTAGCTCACAGCTTGTGTTAGGAAAATTTTTCGCCAGCCTTGCCTTTTACATCACCGCCCTTGCAGGGACGTTTCCTATTCCTCTCATGTTATCAGTCATCGGCACACCTGATTGGGGTCCCATCCTGGGCGGTTATTTTGGTGCTGTATTTCTTGGCGCCTTTTATCTTGCCGGTGGTATTTTCATAAGCGCCTTTTTTAAAGATCAGATTGTATCTTTTATCCTTACCATGGTGCTTTGCTTTGTTTTCTATATGTTAGGGACCAATTTTATTGCAACATTTATTGACGGCTGGATTCCGCAATTTGGGACATTTCTCAGTTCATCTTTGGGGTTAGCTTCCCATTTCTCTGCCATCGAGCGTGGGGTTGTTGATATCGGTGATATTATTTATTTCCTCTCATTCACAGCTGCATTTCTCATCCTCAACACGTATACCCTTGAAAGCAGCATAAAACTGCACTCAAGGCGAAAGTTTGCAATAAACTGTGCTATTGTTATTGGTATTGCAATTATGATTAATGTAATTGCCAATCCCCTTCATCTTGGCCGGTTTGACCTTACGAAAAATAAGATTTATACCATAAGCGAATCATCCCGTAAAATTGTGAACCGTCTGAAAGATGTGCCGCTTGAGATTACATACTATGTGACACCGAAATCAAAAATGCCCACCGCACTGAAAACCCTTGAACAAGATGTAGTAGATAAGCTTACAGAATTTAAGAGGTTGAGCAAAAATATCAAGGTTACCATTGTAGATCCTACCAAAGGAGTTGAAGATGTGGAAGTAAACCGGGAAGATACAACGGAATTGGCAAAAAAGATTCAGGAGAAAATAGACAAACTTCAGGAGAAAGGGATTGTTCCTTTTAATGCACAAAGTATTGAACATGATTCCTTTAATATCAAACGCGTTTATAGTGCAATCAGCATATCATATCTCGATAAAAAGGATGAAATTATCCCACAGGTGGTTCCGCAGAATTTAAGTTCGCTGGAGTATGAGTTAGTGTCGAGGATATACCGTATGACGCTGGATAAAAAACCAAGGGTAGCCATTTTTTCTCCTATGGAATATCCAGACCCGCGCATGAAAGACCAAACAATGCGAAACATGCTAATGCAGATGGGCCAAAAAATTCCGTTCCCGGAAGATTACTATTCAGTAATATCAGAAACACTCCGTCAGCAGGGGTATGATGTAAGAAAAATAGATTTAACGAAAGATTCGCCTATTCCTGAAGACACGAAGACTTTAATTATCGTAAAACCTGAAAAACTGAATGAGCGGCAACGCTATGAGATCAATAAAGCTGTATCAACGGGGACAAATCTCTTTATGGCAGTGCAAGTGTATGAATATAGTTACTCGCCTGATATGAAAGGTGGTATACAGGTTACACCTTACAAGATTGAATCAGATGTTAATTCACTGCTTTCGCCGTTTGGAATTACCGTAAGTGATCAAATCCTTATGGATGGTAACCATGAGACATTGATGCTACCCAGCAGACAAGAGCACGGTATGTTTTCTATTATACAGAATCAGCCGGTCAGGGTGCCAATACACATACGGATACCAGAGAAAAACCTTAATAATGAGGTCTCTATCACAGACCAGATCGGTTCCCTCTTCTATTTATGGGGTTCAGCGCTCAATGTAGATACCAAAAAGATGCAAGACCTGCGGTTGAATTACAAAATACTGGCTTCATCTGGAAACAAAACGTGGATGATTCCTTACAAGGCTAAACCTATTACCAATGCAGATATTACGCCTGATTTTCATGAAATAAAACCGAATCAGCCGCTTGCTGTCTTTGTGGAAGGAAAATTTCCCTTTGCCTATGAGGGAAAGGATATCCCCCCGTGGCCAAAGCGGTCACAATCAAAAAATCCGTCAGCGCCTCCTGAAGAAGAAAAAGAGACGTCAGAAGGAACGGCGCCGGTTATAGAAAATCTCCCGGCAAAGGCGATTATGGTAGGCTGCGCTGAAATGTTCAGTGATCGGGTGATCACCAGCGCAGGGAATCCGCTATTTTTCTTGAATGCAGTAGACGCACTCTCCCTGGGTGACGAACTCATCAGTATCAGGTCGAAAGGAAAAGCTGTCGAATATATTGGCCAGTTGTCTTCTGCTGCAAAACTCTTTTACAAATTTTTTGCAGTTATTTTTGTACCGATAGTTTGGGCTGTAGCTGGTGTAGCGCGTACTTACCTGAGAAGACGTCGACGTGCCTTGTATCAGAAAATGATTGCAGTAAATGCTTAAAAAGAGGAGGAGATCGTGAAGAACAAGCAGATATTTGTTGCTCTCGCCGTCTTTTTTATATTGGTTGTTATTTATTTTTTCGCGCTCCGTAAACCTGAAAAGTCAACGGCAGTGGTCGGTTACCAGCCGGTAAGTAATGATTTTTCTCCAAAAAATGTCAGAAAAATTGAGCTATATAAAGGCAATGATAAAAAGGATTCCGTTATTCTTCAAAAAGACCTGGACGACTGGAAGGTGGAAAGCAGTTTTATGGTACCGGCGGATCATGACAAGGTTCAGAAACTCATTGGCGCCTTTGAGAACATTGAAGGGAAAATAAGAGCTGCCGGAAAAGAGTTCTTTGACAATTTTCATCTTTCAGATGATAATGCCCTGCACCTGGTATTTACAGCAGAAAACTCGACGTTGCATGTGTTGATTGGTAAAAGAGGAGAAGACTACGCGAGTACCTTTATCAGACTGTCGGATAAAGACGATATCCTGCTTGTTGATAAAGACCTGTACAGTGAGATGGGAATGTGGGGAGGTAATGTGCCCGAATCCGACAACTGGATAGAAAAGCGGTTTTTAAATCTTGATAAAGAACTTATACAAGAGATTGCATACCACCGTAATGGAAAAGACTTTTTATTTACAAGAGAGGAGAAAAAAAGTGAGGATAAAGGAGAATCCGGAGATGATAAAAATAAGGATGAGAAGAAAGAATACGAGTGGAAGCTGACATCTTGGGATAAAATTTTTGAAGCCGATGAATCAAAAATACAGGATATCGTATCAGCTGCATCTTCCTTGTGGATAGAAAAAGCCGTCGATCCTGTAGTTTATAATGACGATTATTTTAAACACACAGATACAACGGTAACTATTTTGACATCAGATAATAAAACTCATGTAGTGCGCTTTGCCGATAAAGACGGCAATTCATATGTTAAAAAAGACGTGTCAACGGCTGTTTATAAAATCGCTACCTATGAGAAGAAACGATTATCTCCTAATATGAGCGGGTTTCTTAAGATTAAACTTCCGGAAGTCAAAGAACTGAATGGGTATGAGGTGCTTGATTATAAGGTTGATCCGGATTGGACAGGAAGACAAACGGTTTTCCGCAAATCAGGAGAAACGGACAAAACAGTCAGAATTAATTACGACCAAGAAGACGAAAAAACCTGGATCCGTTTTGATAGCAATAACACCATTTTGGCCTTTGAAAAAAAATTGTACGGGGAATTAAGTAAGGAAGAAAAAACAGCTCCATAAGACAAAAATGGACATTACATAAAAGTTGTTTATCAATCTATTTCTGAAATCTTTCCTGTTCTTTTTTACAATTTGGACAGGACAGAAAGTCTGTGTCACAGGTATTGCAGTGCTGAATGAACCATTCTTGTAATTTGTGCTTGCAATTCTGGCATTTCATCTTCCATTTTGCCAACGCCTTTCCAGTGATAAGTCTGGAACGTATCAGTTTACACCTGGGGCATTTACTAATCATTGTCGAGGCCTTTAACCCGTCGGATGCCTTTTGGCATAATACACATGCCAGGATGTCCTCTCCGCACTTATCACAACGATGAACAGCAATCTCCGTAATCACGTTTTTACAATTCGGACAAACCATGGGAATTGTTACGAGCGCCATTCTCTTTACCGGACTTAAACGCACTTCTCTGCAGGAAGGACACAGGGGAGTGTCTTTTGCAGGAAGGCTAGATACCGGTCCCTTTCCACTATAGCTAGACTTTTTTCCCACGGTATAAGCAGTATTAACTCCACATGCTAGTGTAACTGCAAAAGCAACTATTGCCATAAATTTCTTGTTTGACATACTTTCTGGCCCTTCGTTAAAAAGGTTTACATTTTATTTTAAAACATTTAATTACTTCCATAACGATGAACGTCAGAGAGGAAAATCCAAAGACTACAATCCAATCGCTGAATCCTAAAGGTCTCACCCGAAAGATATCTTCTAAGAATGGGGTATAGACGATAGCTATCTGCATGGCCAATGAAAGCCCGGTTGCCAGAAGGAGTTTTTTATTGCTAAATACCCCGATCTCAAATAATGAACGATTTATATTTCTGCAGTTAAAGGAATGAAATAATTGGGAGATAACCATCACACAAAAAGCAACTGCCCTTGCCAGCTCAATATCGCCACTCAATGCCAGAGGCATTACCCCGCTACTTAACCAGGAATTTAAATAATCAAGTATTGCGCTACTCCCGTAGTACAAGACATATATATAAGCCAGGAGTGTGCTCAGGGCTATGAGAAAACCCTGAAATACGATCCATGTACCAAGATTTTTGTCTATGATCTGTTCAGTTGATCTCCGAGCAGGTCTTTTCATAATATCAGGGTCTACCGGGTCAACACCCAGGGCCAATGCTGGCAATCCGTCTGTTGCAATGTTGATCCATAATATCTGCACAGGAAATAATGGGATGGGGAGATTAAATATTGAAGCAAAGAGCATCGTCAAAATTTCACCTGTATTACACGAAAGCAGGTAATGAATGGACTTTTTGATATTATCATAAATTCCCCTTCCTTCTTCGACGGCCGCTTCGATGGAGGCGAAGTTATCATCTGTTATAATCATATCAGAGACCTCTTTTGTAACATCCGTACCCGTTATACCCATCGATACACCGATACTTGCTTCCTTCACGGCTGGTGCGTCGTTTACGCCGTCACCGGTCATTGCTACGACCTCGCCCTGTTTCTTCAATGCCTTCACTATTTTAAGTTTGTGTTCAGCTGAAATGCGTGCATATACGGCTATCCTAGATACCTCCTTTTCTAATATTTCATCAGACATTGTATCCAGTTCCAGTCCGTCAATAACCTTTGAATCGCTATGAATGAACCCTAACTCTTCTCCAATCGCCCTTGCAGTATTTTTATGGTCTCCCGTGATCATAACAGTCTTTATACCTGCCATATGACAGGTGTCAACGGCATCTTTGACCTCGGGTCTGGGTGGATCAATCATGGCCAGCAGTCCGGCAAAGATCAAATCCTTTTCTATGGTATCGGGGCTAAAGATGGAAATTTCGTGGTCAAGCGGTTTGAATGCGATGCCAAGTACACGCAGGGCAGCACCGGCCATCTTATTGTTTTCGTCCAGGATAACCTGAACATCATCTTCTGTCAGGTCTCTTAGTTCTCCTCCCATGTAAATCTTTGTACAATCTTTTAAGATGATATCTGGCGCACCTTTTTCACAAACAAGTAAACCATAAGGAGTTTTCCTGACAGTGGACATCTTCTTCCGTTCCGAATCAAAGGGAATCTCCGTAAGGAGTGGAAATTTCTTCCCTAGTGCATCCTTCCAGATACCGGCCTTCGCTGCAGCACACAAAATGGCGCCTTCTGTGGGGTCTCCGATAACCTTCCACGTCTTATTATCTCTTTTCAGATGGGCATTGTTACATAATACACCTATGCCCAGAACAAACGTTACCATTCGCTTATCGTTTTCTGAAAGAGGCGTGTCTTTAAAAGTAAAATTCCCTTGCGGGGCATAACCCGTTCCCGAGATGTCAACAGTCTTCCCATTGGTAAACATCTTTCTCACGGTCATTTCGTTTTGTGTTAGGGTACCTGTCTTGTCCGTACAAATAACAGTGGCACATCCAAGGGTTTCCACCGAGGGTAATTTTCGAATCAATACGTGTCGTTTCACCATGCGCTGTACACCCAATGCCAGAGCAATAGTCACAATGGCTGGCAGTCCTTCCGGAATAGCTGCAACGGCAAGGCTTACCGATATGAGGAATGCCTCTAATATGGGGTCTTTTCTCCACAGTTCCAAAAAGAAGACCACTGTTACAATCCCCAGACACAGATAGACCAGCTTTTTCCCGAAGGCTTCGAGTTTGCGCTGAAGCGGCGTTTCTTCTTTCCCCGCTTCCTGAATAAGGCCGGCGATCTTACCTAATTCAGTGTGCATGCCAGTATTCACAATGATACACGTGCCTTTACCATTTGTCACGGAAGTACCCATAAATACCATGTTTTTTCTATTCCCGATGGGTAAAGAAGGATTCTGGAGTGGTTCTGTAAGTTTGCTGACAGGTGTCGATTCCCCTGTGAGAGAGGCCTCCTGGGTCATGAGATTAAAAGAAGCATACAATCTGCCATCGGCAGGGACATAATCGCCGGCCTCGAGCAGCACCATATCTCCTGGTACGATTTCACGTGAAGGGATAGAATACATTTCTCCATTCCGCATTACCTTTGAAAAAGGCGCTGTCATTTTTTGGAGGGCTGCAAGGGATTTTTCGGCGCGGTATTCCTGAATAAACCCGATAATAGCATTGATGACAACAATCGCAATAATGGCTACTGCATCGACCCATTCTTCTAAAACCCCGGAGATTATGGCAGCTCCAATCAATACCCAGACAATAAAATTATTAAATTGTCCCAAAAAGAGCAACAGGGGGGATACACCTTCTTTTTCTTCCAGTTGATTGTATCCATATTTCTTGAGCCTGTTTTCTGCCTCTCTATTGTTAAGTCCGGTGTCCGGATTGGTATCGAGCCTCCTTATTATCTCATCAACTGGCATTATATGCCAGGGCGCATCAACCATCCTGATTGCCATAGTAGTATCTTCTGAAGACATTTTTTTAAGTTTTTCCATGTAATATGAATTACGATAAGCACCAAATTACAAACACCAAATAACAAATAAATTCCAATGAACGAAACTTCAACGATCAAAACGATACGAAGCGAGGTTTAGGTGTGATAGTCTAAACGTTCTCTGTTTACCTGATGATAGTTGCAGTCATTGGGCAACTGGTATTTTGGAGTTTATTTGAAATTTGGAATTTGTGATTTGTAATTTATAACCTCCTGTTTGGTCAAGGATGGCTTGATCTTGCAGATTGAACCACATATTTTAAACTGCAAATCTTACCTATAACTCATACAGGGGTGATTCTCAAGTGCCTCATAGACATGGGCACATTGCTTACTATCTAAATACGAGTTTTTCAAACATACTTCAAGGGAGGTCTCCGCTATGTTATACATGCTGGAGGGTAATAGTGCACACGACTCTATATATCCCTCAGGATTAATATGAACGAATCCCTTTCCTGCCTCTGTGCAACTATCCATAAGCTCATCGTCTCCTGGAAAATGAATCAAATAAGTATTTGATCTTTCTTTTAGCTTTAAAAACCATTGTCTAAACGAGAATCTTTGGGCGGATGATAAACATAACTTCAAATTAGGTGTTTTTCCTGTGGGTATGTATTCTATAAAACATCCTAGACGAGCGCCATAAGGATACTTTTCCTTAAAAACCTCTTCTCTTTGAAGTTGTTCCACATTATCCGATGTAACAGTAATAGAAAACCCGTAGAGTACCTTGTTTGCCTGGAGGCTATCGAAGGCACTCAGAACACGATTGTATGTACCCATACCACGCCTTTTATCCGTATCCTCTAAACCACCTTCAAGGCTGACTACGGGAATTATATGGGGTAACCGAGACAGCTTTTTTGCAACGCTATCAGTGACCATAGTACCGTTAGTTATCAGGATAAAAAGACTATCACTGTGGTGGCTTAGAATATCTAGCAGGTCCGGGTACAGCATGGGTTCGCCACCGGTAAGGACAAAAAAGAAACAGCCAAGCGAACCTGCTTGCCCCAGGATACCTTCCAGCATTTTTTTAGGTAACACCTTTGTTTCGTTATATACCCTTGCATAGCAGTGATCACAGGAGAGATTGCATTCCGAAGTAAGGCTTAAAACAAAGGAATGCGGGATAGGGTATTCAAGATGACCTTGTAATCGAGTACTAACTTTATACTTCTTTCTTACCTTTCTCAATAAATTCCACGTCATCCAGAAATTTTTTGGTGAAGACAATGCCCGGGGTAAAAAGGCCTTTCTGAAGATGCGGAGATTATATTTGAATCTGTTGGAAGATATGTGCATTATTTTTGCCGATGCAAAACCTGGTCTATCAGTTCGATACCAAAGCTTATAGGAATACCAAAATTGGAACCCCGGAACTCGGGGAAGATTCCGTAATTAATACCTATCACCTTCCCTTTCTTATTAAAGATGGGACCTCCGCTACCACCTGTGGTTGTTTGAGCATCAAAGACGATCCTGTTATACATAATATCGCTTAAATGACCCTGCGTTGAAAGTGGCCTTATCAGACCCCAGTTTGACAGTTCCTGCACGAGTGGTATAAATGGCAGATTAAAGAGTTGCTTAACAATTTCAGGATCGGTTTTTGCGAAGATGGCACCCACACCAGCCGGATAACCCAATAATAACATAGGCTCACCAGCTACTGCCCCTTTCCCTGTAGTATCTAATTCGAGAACGGGAATTCTCTCGCCACGTAAATCAATCCGCAGTAATGCTAAATCTACCTCATCGGAAATCTTTTCTACCTTTAAATCAAACGGTTCTTTAATGCCCGGGAAAAATGCCCTGAATACTTCAAAACGGGGTTTAATGGTTGGTTCGATATGAATGAATGGCATCATCTGCATCTCCCACCACGGTTCTGCAATGTGCCGGTTGGTGAGTATCAAACCATCCTCACTGACTAGAAACCCCGTACCGGTGTATTCGTTAAACCCTTTCAGTCCCTCCGCACCCCTCACCATGATGGGCTCGCCCGTCTCTTCGTCATAAAAATAAAATGATCCCTGGATAAAACAGACCCCGCCACTATAATTCCTGATAATGTATTCAGCAGCCGTTCTCTCCAGTTCAAAGATCCTTACTCTTTCTGCCATTTGCGACAGTCTGACATATTGTCCATGGAAATATAAGGCCAAACTGCACGCCAGGGTAAAAAGTATTGTAAAGAGATAGATTTTAAACGTATGTGATGATTGAGTAAAAGCCTCCCATACAAGGTGTTTCAAAAAAGACGTTGCGGTAATAAGCCTCCCCTTATGTGAGGTTTGGGCTATCCCTAAAGAATCTTCTAATATTTCCGTAAGTGGCTTATATATTTCAGCCTCGTCTGCTTTAATCCGGAACCGCACCTTAGGACCGCCAGCGCCAAACTCAATTAAATCACCATCCTTAAGTACAATCTCGCTGACGACCCTGTTGTTTACCAACGTTCCTTTTGCGCTTCCTTTATCTTTTAGTACAAAATCATATCCACTGAGTAGGATCTCGGCGTGATATGGAGATGTGTTTTTATCTGTTGACGGATCGAAACGAAGGTCATTCAACGCATCTGTACCGATGGAAATTTTTCTAGCATCGAATATCTCTGTATTTCCCCGGTGGCTGCCTGATAAATGGACAAAAACGGCCTTCAACGATTATTCTCCTGTATTAATGCTTATGCCCTTCAATCCTCACCATACTGTGATAATTTCGTGGGTATATGGGACATTGGATTTTTTTTAAAGGTCTTTTTTGCAGTATTTCGAACAGAAGTAGTAAACCTTCACTTTGTGTTCTTCGGAAGGTGCCATTTTGATATCGCTGACCTCCATGCCGCATATGGGATCTTTTACAGTCCCTCACTTTACTTCTCCATTGGTTTGAACTGCCTGTCTGCCTGATTCATGGCTGCTATGTTCACCGCTTTCTCATACCCACAGGATATTACTTACACAAATGCTACTTAAACCAGCGACAAAAGTAAATACTAAAGTTCTTTGTAAAATGCGACTTATAGTAAACTCTAGCAGGAATCCAGAAAAATCTTACCCCAGAATGTAGTTATCTGGGAGTTCTAAACTTATTTTGCTGTGTATAAGGCATTACCTCCTGCGTGTTCTACCGCGCTACTCCATAACCGCATCTTCCAGATAAAATCGGCCATAATGGAATATTTAACACATAATTAACAATTTCTTAATACTTTCTTAACAAAAAGAGTTTATATTTCAAAAACAATTTCCTGGTTTCCTTTTCTGAAGACGTCTGTCCTCTGGTATGACGCTTTTGATTCCAGTGAGTTTTCTCTTTATTCAAGCAGGCGTAAGCTGTCCCTTTCAGTCTTTACCGGAGAAGCGGAGGTGAAATTATGTGAAGAATAACCATATATTTTTTATCTGGGTGTATTTTAGATGGAAGAATTTTCTGCCGTTTTTATCGCATTTTTATTTAATGGTAAAATTTTATTATCTATCACAATTACAGGAGACGAATAAAGGAGAAATATATTATGGATAACATGAGGAAAATATTATGCATGGCAGTATTTTCTATTTTTGTCGCTGGCACTGCCGGCGCCGCTACGGTGAAGGTGTCAAATGACATAAGCGCTTCCATGACATGGACTGCAGACAACTTGTATAAATTGACGAAACAGATATATGTTCTGCCGGGAGCGACTCTGACCATTGAGGCAGGTACGGTTATCGCAAGTGACACGGGAGCCGGTGGCAGTCTGGCTGTGGCGCGCGGCGCGAAAATCTTTGTAAATGGCACCAAAGACAAACCGGTTATTATGACTTCTACCGATGATGTGGCAACCTGGAGACCTGATCCTAACCACCCCAGCGGTGGTGACCCAAAAACAGGAAAGTGGCGTGAGGGTGCCAATGAATGGGGGAACCTGGCGATTATGGGCAGGGGGTTGATTTCCGCTTCTCATTTTGGGGGTCTTAGGGTTGGAAATAATACGAAGGACCCTTCTGGTTTAAATGAAAGGCAGATGGAAGGTTTGACCGACCCTAATTACTCGTTGTTTGGCGGTAATGACGACAATGATGACAGCGGCTCAATCAGTTACCTGTCGCTGCGGTATGCAGGAAAAGTGATTGGACTTGGCAACGAGCTTAATGGCCTTTCGCTGGGTGGTGTTGGGCGGGAAACCGATATCAGCCATGTTGAGATCATGAACAACGTGGACGATGGTGTTGAAATCTGGGGCGGTACGGTCAATCTGAAATATATCAGCATCTGGAACGTCGGTGACGACAGCCTGGACGTTGACGAGGGCTGGCGCGGTAAAGCGCAGTTCATTTTTATTGTTCAGGGTTACAGCGTCAACGCTAAGCAGGGTTCCGGTGTGGGCGACAATTGTTTCGAGCTCGATGGCGCTGAAGATTCCGATGCGCAGCCGGTGACCACATCTGTAATTTATAATGCCACCGTAATTGGCAATCCGATAGACGGTGACCACGCAACGGCCTGGCGTGACAACGCACGTGTCCAGTTTCGCAACTGCATCTTTATGGATATTGGTGAAAATGTTGTAAAAAATGACGGCAACGACGGCGACGGCGCCAATGGATACGGCTACAATGGCACGTTATCGTTCGAGGATACGTGGAAGACAGATTACACGGCTACCTCGGATGTTAATCCTTGCATTGGATGTAAGGAGGGTGACTTTAACCACGCAAAGACGCTTTACACGGCTCAGGCTTCCGGCAAGCTCGCTGAAATCACGGACAGTGTATTTTTTCGCAATCTTCATAAGGACGCTTATACCGAATCTGATAAGGTTGGAGTAACAGTAAACGGCGGTAGTAATCCTGAAAAAAACAACGTAGTTATCCCAGGCTCTGATCCGAAAAATGCCCCGATTGTTAGCATTACACGCGGTCCGCTGTTTACTTCTTCAGAGGGTAAAGGCGTCCTTCCTGTCGTATCAATAAATCCGCTTCCCGCTAATGAGGCCCTTGTCAGCGCAGGTATGGCTCCTGATGATGGATTCTTCACGCCTGTCCAGTATAGAGGCGCTTTCAGCGCTACGAATAACTGGCTGAAGGGCTGGACGGCCGCTGATGCCTTTGGAATGATAGAAACCGATGCAGGTTCTGACGGGTGCGACCCCAAATCTATATCATTGTCAACAAAAAGATTAATAATCAGCAATGGTAGCAGCGATAACGTAACCGTTATCGTGCTGGGAAAAGATGGTTGCGCGTCTGAAGGTGTAACTGTTGAGGCAAAGATCAGCAAAAAAAACAAGAAACGTATAAATATTTCTCCAGATAGCAAAGAGACGGATGAAAATGGCGAAGCTGTGTTTATGATCACCGGTAAGAAAAAAGGCAACGCAAAAGTAAAGTTTGAGGCTGGTGATCTGAAAACAAGGCTGAATGTAAAAATAAAGTAAAGGCATATAATAATGTTAAAAATGAAAGTTTTACTCCTGCCTGCCGTATCTGTAGTTTTTTTATTCACTGCCGGTTGCGGCAGACAGGACAGAACAGAAGCTGTTGTACAAGACAAGTCAGGCATGATCAGCTCCCTGGCCAATAAACCGCTGGAGGCTTATCAGAACGAATTGCTCGATCTTGCGTTTCAAACGGCCTCAGCGATCCCGGTTAAACCGCACATCAAAGACCGATCGCGGGCGCAGGAGAAGGTCGTAATGGCATCTCTTAAACTCGATCAGCCACTGCTGGCGCTGAGTTTCATTGAAAAAATCGACAACTGGCGTCGTGGAACGGGTTATGGCGCCCTTGCTTTTTATTGCGCAATGCACGGCTACATTGATGAGGCGCAACAATACATAAATCTTGCAACTCAGGTTTCAGAATCAGCCGAAGGCTGGCGTAGAGACCGGATCAGGGTAAAAATTGCCAGCACATATACCTTGCTGGGACAGATCGTACTGGCAGAACAGTTTGAAACTGGAATATCAGATTCAGAATCTGGCAAAGTAGCCATAGCAAAAGCGATGATTGCCGTCGAAGATCAATTTGACGAACAAATGAATACGCTGGATGCGTTAATTGCGTCTGGTAATTTTGACGTCATTGAAAATGCGCTAAAGGCGTGTGTCAATCTCTTTAACCGTTTTTATGACGATGCAGGAAGTCGTTTACTTGTGGAAGAGAAAATAAAAGCTTCATGGGGCAAATTGCCGATTTTTAAACAGGTCGAACTACTTACAGAGTTGGGAGGGTTTGCGCTGGAACATGCAGATCAGGACAAGGCGATTGAACTGATCAACGAGGCACAGATGATGGTGGATAATGCCAGATGGCGGCCTGAGCATCAGATTCCTCTCGTGGCAGAATTGGTCAAGCTGCGATTCAAGGCAGGCGATCAGCAAAGGGCGCGAGCGGACGCGGACGCCATGCTTGCCCTCTTTGATTCGCAAAGAGATGGAATAATAAACATCGACCGAGGGGGAGTTCTTCGTCCGCTTGCAGAGGTATATCGGACAATGGGAGAAACGGCGACCACACTGGCGGTTTATAAACGGGCCGTTGAAGAAGGCGTTGAAAACCCGAATTCCAGACCCAGGGCAGAGGATTTGTCTGCCACCTGTCTATCAATGGCCTTGCATGGGGTGGAGCCTGATGCTGAACTACGGGCCAGAATTCGCCAGATTAACGAGGGATTGGGAGATCCGTGGTAAATATGAAAAAACTGCTGTTTATCCTTTACGCATATTCAGCTCTCTTCTTTGTTATAAGAGCGGGATGGTGTGCCAGCCTGGAGAAAGGTTGGGATGCATTTAATAAGGGAAACGCCACAGCGGCTTTTCAGGAATGGGAATCGCTTGCAGAACAAGGGGATGCCGAGGCCAGGTTCCTTATTGGAGCAATGTATTATGAGGGGCACGGTATTTTTCGTGACCGACAAAAGGCTGCTCACTGGTACAAACTTGCTGCCGAACAGGGAACTCCAGAAGCCAGGTTTCTTCTGGGTTGGATGCATGCTAAAGGACACGGTGTGCCCCAGGATTGTAGGGAAGCAATTACCTGGTACAGACTGGCTGCCGATCAGGGCCTTGCCTTAGCGCAGACCAGTCTTGGTTTGATGCATCTCAGAGGGCAGGGTATTCCCCAGGACTATAAGGAAGCGTTCAGATGGTTAAAACAAGCTGCAGATCAGGGGGAAGGTATCGCGCAGACCAATCTGGGTTCAATGTACATAAAGGGATACGGTATTTCGCGTGACTATAAACAGGCAGCTTACTGGTACAGGCAAGCAGCAGATCGGGGGATACCTGCTGCACAGGTAAAACTGGCTATGATGTATGAATACGGACTTGGGGTTATTAAGGATTATGTCTCCGCCTGTATGTGGTACAGTCTTGGCGCTTTACATGGAAATAGAATCGCAATTGAACGCCGTGACATCGTTGAGAAAAAAATGACCCCTTCTCAAAAAGAGAAAGCACAACAACTTGCCGGAGAACGGCTGGCGGAACACCGCGATTGATATTTTTCTTGGATAATAAGATACATGATCGTATTTAAGTTTTTAATAATCACTGTTGGTACATATGGCTATAGCCGTTAAGTGGTATAGCTGTATATTTCCATTTATGATGATTTCCGTTACGAATATGGTACTGGCTCAGCAAGCTGGCTCTATTCGCGGCATTGTGTATGACAGGGATTTTGACGTGCCCCTGGCTGCCGCACAGGTCTCTATTGCTGAAACCGGCGATAAAATAACCACTACGGATGAAGGCAACTTTGTTTTCAGTCAAGTGCCGCCGGGAAACTACACGCTTGTTTTCTCTAAAGAAGGATATACTAGGCAGGTTCAAACCAATGTAATAGTTTCACCGGGAAAGATGACAGACGTAGAGGCTTCGCTGTCCGGCGAGTTTACGGAGATGGAAGAGTTTGTTGTCCAGGATCTGCAGATAGGGGGGACTGAAGCCGGACTGATGATGCTTCGTGTCGAAAGCCCGGCGCTTTTGGATTCGATCAGTTCGGAATTGTTAAGACAGGCGGGGGCCAGTGATGCGGCTGGCGCATTGAATCTGATATCAGGCACTACTGTGCAGGACGGCAAATACGCTGTGGTTCGAGGCCTGCCTGATCGGTACGTAAATTCACAGATGAATAGTGTGCGCCTGCCGACAGCAGATCCTGACAAGCGCGCTGTGCAACTTGACCAATTTCCAACGGAGGTTATCGACAGCGTTCAGGTCAGCAAAACCTTTACACCGGACCAGCAGGGAGACGCCTCCGGGGGGGCCGTGAATGTGGTGCTCAAGGGTATTCCTGATGAGAAGGTACTCAGGTTTAAGACAGGGGTTGAATATAACACGCAGGTGACAGGCAGGAGCCGTTTCCTCACATACGAGGGTGGGGGAGTGAACTTTCTGGGTATTGATGATGGGCGTCGGGATATTCCTTCAGATGGCAATTTTGCTGGTCCCGTGGGTGTTTCCCGCGACGATGCGCCGATTGATTATAATATGTCGATGACTGCCGGGGGAAAACACGAACTCAAAAATGGAATCAAGCTCGGTGGCCTTTTCAGCTCGTATTACAAACGTGACAGTTCCTATTATGATAACGGAATTAATGATTCTTTATGGATTGATAAGGACGATCCCAGAAAAGGGCTGACACCCCAATACGGAAATCCGGACAAACCGCCGATCCCGCCTGTGCCTGCTGTAGGAGAAGATTTTAAAACGGCGCTATTTGATATTACTGAGGGAAGAGAAGAGGTGCAATGGGGGATACTGAGCGCTGCCGGTGTGGAAATCGAAAACCATTCTCTGAATGTGCTCTTTATGCATACCAGCCTTACTGAGGATAAGGCGATTCTTGCCGAAGACACGCGGGGCAAGGCGTATTATTTCCCCAATTACGATCCCAATGATCCGAAGAATTTAGGCAATTTACACGACAACCTGCATGCGGCGCCATATCTGAGGTCTGAAACGCTGAAGTATACAGAACGGACGACAGATACGCTGCAATTCAACGGAGATCACATGCTGTCTGTTCCTGAGATTGGATTTGAAGGTCTTTTTATGATTCTCCCTCCGGAAATTGACTGGACCGTTGCCCTGAGTTCTTCCCGTCTAAATGAGCCCGATGAGCGGCAGTTTGGCTCGGTTTGGTATCCGGCGTCTTATAATCCTGGAAGACCGGAATTTGGTATTCCGCCACACATTGACCGGGCATTCTACGGCCCGTTCACAACATCGGCAAATATTCTTCTTGGAAATCTTTCGCGGACGTGGGAGGAGATTACGGAAAAAAGCCGGCAATATTTTATGAACTGGAAATTTCCTTTTGAGCAATGGAGCGGCGATGCCGGCTATGTAAAACTCGGTGTATTTTATGACAGGGTAGATCGTGCGTACGATCAGGATTCATTTGGAAACTACCGTCAGACTGGCGAGGGACCCATCCCTAATTTGGAGGGTTCCTGGGAGGATGATTCATATAGTGAGGATTTTCTGGAACTGGGTGGCCCAACAATAAAGGATGGACCGCCTTTTGTCGATGTGGATTACGAGGGCAAACAGAAGATTTCAGCATGGTATTACATGACAGACTTACCATTATGCTCTTTTATGAACCTGATCGGCGGCGCCCGGTACGAAACTACTTCGCTTAGTATTGTCAACGATCCTGAAAAGGATGCGAAATGGGTTACGACCGATGAGAAAGGGAACCGTTTATATACCGATCTGCATCCGGGAGACGCTGATGTTTCTTTTGATCAGGCTGATGTGCTTCCTTCAATCGGGTTTGTATTGAAACCGGTCAAAAAAATTACACTGCGCGGTTCCTACAGCGAAACAGTAGCTCGGCCAACTTTTAAAGAGCTTACACCCATTCAGCAGCAGGAATTCCTCGGCGGCGATATCTTTATTGGAAATCCTGAGTTGCGGATGAGCGCCCTGAAAAATTATGATTTACGCCTTGATTATATGCCTTATAACGGCGGATTGTTGTCAGTTTCATGGTTCTATAAAGACATCAGGGATCCTATTGAATATGTGCAGGATTTGGTGAACGCATTCTCCTTTATAACGCCCCTGAATTTTCCGAAAGGCAAATTGAGCGGCTTTGAATTCGAAACACGACAGCATCTGGGGTATTTCTGGGATGCAATGAATGGTCTTTCGATAGGGGGCAATGCAACGTTTATTAAGTCTGAGGTGACTCTTCCTGAGAGTGAAAGGGCAAACCTTGCCAATGCCGGGGTTGAGACGATTACCAGAGACATGCTCGGAGCGCCCGAATATCTCTACAATATTTATTTGACGTATGATTACAAGCCACTTGACACGCAAGTAGGGCTTTTTTATACGGTAAAGGGCGATACCCTTGTGGTTGGCGCAGGGAACAGAAACGGCCATTACGTGCCGGATGTCTATGCAACCGAGTTTGGCACGCTCAATTTGAGCGTATCCAGGAAATTCGGAAAGCACTTTACAGTAATGTTTATGGCCAAGAATCTGTTAAATCCGGAAATTAAAGAAGTTTATCGCACCCCTGATTTTTTGGGTGATGAGGAGGTGAAAACATCCTATACCAGGGGCATCGATTTCACGTTTAGTATAACCGGCGTATGGTAAGATATTCCACTACAAAAAGGATAAGGTGTGTATGAAAAAAGAATTAAAAACCAAAAACCGTAATCTGAGTAGCGTATGTCACCGGTATGCGCTGATGACGCTTCTGGTGATTTTTGTCGCTTGTCTGTTTTCGGCAAGAACTGCATCTGGCGCAATGACCGATGTCAGTGTGGACAGCGTGCGCCTGGCGCTTGAAAAATGGGTTGAAACCCGCCGTATTATTTCACAGGAAAAATATGACTTTGAACTTGGGCGTGAAATGATTTCCGAACGTATTAAGCTCGTAGAGCGCGAAATCGAATTACTGCGCGGAAAAATCAGAGAGGCTGAAGAAAGTATCACTGAAACAGATAAGAAGCGGGCGGATCTTGTTGCGGAAAACGAAAAATACAAGGAAGCTACCGCATTGCTTATAGGTATGGCGACAGGGCTTGAAACCAGAATCAGAGAATTTTTGAAACGGCTGCCTGACCCGATCTGCGGGCGCGTCAAACCACTCAGTCAACGACTACCTGAAAATCATGGGGAGGTCAAGTTATCTCTGGGGGAACGCTTTCAAAACATTCTTGGTATCCTTAATGAAGTGAACAAGTTTAATCGTGAGATTACCGTTACAAGTGAGGTGCGCAAACTGCCCGATGGAACTTCTGCGGAAGTTACCGTGCTTTACATCGGGATTGGCCAGGCGTATTACATCAATGGCAGTGGAGATGTGGCGGGTATTGGAACTGCGTCGCCTGAGGGGTGGGTATGGGTGCCAGTGAACGAAGCGGCTGCCGAGATAAAGAAGGCCGTTGCCATTTTGAAAAACGAAGCTGTGGCAGCCTTTGTACTGTTGCCAATTGAAATTCAATAACCAGGAAAAGAGCCATTATGAAAACAAAAAACACTATAGTCCTTTTATCCATTGTAACATGCCTTGCCAGTTTACGGCCTGTACACGCTGAAAATCCTCAGGAAGCTGTCGAAGGTTCCTTTGTCAGTGCTGCCGCCACCGTGCAGCGTCAACTCGATGAAAGCCTCTCTGAGCTTGGCACGCTGCGCGGGTGGATTGCCGGCGAAAAAATACAGCTCAACCGCAGGCTAAACGAACTTGAGGATGAACTGGTTAAGGTTCGTCTCGAATATCAGAAGGCTTCCCGTTTGCTTGACAGCCATACACTTGACCTGAACAATCTGCGCAATGAAATCAAATCGCGCCAGGAGGAGGCAGCATATCTTTCCAACCTGCTGAGTGAATACATTCGCAATTTTGAAGCTCGCCTGCACATTGCTGAAATCCAGCGCTACAGAGAGCAGCTGGATGCCGCAAAACTGGCTTCTGAAAACAGTAACCTTTCCGGACAGGAGATCTACCGGCAACAGGTCGCATTGGTGGAGGTGTCAGTCGAACGACTGTACGATGCACTTGGGGGCGCCCGTTTCGACGGTACTGCAGTGGTTGCCAGCGGGCTTGTCAAGCCTGGCACCTTTGTTCTAATTGGTCCGGTTGCATTTTTTAGATCGGAGGACGGACAGGATATCGGAACCGCTGAACAACGTCTTGGTTCGCTTGAACCCACAGTTATCAGTTTTGAGAACTCCGGGGACACCGTTGCGGCAGCGCAGGTGATCACAACCGCCAGAGGGAATTTCCCGCTTGATCCAACACTAGGCAGTGCGCACAAAATTGAATCCGTCAGAGAAACGCTCTGGGAACACATCAGGAAGGGTGGGCCGGTAATGATCCCGATCCTGGCACTGGGATGCGCAGCGCTCTCGGTGGCTTTTTACAAATGGATTGCCGTGTTTTCCCTGCGCAACCCATCGCAGGAACGCATCCAGGCATTACTAAACGCTGTTGCACGGCATGATAAAGAGGACATTCGGCGGGAAGTTAATGCCATTGACGGTCCTATAGGCAAAATGCTTGTGTCGGGTATAGAGCATCTCAACGAGCCGCATGAATTGATAGAAGAGGTTATGTACGAAACGGTTCTGGCCACACGCCTCAAACTTCATGGTATGCTTCCGTTTATTGCTATTAGTGCCTCGTCTGCACCGCTGCTTGGCCTGCTGGGAACGGTTACTGGTATCATCAATACGTTTAAGTTGATTACAGTATTCGGCACCGGTGATGTCAAATCCCTTTCCGGCGGTATTTCTGAGGCGCTCATCACTACCGAGTTCGGTCTGATAATAGCGGTTCCTTCACTGCTGCTGCACGCCTTTCTTTCAAGGAAAGTGCGGGGCGTGCTTGTCCAGATGGAAAAAGTCGCCGTTGCTTTTATAAACCAGATAAGAAAAACTACATATGATGATAGCGTGTTGGTTAACGATGCAGAGAGCAAAACAGCACTAAGAGAAACACTACAAACAGGATTTTAAGAAGCATAATGATAGATCAGATAAAAAATCTATGTGAACAGGCTTATTCCATCTGGCTTTCCGGCGGCTGGGGTATGGCGGCGTTAGCGGCGAATGCGCTTGTACTCTTCGGGCTGGGAATGCATTTGTCGCTTAAATTGAAGGGAAAGGGCTTTCGTTTTGTACCTGAAAAGACCTGGCGCCGCTGGATTGACCATCCGGACGAACGGGAAGGCCCGATAGGTGTGTTGCTTGATTTTGTAACAAGCGGTAATTCGCTTAGGCAAATCGCCACCCTCTTTCAGGAATTACGTACGACTGAAATTGCTTTATTCGAACGAGACCTGCGTGTTATGAAGATTTGTGTCAGCGCCTCACCGTTGCTGGGACTGCTTGGGACAGTGACCGGTATGCTCACCACGTTTGGCGCTCTCGCTTCGGGTTCCGGTGGTGAAAAGACTATGAGTCTCGTGGCCGGAGGGATTTCAGAGGCTCTGATTACTACAGAAACCGGACTGGTTATCGCGCTGCCGGGGCTTTTTTTTCAGTATCATCTGGCCCGTCAGTGCGAGAGATATAAAAGCTTTTTGGCTCATCTTGAAACAATCTGCACCCAGAAACTTTTTAAAAATGTGTAACCAGGATGGAATGCAGTGAGAAAACGGATAATTTTGAAACAAACGGAAACCCTTAACATGGAGAAATCTTATGGGACGTTTTCGGGAATTAGCGCCGGATGACAGTATGGAGACAGGTATTGATATTTCTCCGCTGATTGACTGTGTATTTATCCTGCTCATTTTTTTTATCGTGACCACTACCTTTGTAGAAGAAACCGGTATCGAGGTTGATAAGCCGCAAGCCGCATCCGCCATCCGGCTTGAAAAAACAAGCATACTGATTGCTTTGACGGATAAGGGTGAGGTGGTCTATGGCGGGCGTGAAATCGGCATTAGCGGCGTGCAGCCGCTCGTAAAGCGCATTCTTCAGAAAGATAATGTACCCGTTATTATTCAGGCCGATGCAGCCGCTCAGTCCGGTCTGCTTGTCCGTATTATTGATGAAGCCAAGCTGGCGGGGGCAACCAGGGTAAGCGTTGCCACCAGTCGGCCGAAAAACTGAATATCTGTATTATGAGGCAGCATAAAACTGGTTCTATTTTTATAGCTAATCAGATCCATCATTACATGATTGTAGTTTTAGGGGCTGTGGGATTTACGCTTATTTTTTTCTTCGTGCTGCCACTGATCCAGAGCATCAGCAGACCGCCGGTAACTGATTTAATGGTACAGAATGTTAATACGGCCAGCATACCGCCGCCGCCACCGCCAGAAGAAAAGCCAGAAGATAAACCTGAACCGGAAGAACCGCCGCCAGAACTGAAAGAAGAGATATCGCCTCTTGATCTTTCACAGCTTGAATTAGCTCTTGATCCCGGATTTAGTGAAGGCTGGGTGAGCGGCGATTTCGCCGTCAATCTTAAGACTATTGATTCTAACGCAGAGAGAGACAATCTTGATGCGTTGTTTTCACTGGCGGATCTTGATCAGAAGCCGCGCGTTATTTACCAGCCGGGTCCGATACTTGACAAGCAGATGCGCAAAAAGGCTCCTGGTACGGTGTATATTCTTTTCGTTGTCGATCAGAACGGTCGCGTCGAGAAGCCTATGGTACAGAGTTCGAGCGATCCAGTTTTTGAGAAACCGGCGCTGGATGCCGTTAAACAGTGGAAATTTGAACCAGGCAAACGACATGGCAGGCCTGTGAGGTTCCGTATGCGTGTACCCATAAGTTTCCCGAAAGGATAATACAAATGAAAAGTTTCAGGATTTGGTTTGCAAATTATAAATGGATTCCTTTTACCTTTTTGCTTCCGGCCTTTGAGCTGATGATCTGTATCCCGTTACAAACCGTAGCATCCCAGTTGAGCCTGTCAGAACTGGAGATATGGAATGATGCGTCGTTTCGGAAGCGCTTTGCGGAGAGCTATATGGCCGAGACAGAAATCGAACCGCGCGTTACCACCGAAGAACGTGACAAAATGCAAAAGATACTTGAACTCATTTCATCCGGCCAGATGGACAAAGCCGTCAGTCTGCTTGAAAAGAGCCGTAGCAGTGCGACTAATGCACTTTATGATTTCATGCTGGCCAACATCTATTTTCAGCAGGGAAAGTTTGATCAGGCTGCCGGGATTTATCAGATTGCCGTTGAAAAATTTTCAAAATTTCGACGCGCCTGGCGCAATCTGGGCATGATTTATATTCGTAAGAATGAATTTGAAAAAGCCCTGCCCGCGCTCACCCGTGTGATTGAACTAGGCGGCAGTGATGCGCTTACCTACGGATTGCTCGGTTTTGCCTATTCCTCTCTTGAAAATCATCTTTCTGCCGAGTCTGCCTACCGAATGGCTATTCTGCTGGACCCGGTTACGATAGACTGGAAAATGGGTCTGGCGCGTAGTCTTTTCAAGCAGGAACGCTATGCCGAAGCGGCTGCGCTCTGCAATCGCCTGATTGCCGATCATCCCGAGCGTACCGACCTTTGGCTGCTGCAGGCCAATGCCTATATTGGACTCAAACAGCCGCTCAAAGCCGCTGAAAACTACGAATTTATCGATCGACTTGGTAAATCCACCGTAGACAGCCTCAACATGATGGGAGATATTTACATTAACGAAGGTCTTTACGAAATGGCTGTCAACTCTTACATTCGAGCCATGAAGAAAGATCCGCAGGGCAAGGCCGATCGTGCCATCCGTGCTGCCAGGGTGCTAACGGCACGTGGGGCGCTTAAAGATGCCCGGCAATTGATTGGACGCATAGAAGTCCTTTGCAGCAATCAAGTTGGGACCGATGTTCACAAGGAACTTCTGAAACTTCGTGCCCGTCTTGCCGTTGCAGAAGGGGCTGGTGACGAGGAGGTTCATGTGCTTGAGGAAATTATTAAGCTTGATCCGCTGGACGGGGAAGCGCTCATGCTGCTCGGTCAGCACGCGAACCGTTCAGGTGAGACGGAAAAGGCGATTTTTTACTATGAGCGGGCTGCCAGTATAGAAAAATATGAAGCGGACGCCAGGGTGCGCCACGCCCAGTTGCTGGTAGGAA
The DNA here is from genome assembly GCA_040048245.1 of Candidatus Brocadia sp. Lineage (GTDB taxonomy): Bacteria > Planctomycetota > Brocadiia > Brocadiales > Brocadiaceae > Brocadia. The sequence goes on from JABRVT010000002.1 coordinate 44,774, forward strand.
AAGGAAAATACGACGAGGCACTGCCTCTGCTCCGCAGGGCACAGATGCTCAGGCCTAGAGACGATGTCCAGAAATACCTGGAGCAGGTTGAGCGTGTCGCCAAATCCCGTTAAAATATTTTCGTATCAATTTTAGGCTGTCACAGTGAAACGACACCGGATTTTTGTGTAAATGACTGTCTTACGAAAGATTTTTAAATCGTTCTCTCACCTCGTCCATTTTCCCGCAGGTCATCTTTCCCTCCGGGCATTTGTCATTCACACAGCCGGGACCTGCATCTTTAAAGATATGAGGAGAAACTTGTTTGACCTGCCGTAGCATCTCAGTTGCCAGGTTCCTTATCTCCCATTGTGCGCGGTTGCAGCAGCGTACACGGAAGAAATGCAGTAGCTCACGGGCGTTCATGGTGATAATAATCTTTGTCTCTGTGGCATTTGGCAGTAAAAAACGGGCATCCTCAAAGGTACTTTCTCCACTATTGCCAAGTGTCTCTATAAGCTCATCATACCATTTCTGAAGGATATTCATCTTTTCAATAAACCATTGTTTTTTGCCTATTTTTTCTATACTGGGTGGAACAATGAAATGAAATCCCCCAGTTTTATTGCTATGCTGTCCTACGTATCGCTGACTCTGCTGAGAATAAGAGGCTAAGCGATGTCTTACCAGCTGATGGGAACAGGCACGGGAGATACCTTCTACACCGAAGGTAAAGGTGACGTGTTCAATGGGTGAGAGGTGTCGCATGTCGGTCAGTTTTTCAATAAAATATGTCTGGTTTCTGCTTTCCATCTGTTTCTTCAGTTCATCAATAGTAGAGGGACTATAGCATAACCTTGCTGCCTGGGCGACTATTTCTTCCGGGTCTGGTGTGTAACGTAATAATGTTACGTGTAATTTGGATTCTGGCATAAATTTCAATGCAGGGGCACAATGCACCGTGCCCTTATTAATCTGGTGTCCTCATGGCAAATAAATAGTCACAAGTCTGATTTTCTCAATAAATAAAGAGGTTAAAGGTAAATTAAAATTCAATACCTTTTTGGGCATTAATTCCGCTTTTGTAATGATGTTTGATTTCCCGCATTTCGGTCACCATGTCTGCCATCTCAATAATCTTGTCATGGGCATTGCGTCCTGTAAGAATTACGGTGAGTCTTTTGGGCCTTTCTTTTAATACTGAAATTACTTCATCAACAGATAAGAGACCATGGTCAACCATATTGTTAATTTCGTCCAGGATGATTATATCATATAAATCAGAAAAAATTTCCTGTTTTGCATAATCCCAGGATGTCCTGGCATTTTCAATAGTCGCTTCAGAATGTTCTTCCTTACGTGTTTTGACAAATCCCTGCCCCAACTGAATAATTTTGAAATATGGTTCCATTCGTTTTACAGCACAGAGTTCTCCTGTAAGCCACGGCCCTTTGAAAAACTGGAGCATGAGTACTTTCATGCCGTGTCCAGCTGCGCGAATACCGATGCCAATTGCTGCTGTTGTCTTGCCTTTTCCATTGCCGGTATGTACCAGGATTAGTCCGCTTCCCATAGCGATCTCCTTAGATAGAGAATTCATCCTCAGTTTATTATGTAAAAGGTTATATGAATCAGGATTCAAAGTCAAGGATATTGAGGAGCGAAAAATTTTGCAGTTTCTAAAATAAGTTGACAACTAATGGTGCAATACGTAATATCGGTTTGTTTACATAGAACGTTTATGAACATTTTTAGTGTTTGTCAGAAATAAGATGGAGAGGGGAGAAAGGGGTTGTATATGTCGGAAATCAAAGAATGCGATCTGCCCGGCATAGGAAAGAAATTTTCTCTGGAACTGGATTCAGGCGATAAATTAGTTGTGGTCATTCATTCATCGGGAGAAAGGGAGGTATTTAAATTTACCAGAGACAGCGACGAGCCTTCATCCGTAACCAAACTAACCGATGAAGAGGCTCGTCAGGTTGGCGCTATACTATCGGGCGCTTATTTCCAGCCTGTGATTGAAGATGAGCCAAAGCTGACGATGAAAAATGTGACTATGGAATGGATCAAGATCGTTCCCGATTCGATGCTTGCCAATAAAAAGATTGAAGAACTTGATATCAGGAAGGCAACGGGGGTATCCGTTACCACAATTATCAGGGGAGAAACGGTAATTCCAAATCCCTGTTCTGGTGAAGTTATTAAACCCCAGGATACTCTTATTATTATAGGGAATAATGAACAGATTAAAAACTTTATGTCCACCTTTGAAATTAAACAGCGTTTGGAAAAATGATCGTAGATGAAACCGTATTATCATTAGGAATTTCCCTCCTTGCCTTATTTTTTGCCGGTCTGCTGGCTACAAAGGTAAATCAATCTCTTACGGCGGTATTCATTGTGGTTGGAATGATCCTTCAGAATTTTTTCCCTGTTACGATTATTACAGAATTTATTGCCACCCTGGGTATTATTTTCATGCTGTTTATATTCGGTCTGGAATTTTCTGTGGGCAATTTATTTAATAACCAGCGGAAAATTTTTTATACCGGGATTTACGACCTTCTCTTTAACTTTCCCGTTGGGTTGTTTCTTGGCTGGGTACTGGGATATGATTTGATACGTTCCCTTTTACTCGGAGGTATTATTTATGTTACCAGCTCCGTAATTGTGGCAAAGTCCATTATTGATCTTAAACGTTCTGCAAACCCGGAGACGGAATATATCCTTAATATTCTGGTTTTCGAGGACATGTTTATTGCTGTATTCCTGTCATTTATTGTCGGGATTTTGAATTATGGGCACATAGATACAAGGGGCACAATCAATGTTATGATGAAGACCTTGGCCTTTTTTCTGTTCTTTGTCATACTTGCCAGAACTTCAAAGAAGTTTATTGATAAGATTATTGACATTGAGCATACGGAACTCTTTGTAATTTTGATACTTTCAATTATTGTGGTCTCTGCTGGTGCTGCATTTAAAATAGGGCTTTCTGAGGCAATCGGGGCATTTCTTGCAGGGCTTTTATTGTCTGAGACAAAGCAAAGACACAGGATCTCCGAGACGATCAAACCCTTTCAGCAATTCTCTACGGCAATTTTCTTTGTTGTATTTGGGATGTCGATCGATTATAAACACATGGCTAACCTCATTCCGGTCGGAATATTTATCTTTGTTATCTCCTCTTTCAGCAAGGTTCTTGGGGGGTATTTTATTGGGAATAGGTATAGTTTGAGCAAAAAGGCGAGTTTAAGGCTTGGTTTCAGCCTCATTCCAAGAGGAGAGTTTTCCATTATTCTGGCCGGAACGATTGCAATGAATTCCAGGTTGCCCTATCCCCTGAAATCCCTTACCGGGGTCTATGTGCTACTCAGCGCTATTCTGGGGAGTATTATCATGAAAGAGTCTGATTGGTTTATAAAATGGTTTATTGAAAGGAGGGAGAAGGAAACTAAACAAATTTCTGAGCATTCAGCAGCGGGTTTGTCTGAGTGAACGAAGAGGGGGAAGGGTTAGGCGCTTCTAAGAATAATTCTGACAATTTTAGCAAAAATTCAATGAAAATGGAAGAGGGGATACCACGCCCACCATCGTTGCAGTTTACATTTTCACTTTCCATTTAACACGTTCTGGCTTGTTTGGGTTTTGCATGATTTACCGAAGGATATTCTTTCCCAGTTTACGCTTTAATGACATGAAAACTTCTCTTGCCATGAGCCACTTGTCTTCAAGCGCCCACATATGAAAGGGGAGTACGCATCCACATCGCAGACAGTCAGCCTGCGGGCCCATCATGCAGGGTTTTTTAACCTGCCCCTGCGGGTCTAGACAAAAGGATACCTCTTTGAAGATGCAATTTCTCGTGACCTCTTTACATTTATCTGATTTCATAAGTTTGAGAACAAGAGAGGGTACACCTATAAAATCTCCGTACTTTTCATCTTTTAACCGGACCAGTTTATCCAGTATTTCATCACGCAGTTGCCAGCCTGGCCACAGGTCGTCGTTTTTCAGACCTTTTACGGGCGTGTGTATCTGAAATAAACATCCCTTGACGCCTATATCTTTCCATTCTTCAATAAAATACTCAATGTCCTGATAATTCATCTTGTTAATGACCATTGATACATGAATTTTTAGTTCAGGTCTGCTGGCGTGTTTTTTTATCCTTTCATGGCAGCCCTTTCCACGAATGGCATCATGCATATCTTTTCTGCCGTCAACTGATATGTAGAAATTAACATCATGCCAGTCGGGCAATTCAATCGTACCGTTTGTGGCCACTAAGTTTGACTTGAAATATTTCATCCCGCGTTCTATTAATTCTTTTCTCAGGAGTGGTTCACCACCGATCCAGGAACATTGATAAAATGGAAAATCTGTCTCCTTTAAACTTTCCAGTTTATCAATCCACTCGTTGTCGCTTAGTTCCGGCCTCTGTTCGTAGTCATGCGCATAGAAATAGCAGTGTTTGCAGCGCAGATTGCAGCGGTTGGTAATATCAATTGCCCCGATTGCGCCTTTTGGTTTACCAAAAAGGTCAAACATGGTCAGGTCGTATAACTTAAATAAAAATTTCGCCCTTTCCTTGCCGATTCTCTGGCAGGAATAATCGAACAGCTTGTCCCTCAGAGTTCGTTTCGGACCAATCTGTTTATCTTGCAAGGTGTTGGTCATTTTACATCCGAAAAATCGATTTTATATTTTTCCTCACTTTTTTTCATTTTAACAATGATTGATGTACTTGCCCTGGGATGTATTTTATCGTATCGGAAGGTGCCTACGATGCCTTGTCGGTTGTTCTTGTACTTCATACCAAACTCTGTCTTTTGTGGCAGGATAGTGTTTGTTCCCTGTCTTAGGATAATTTGAACATCTTGCGGGGATTGAATGCCTTCATCAGGAACACTTACGACGACATTGAAGGTCTCAGATTCTCCAATTTCTTTTAAATCGTCAGGGGTAAGGGACTGGTCTTTCATGGATCTCATGGCAGAACTTACCGCAATTTTAATATATTTGCTCATAATAAGACCGCCTCCCCCGACTGGATATTCACCAAAACAGGCTTGTTTTACAACAGGGCTGTCAAAGATGTCTTTCCCTTTATATTTTTTCCCATAATCGTTTGCCTCTTTTATCTGTTCTTCGGTCAGGTGAATATCGAAAGCGCCTGACAATGCAGGTAACCCTATTATAATAATTATTCCGAAGAATCCCATATACCATGTAATAATGTTCTTCATAAAGCCTCCTTGCCTGATTTTGTATATTGCAGTCTTCCGCTTTATTGACATACCATTTTCAATCTTCGAAGAGTTTAAGTTCTTTGCCTGTTATCATGCTGATTTTTTTCCCCAGGTTCTTCATTTCCCTAAGTCCCCCGCGGCTGGATGATTCGCCAACTTCATCAACTAGTATCTTTTTTCCGTTTGCCAGGTTTAAGAATACCGCATACCGTATATAATCATTTGGCACCGATTCACGGACGTCTTTTACAACTTCCACGTTCTTTATCTTAGAAAAAGGGAAACTATCTTCATCGTCAAAGAAAAGTGTCCTCCTTACCCTTATAGTTACCTGCTCTGCCTTCCCGTCAATAGTAATTATCTTGAAAAAGGAACTTAATACAAGTTTGTTTGTGACATTCTTCTTGAGAGCCATTGATTTCATTACCTCCTTTTTCAACCTTTATATCAAATATGTGCAATTGAATGGATTGCCTGTATTATCTGAATCAATGAGAGGGAATATATCACATACGATTTCGATAGTCAAAATTATTATTTTTATAAATTTTGTTCCATCTGCTTGTATGAGAAGGTCTTAAAAATAGCCTGGCGCATCATTAAGATAATACAGTGGAAGTAAAAAATCAACTTAAATGTCTGCAAAGATTAAGGATACAAAAAAACAAAGCTTCCCATATGATGGAAACAGATGGGAAGCTTGTTGCATTATTCAAAATAAATGCCTGTCAATAAACTACATACTCAAAATGCTCATAAAATGTGAATTTTAAATTGATATAACAGGGTGGCGCAGACAAACAAAGGTAGGACGAACGCCCCGCTTGTTATCATAATGCCAGGCACGGAGGCCTGACTTCCTTTGTCCGTGTCAAACTTGCATAGCATTGTTTATAAATCACAAATTGTAAGCCTCTTGGGTATAGAACGTAGGAATCGATTAAAGAGGTTTTTTAATGTCGATTTTAGCATTCTGCCTGAGTTGTGCGATGAGCGCCCTCGCTTTTTCACTCAGTATATCTTGTTTAACATTTGGCTTTATGGCATTAAAGTCAATGTCTTTTCCCTTTTTTATTTCAGTAACCTTTATGATATGATATCCGAATTGAGTCTGTAGAGGGTCGCTTACCTGACCCACCTTTAGCTCAAATGCAGCAGCAGCAAATGGCTCAACCATCTGTCCCTTTCTCTTAAAGAAACCCAGGTCTCCGCCTTCTTCTTTAGAAGGGCAATCAGAATACTGCTTTGCAGCTTCTGCAAAATCTTTTCCTGCTTCTACTTCTGCCTTAATTTTATTAATTTTTTCCTTAGCCTGCGTCAATTCTGCCTCTGACTTCATTTGCCGTGTATCTACCAGAATATGGCTAGCTTTTACTTCCGTATCATCATAAGCAGACTTATTCTTTTCGAAATATGCCTTTATTTTCTGGTCGTCGAGGTCTTTGCCAAGATACTTCTCCAGTGAGAGGGATATGGTAATATCTTTTTTCAGGTCTTCAATAGTGCTTCCGTGGGATTCCAATACCTGCTCCAGTGTCTGGTTTGCCAGACCCGGATTGGCTTTGATATCTTCCCGCACCTTATTTATCTCTGCTTCTATATCCGCCTGGATTGGCTCGATCTTATTATTCCGGATAAATTGCAGGATGAGCTTTTGGGTAATCAGTCCCTCCAATATTTGTTCAGTAACTGCTGGAATTTGGTCTTCGCTTATCTGATTTCCGAATCTGCCAAGTATATGATCAACTTCCTGCTGTGTAATATTTTCACCATTTACCGTTGCCAGGATTTTTTCGGAATTGCCCTCTTGTTTCCCGGTTGACGCTGCCTCTTTTGCTTCACCGGCCTGTGCCTTTTGCGCAGCTTTTGCCTTTTTTGGCGGTGCAGAGGGCTTTTTTGTATCCGTTTCAGCAGCAGATACACTCAAATGAACGCACAATATTCCACCTAACACAACCCCTAACGGCTTAACCAATCCTCTTAACATTGACTTCTCCTATAAATTAAAGAAAAATAATAAAAAAGTATTGTAATATATTCTAACTCATAATGTCAAACTACTTCTTTTTGCATATATAATCATATCCATAAATCCCCGCCTGATCATCATTACGGCTATGGCTGCAAGTAACAGAGATGCGACTTTGGCAAATGCCCTGGCCCCGCCGTCGCCCATAAGCTTATAGATAAAATCTGATTTCAGAAATACGACCCATACAATAATAAGATTTATTACGAGGGAGGTTACCGTTGGGATATAGCCATAGGTATCTACCGTAACAACAATTGTGGTTAAAACTGCAGGACCGACAACGAGTGGGATACCCAGTGGTACTACTCCTATTGTTGAAGTGATTGCCCTCTTTCCTTTTTCTGCAAACAGCAGGTCATGGATGGAAAACACCAGCAGAAGAAGTCCCCCGGCCATTTTGAAATCGTATATTTCAATTCCCAGTGCGGAAAAAACAAACTTTCCGATAGCAAGGAAGCCTATACTGACGGAAAGGGCGGTAATTACAGACTGGTTTATTGTCTTTATTTTCTGTGGCCTTTCTATTCCTTCCACTAGCGATATAAAAATCGGTAATATCCCCACCACGTCAATCGCTATAAAAAGCGGGATGAAGGCAAGCAAAAAGTTATGCCAGTGTTCAATGTGAAGAATCTGGAATTCCTTCATAAAATTACGTCATTTCGGTAATTTTGTGTTTTTTCAACTTATTATAAAAACTGGCGCGGGAGATTCTGAGTATTTTGGCAGCTTTTTCCTTGTCTGCCCCTGTCGCTTCCAGTGTACTAATAATTATTTGACGTTCAACCTGATCCATCAATACATCGAGTGGCTTTCCGGTGAGGTCCTGCGGGAAACCCATCTTTTCCTGATACAGGGGAATATCTGCAGGTTCAATCATTTTCCCTTTGCAAAGGATGACTGCACGTTCAATGACATTTTCCAGTTCGCGTATGTTTCCAGGCCAGGCATATGATACAAGTTTGTTTAACGCATCACGGGAGATTCCCTCGACAGTTTTCCGGTTCTTTTTGTTGTGAATGGAAAGGAAATGCGAGGCAAGCAATGGGATGTCGTCGGCGCGTTCACGCAGGGGTGGCAGAAAAATGCGAATAACATTAAGCCGGTAAAAAAGGTCTCTACGGAATAGCCCCTTTTCAACGTGCTCTTCCAGGTTTGCATTGGTGGCGGCAATGATCCGTACATCCACTTTTATTGGTATGTCACTGCCAACTGCCTCAAATTCACTGTCCTGCAGGACCCGGAGTAATTTGGCTTGTACTGCCAGAGGAATATTGCCGATTTCGTCCAGAAATATCGTGCCATGATCAGCCGTTCTGAAACGGCCGATTCTATCCTTTGTAGCGCCGGTAAATGCACCTTTTTCATGGCCAAAAAGTTCGCTTTCCAGAAGGGTTTCTGCCAGCGCAGCACAATCTACCTTTACAAACGGGTAATCTTTGCGGGCGCTGTTATAGTGAATAGCCCTGGCGACCAGTTCTTTGCCTGTGCCTGTTTCGCCCTGGATCAGGATATTTGCTTCAGTGTTCGATACATTTGATATAATCTCATATATCTTTCTGATCTTCTGACTTTCACCAATAATATTGCCAAATTTGTATTTTTCGCCGAGTTCCGAACGCAGACGGTCAACCTCGCCTTCCAGGCGCTGCAGTTGTAATATTTTTTCAATGATAATGATAAGTTCGTCGCGTTTAAACGGTTTTGTAATGTAGTCAGAGGCGCCAAGTTTCATGGCTTCCACTGCATTTGTTACGGTACCATAACTCGTCATTACGACTACATCTATATTTGGGTTTTGTTGTTTAACCCTTTTTAAAACCTCTATACCGTCAATATCAGGCATGACAAGGTCGGTAAGAATAATGGTATACATGCCTTCCCTGGATACTTTTTCTATGGCTTCTTTGCCACTTGTTGCAACGTCCGACGAGTAGCCTCTGCTTTTCAGGAGTTCTTTACACATTTCTCCCATCGCCAGATCATCATCTACAACTAATATCCTCTTCAAGACCTTAAATCCTCAACTGAGATACAAGCTATAACGGCAACGATATAACGAATTTTGTCCCGTTCCCGGCGCGGTTTTCTAATGTTATTTTTCCATTATGGGCGGAGATGATATTTTTGCAAATTGATAATCCTAATCCTGTTCCTTTGCCGGGTTCCTTGGTGGTAAAGAAAGGAGAAAAAATATATTTTTGATTTTCATCTGATATACCAACTCCGTTATCCTCAAAAATAATTTCAACGGATTTCGATGCTTCATTTAACCTGGTTTCAATAAAGATATCTCCACCCTGTGGTAAAGCATCAACGGCATTATTGACGAGGTTGAGAATCACCTGCTGAATTTGATTCCCATCCACAAGTAAGGGTGGTACCCGCTCATCGAATGTTTTATGTAATCTTATTTTATGAATTATTAACCGGTGTTCCACAAGTGAGAGTATGGTGTCAATTAAATGATGGATATTGCACAATTTTCTTTCATAATTGGATTTTCTTGAAAAATCCAGCAGGTTTCTGATTGTCTTCTGGCACTTTGTTACCTGTTCGGAAATAGTTTTGATACGTTCCAGTAAATTATTATCATGGATATCTTCCGCCAATAACTCGCAATAGCCTGATATTGTGGCAAGCGGCGTATCCAGTTCATGGGCAATGCTTGAGGCAAGAAGCCCGATAGAAGCCATTTTTTCCGCCTGCAAAAGCTGGTTCTGCAATAATTTGAGTTCTTCATAGGCATGCCTTAGTTCCCGTATCCGCTTGCCTAATTCCAGCCGCTGTTGTTCCCGTTCCTCTTCAAGCAGTATTCTTTCGGTAATGTCTCGAAAGATTTCTACCGTATACTCCACGTTGCCATCTTTGTCCGTGATGGGATATGCAAAATGTTCCATGAAGTGTTTTTTGCCGTCAGGCCATATTTCCCATTTGATGGTTTGCTGTGTTTTTCCGGTATCAAAGGCCTTTCCTGTCACACAATTCTCACACGGTGCGCTTTTTCCCCACAGCTGTGCGTAGCACTTATTCCCTAACATCGACCGCCAGTTTTTCCCCGCTCTCTTGCTTGCAGCCTCATTGATAAATATGATTTGAAAATTTTTATCTACGATGTTAATACAATCGTGAATGCCATCTAGAGCTGTTTGTAGAAATCTTGCGGATATATCCATTGTGTTACTTAAGTGATACGAATCATTTTGAATCTTACAGTAAAATCCTGGTCCGTCATTAAAATAATAACTATAGCATAAGTCTCGGCATTGTAGCAATATGTAAATTTTACGCTGTGTTTTCTGCTTGCCAGGGGTCTATTAAGCGTGTAGTATAAAATCATTTAAAAACGGATTTGAGAATGGAGATGCTGTATGGACCAGAAAGCTGAAAAGGGATACACGGAATATCAAAAGAAGGTGATTAAGAATTTTTATGAAAACAAAGACCTTCGTCTTATACAGAAGCTGGGGGAGTTAGTCTCGGATTTGTATCTGGAAACGGGTGAAAAAAAGAAGGAAACCGGATGGAAAAGGATTAAGAAAATGCTCCTTGATTTGAAGGTGCATCCGCAAGAGGTGGAATACCTGACGAAGGATAAAAACCTCGCCGTAATTTCAAAAAAACTCGCTGAGATGTTTTGATATTTTTTCCCCTATAACAGTTTAGTTTTATGAAAGCATCTGTGTTTAAAATATCTTAGTGACGGTTTGCAGTGGTAATTCATGAATTGCCAATTGCAACTATAGCTATATAATAACCATATATTTTGTTACTGGAATTTTTCAAAAATATAATATAGTTGTTACAATGACAATGAGATAAAAATTAAAACTGTTTAAATTTAACGCCTTTGGCAGCTTCGTTGGTTCAAATCGTCCAACTAAGCGCTCACTACGAGGTCTGCTGGATTGGGACCTCTCTTGAAAATTACCATGGTATACATTTGAATAATCACTTGATGAAAGCCGGATTCAAAATAAAACAGTTTGAACAGTTCAAATCGCTTAAACCGTTCAAACCGTTTCATTCAGACTTCTGACGTTTCAGCCTTTATTTCTCTTTTTTGTCTTTTTTTTATACAAAGAGAAGTAACCCTCAGCGTCTTTTTCCATACCTTTTGCCTTGTAGGCAGTTCCGATATCATGGTAAATCTCCACATTATCCGGGTCGGACATAACGGCCGTCTGGAATGCATTGATTGCATCATCGTATTGGTTTTTCTTCATGTAATCTTTACCCAGCCGGTATTGGGCATCTGCATTACTGACGTTTATTTCAACCGTTTTATTATAGTATCTGATAGCCTCATCTATATTTCCTATCTTATCGTATAAGATGGCAATATTATAAAGCGCATTTTCATGGCGGGGATCGATGTCCAGCGCCTTATTATATTCTGAAAGGGCCTCTTTATCCATGCCTTTCATCGAATAGACAATGCCCAGGTTCGAATGGGCTATTGCAAGATTCGGGTCCAGTTCTATGCGTTTCTTTAATATTTGGACTGCCTCATCGTACTTACCAATCTTTGTATATGCAATACCCAGGAGTGAATAGGCAGAACGATGTTCTGGATTGATTTGAATCGTTTTATTGAATGCCTTGATTGCCTTGTCAAAGGCGCCTTTATCAAAGTACGCTGAAGCAAGATTGTAATGCGTGTCAACGTCTCCGGGTTTTTTTTCTATGACTTTCTGAAAGGCTTCAATGGCATTGTCATGCATACCCTTCTGGGCGTATGCCAGGCCAAGATGCTTGTATGCCTCTGTATTATTTGGGTTTCTAGCCAGCGATTTTGTGTACATTTCAATTGCTTCGTCATAAAGGCCGTACTGCGCATAGTTCAATCCTTGTTTATAAAACTCATCAGCAATGTCTATACGGAATGCTGGTTTGTCCCTTTTCGTTATGCCGTCACCTTCACCTGCAACGGCTGCCTCATAGGAAAAACAACAGACCGTATGCAATAAAGTTATCATTACAAGACTGCAAAACATTGTACCCATTAATTTGTTCTTATTCACGATATTTTCTCCTATAATTTAATGCGGAAATAAACTGTTAAAATAAAGTTTATCAGATATTTCTTCCTGTGGCTTTAAAAAATTTATTTGTCGATTATAAGGATATGGATTCAACTTATTTTTTCCATTGAAAGACCATTTTCCCGAGGAATGACAACAGGAGTATTGTACTGAGCAAGGCAACGTCAGTAGGACCGGTGGGGAGGTCGAAACAGTATGAAATGTAAAAGCCCAGGAAGGAAGCGACAACCCCAATTATGGATGAGACGATGCAGAAAGGCAGGATGCCGCGGGTGATCATTCTGGCAGTGATTGCAGGTATCAGCAGGAAACCAAAGATGACCAGAGGACCAACAGTCATTACGCCAAACGAAATGACTACACCGATGATAAGATAGAGCAGAATATCCCACAGGACTACCTTTTTGCCAATAGTGGTGGCCATGTCCGCATCGTAGGATACTATGACAAAGCTGCGATGAAAGCCGATTAAACAGATGAAAACTGCGCCGTAAATGGCAAGCATGAGCCACAAATAGATATCCGGGATGGAAACAATCTCTCCTTTGAGCATGGAAAGCACCTCTGTTTGCCCATATGGGTTCCACGAAACGAACAGGATAGAAGCTGCTCCTGCAATCGAATAGGTAAATCCTATGCGGTTTTCTGTAAAACCTTTTCGTCTCCGTTCGAGGATAGCCAGAATAAATATGGCGATGAGTGTAAAGATCACAGAACCAGTCAGCGCCATGAACTTTTCGGATTCCATATGCGGGAGAAAATGGAATCCTATCGTATGCAGTAAAAATGCGAAGGTAATTCCAGCATTTGATACCTGTGGCAGGGCTATACCCAGAAGAACCATACGGCGCAAGACAAAAAATATGCCTACCTGTGGACACACAAACCCAACAATCAATCCAGCATAAAGGGAGTTTCTCAAAAGAAAATGCGGGCTAAGTATTTCTAATAATTGTTCCATCTGAATTCATTTATTATTTGATGTCTGAAATCTGGTACGTTTCCTTAAATGAAGAATTTTAGTGGTTATTCAATACCTCATCGCCGGGCACCCTGTCAGTGCCAGAGGGTACCTTGTAAAGAAGTTTCTTTGGCTATTAGTGGTGAAAGGATTTCCAGCGAATCACCGAGCAATACTTTATTATTGTTAATCCAGATTAATTTGTCTATCCACCTGGGAATACTATGAATTTCGTGGGTAACCATTATGATCGTCAATTCGTGTTTTTTGTGCAGGAGAGAAATAAGCTCCATGATCATCCTGTGCGCGATAATATCAACTCCGGTAATAGGTTCATCCAGCAGGAGGATATTCGGTCTGGTAGCCAGCGCGCGTGCTATCAGTACACGCTGTTTCTGCCCGCCGGACAATTCAGAAAATAGTTGCCTTTTCAATTCAAGCATGCCGACATCTTTCAGACACTGTTCTACCCAGTCGCGATTTGCCTTCGGGGTGGGACAGAAGGGCTTTACCTGTCCAAATGTACCCATTAGTACTACCTCTCCCGCTGTAAATGGATAAATCTCATCCAATGTCTGGCGTTGTGGTACGTAACCAAATCTGGGATAATGAGTGTCGCCATACGTAATAGTTCCGTGAATAGGCGGAATGATCCGGAGAATAGTTTTAAACAGAGTAGTTTTGCCACAGCCGTTCGGCCCAAACAGGACGGTAAATTCCCCTGTCTTTAAGGAGAAGTTAATATCTGTAAGAATCGGATGTCCACTATAACCAATAGAGACATCTTTCAATGTGATACAATTGTTTGTATTCATAGTTGTTTTTCAATTGTTAAAATGTACAATCAGGATTTCGCTTCAAGGGCAGATGTAATCTGATTGATAATATAATCAAAAAGGCTGAGGTAGTCACCTGTTTCTTTCGTGCCTCCTGCCATAATTGGTACAATAACCACCTTTGCCCCCGTCTGGGCAGCGACAAATTCCGGTATTTTACGTTCCCGGAATTGTTCAATAAGTATAAGTTTTGCCCCTTCGCTTTTCATCATAGGAATAAGATTGTTTACATGAGCAGGGGAAGGGGGGATGCCTGGTTTTGGCTCAAGTGTTCCCATAACGTTCAGATTGAACCGGTTTGCAAAATACGGAAAGGTTTTGTGATAAGTAACTATTTTAGTACCTCGGAACGGTTCCAGTATTTTTTGCCATTCGGCGAATTTTTGATGCAGCTTTTTTACAAAATTTTCCAGGTTTTCCTTATAATAACTGCAATTTATTGGATCAATCTGGCACAGACGGTCACAGATATGGGTAGCAACGATCTTTCCATTTAATGGGTCCAGCATAAAATGCGGATTTCCAAAAGGGTGGACGTCTCCCATGGCGCGATCGAGGGCAGCCGGCACTTCCAGGACGTTGATTCCTGTTGATGCAATCAGATATCCCGGACTTCCTGCAAGTATCTTTGGGTTCCTTGCACCTGTGATCAAATTTGGCAGCCAGCCCGTTTCCAGTTGCAACCCTCCCTCTATGAGCATATCAGCTTTATTGAGCTTAACAATATGACCGGGCCTTGCATCTACAAAGTGTGGATCTTCCGTAGGCTTTGCAATGCTGACTACATCAACTTTATCTTTTCCAATTTCCCTGGCGATGGCACTCAGATCAGAGGTTGTTGCAACGATATTTAACTTCGCATGGGCAACTGATGCCCAGCCTAATACAAATAGTATAAGGAATATTTGATATATTCTTTTCATGATGTGCTCCAAAGTAAATAGCAAAAATTAAATAAATCCCAAATCTCAAATTCCAAATCCAAAATAATCTCAAAATTCCAATCTTCAAATCACAAACAACGTTTTTTCCTTTGATTATTGAATTTTTGTTTAACTGTAGTTTATTTGTTATTTGATGCTGCTTGGAATTTGGGGTAATTTTTCCAATATCAACACGAATCTGTAATCACACTTTGTATCTGTGCTTTCCGTGGTTAACAGTTTTTAAAATTTATGTGCCCCATGTGAACCCAGCAAAAATTCGAACTGAAGGATTACGGAATGTTCGGTGCAGTTGTTTCCCAGGATATCATCATAGTTATACTGCAGCCGTATCTTTGAGAATTCCGATGGATAAAAGGTGAGATTGGGCGAGAGTCTCCAGCGCTCAAAACCTAATGGGTCTGATGCCTCTTTTTCGCCATCCACATAATCACCGCGGAGTCCGGCCACCCATCGCTTTTTAAATCCCCAGGCGATTTGAGAATAGGCACCCCAGTTATGCATTACTTCGTCTGGGAGTCCAGCACTTATATCTTCACCAGCCTCAAATCGTCTGCCCATGACTTCTGTCTGCCACGTTACAAAAGGGAATCCACCGGCAGCATATTTAGATTTCCACTTCCAGAATATATCCAGGCCGTAAATGATGGTGTCTTTATCCCTTCCCGTAGAATTTGGACCAAAGGCCGCCGAGGCGCCCAATAAAATAGTCTGTTCGTCCGTTAAGTCAAAGGACGTTGCAATACGGGGGATATACAACATGTCTTCCATGCCGCGTACCCGTGTTTCTACTGCCTCACGACCAAACAACGCCTCTTCATTTCTGAAACTATGGGCGGTTTCTCCCTGGCTGTTCTGCACGGTAAAGTATAATTCTGTATAGTTGCTTGTGGGCGCCAGCCATGAAAGCCTTGCCCCTGGACCCCTCAACCCATCAGGGCCTAGAAATCTGCCATTGACTAATGGCTGATCTGCAAAATCCCATGCGTGGGGATGGAATGGATTCAGTCTCCCGAATTCAGTAAAGAAGGTGCCTGCCTTTACCTGTAAATTAAGGGGAAGAGACATGGATGTCAGAAATGCCTCTTCTACCTCAAGAAACGATTCGCCATCTTTGTCGATCTGAAATATAATATTTGCCTGTCCCTTAAAATATGGATCCACCGCCCCTTCAAAGGTGGTTTCCAGATTTTGAACAGTAAATCCACGCTGATTGGGATCGTGTCCGCCTGTTTCGACAGTTTCCAGATCCTTAGCTGTTGAACCTGCGGCGGCAAATAGTCCATCAAATGATATGTTCATGTAACTCTTTCCCATACTCCATAAAGTAATGGGTTGCGCAGGCGACCATTGTCCTGTTTCTGAACTTGCAGGCGGAGGAACAGCGGCAACCTTTTGCTGCATTTCTTCAAGGCGCAAATTATAGGTCTCTTCTATTTTTTTTAATCTGGAATCATAATTCGCTTCAACATTTTCGAGGCTGGTCTCCATTTCCTGAAGTTTTCCAACAACCGCATCGTATTCCTCTTTTTTTATGCGACTATCCTCAGTGCCAGAAATGGGTGCTTCTGCAGTAATTGCCGGTTGAGGAGCTTTTCCAGTTGTTTGTATTCTTTCTTTTTCAAGAGCAGCGATCTTCCCCTGCATCTCTTTTAAGCGTTCTTCATAATCCCGTTTCATGTTTACAAGAAGTTCCTTCATACCCTGAAGCTGTTCTACGATCTCTTCAAATTCATCCTTTCTAATACGAATTTCTGTTGTACCTTCCTCGGTTTCTTCTTGTTCCTTGGCGATGCCTATCGGTTGGGAACTTTTATTGGTTGTTGGTAATACTTCACCATATACTGTGGCAGTTAAGAATAACCATTGGCCGCTGTTTATCATGAATATGCACAGGTATAATATTATATACCCTGTAAAACTTAACAATTTCATGCTATTCTCCTTTAAAATCCTCGAATGTTGTATAGGAATTTCAGACCTTTGGGTAAAGGAAACCGCAACACACCCAGGCCTCTCTTGGTAGATGTGAGGTTATAGTTTCCCCTTTAAAAGAGGGATAAAGAGGTGTGTAATTGCTTTGATCACAAAGCATACATTTCAGAGAGCAATAATGCTTCTTATGTGTGCCTTTGTGCATAAGCGACTTAAATTATCTGGTTAAGCGGAAAGACAGGAGGAAGAGGGTGGCGGACGAATGGTAAATTTATGAATGGATAAAGAAGGAAGTACTGGATTGGAATTTTGTGGAGGACTAGCGCAGGCAAAATCAAATTGTGCATCTGTTGTTAATAATTGCACGATAGCGGAAGGTGTCTTCAACCACTGGCAAATTTGACATGTTTCAGAGTTGTGCTGAGAAACATCATCTAAATTTCCAACCGGCTGAAAGCAAGCGTTGTCATGATAATCATGACATCCGGATTGTTGTCCATGGTTACAATGGCTGGCGCCAATACCATCGTGAAAACCTCCCAGTGTTAGACACAAGAGGAGGTAAGGGATAAGGAAAGAAACAAATAAGATATGATAGATATCTTTTTTCCTGTTAAACTGTTTTAATGGCATTTTATCAGTTGAAATGGAGTTTTGTTGGAATAAAGCTAAAAAGATGCTAATATTTTTTTATGATAAGTCAAGTAAAATTTGAAGCCTTATAGTTTCCCTTTTAGCATCCTGTTCCAGTAAAACCACGGTAAAAAATACCTTTTGAGCAACCACATACTGTATCTCTCCCTTGATGGGTCAAGGGGAAATGTAGGCGTTGGTTTTTTGTCATAATCAAATTCTATTAACAGTAATTTCCCATATCCGGTTGCTATTGGGCAGGAACCATAGCCATTATATTTTACAGGATTGGATATACTTCCACTTTTCATATATTGCAATAAATTATTTACCACTACGGGCGCCTGCTTTCTGACGGCCGCGCCCGTTTTCGCATTAGGCGTGCCTGATGCGTCTCCCAATCCAAATACATTCATATATCGTTTATGCTGCAGGGTATATTTGTCTAAATCAGTCCATCCCGCATGGTTTGCCAGGGGACTTTCCCTAATGAAATCAGGGGCTGACATTGGGGGAGTGACATGAATCATATCATATTTCATAGTTACTTCGCTTACAGGCTTTCCTTCTTCCAACAGATCAAAAACGGCCTCTCGTGTGTCGTGTTTAATTTCTTTCAGATTGTGATGCCAGAATGTTTTTATACCATACCGTTGCACAACTTTCGTAAGAGTATCAGCAAAAATCTTTATCCCAAATATCTCGCCGGCAGCGGTGGTAAATCTTACCTCTGCATTGTCTAAAAGCCCTTTCCGCCTGAAATAATCGCTGGCTAAATACATTGCCTTTTGTGCCGCTCCGCCGCACTTCATAGGTGTATTTGGCTGGGTAAAAATGGCTGTTCCGCCCCTGAAGCTTTTTATGCATTCATGCGTATAGGGAGCAAAATCAGGACTATAATTGCTACATACGCCATTTTTGCCAAGAGATTCATTTAATCCATGAATCGTATCCCAGTTGATCTGAATGCCGGG
Source organism: Candidatus Brocadia sp. (assembly GCA_040048245.1). Classification (GTDB taxonomy): domain Bacteria; phylum Planctomycetota; class Brocadiia; order Brocadiales; family Brocadiaceae; genus Brocadia. Next base: position 63,368 of record JABRVT010000002.1, read on the forward strand.
ACAGAGGACTAAAAAATGGTACTGAATCTCTTCGCCTGATTTTAATACTATTTTATTTTGATCGGGCAGGAGTTTTGCCGCTGCGTCTTTTATCCATCGAGCACATGCAGGGATAACGTCTTCTTCATTTCTCTCGATCTCCTTCCTGGTAAATATTCCGGCTCCGACAAAGGTCAGACCGGGTTGATAGTAATGTTTTGCTGAAGGCTCAATGATAGCAATATCTAAACTGTTATCTTTCCTAAAAAGTGAAGAGGCAACAGTAATGCCGGCTGTTCCCCCTCCAATGATTACGATTTGATGTTGTTTGATTTTCATAACTTTCTTACCACTGTTGAGAAACTTATACCTTTCGAGGACCCAGAATCAATCATATCTCTTTGCAAAATAAAGGCAAAGAGATGAAGCAGCAGGGGAGACTTTGGATACTCCGTGGCTTCTTAAAGGAATTCCCCTTGCAAACTCCGTATTTACGAAGATTTGTCCGCATATTCATACGCAGTTTTGACAACACTGAAAATAGAAAGAGGAAAAAACTTGTCAATAAATTTAGACGATTATTCTATTTTCTTAGATTTATTTTGCTATAGCCGTATAAGTATTTGCACGTTTTCCGTAGTCTAATTTGTTATGTTGTAAAACATTGCATAAAATTTATACTATTCAACCATTCAGGAATTAGTTTTGCAACTACTTTAATCGTGTAATTATTTTATAACTTTTTTTGAAAGGAGGATGGCGTATGAAGAGGGGCATTTTTCTGGGTTTTGGTCTGGCAGGAATAGTGGGGCTGATGAATGGGGTCTATCATTCTCCAACTCTGGCAGAAGAAGGAAAGCAAGAGCGTGTTAACTTACCCATCAAGAGGCTTACCAGCGAAATGGAAAACAGGGTAACGAATATGATCGAAGGGATTTTAGAGGGTAATCTGGATTACACGAAGCAGGAGGCCGGCGCCCTTCCAGATCTGGGTAAAAAAATACTCGATAATTTCTTCCCAAGAGGTCAATGGTTTATGGTAGCGGAGGCCTTGAATCCTGAGGAGACGAAAAAACGAAGAGAGGTTTTTACTGCCTATATGAACAAGATGGATGCACAGGTGAAAGAAATTCAAAAAGCTGCTGATTCAAACGATGAGGTAGCTACATTAAATGCTGTTGCAGATTTGATAAAAAAGACGTGTATTGAATGTCATAAGTTATATCTGAAATAACTACCTGGTGGAAGTTGTAGATTCCGATCTCTACGGTTGAACAAGCACAAAGGTAGCATGCATGTTGTGTAATTATCTGCATGCTACCTTTTATGTTTTCAGATATTTTGCAGGATTTCATTCTTAGACTGGAAAGGAGATATGCATGTGTAAGAAGTTTATTATAACCCTTGCTATTTTACTTGCCATTGCATTTACCGGTGGAATCGTTGGTGACCTGTCTCATACCATGGTTTTTGCACATGGACATGGGCATCACGGTTGCGGGCATTGTGGACACTATATATGCCCGGGTGATTGCGGAAAATGCCAGGAGTGCGTAGCAAGGCGAAAGGCTGAAAAGGAGGAGGCCAGAAAGTGTGAAGAATGCAGACATGAAGAGTGCTCAGGTAATTGCAATCGGTGCGTTGATTGTCTACAGGAAAGGATAAAGAAATTGGAAAAAGAAATAGAAAAAAAGAAGTAATAGGTTAGTTATCGCAGAGACTGCTAAGGTCGCGGAGATTATGAGAGATGGAATTAAAATTATTTTAGGAGAAACCCATGCGTACAAGATATCTTTCTTTAGTTTTTCTGCTGATTTTTGGGTTTATTTTTCTGCCTCCCGTTACAAACGTCAATGCAGGTGAGAAATACAGTGTAAAAGGAGTCTTTGTAGAGGGATGTAGCTGCAGTTTACCTTGTGCATGTGAATTGATTGAATTGGAGAGGGGCTGTCAAACTGTTGCCGCGCTGTCTCTGAGTGATAGTAGCTGTGATGGTGTAGATTTGTCAGGTGCGAAAATCGCTTATGCAACAAAACCCGGTGATTGGGTCATTATTTACGTCGATACAAAAGATGATAAACAAAAACAGGCGGCCATCAAGTTTGCCAGGAGTGTTTGTGGTCATTATGGAAAAATCGAGAAGGCCGATAGCGCGAAAATTGAGTTTTCTGGAAAAGATGGCAATTACACCGTCAAAGTCGATGGTGGCAAGGTTATGCAACTGACAACTGAGCCTGTTCTTGGCGGAGACAACAAGACTCCTATAACGCATACGAATACCAAAAGTAAATTGACCCCTGTTTTTATGCAGGGCAGGGTTGTTTCTGGTAATTTCAGCGATGGGGAACGGAAATTTGAACTAAAGGGAACCAACTCGTATTTTAACACAAATATAAAGTGCGAGGGTCAGTTCGAATAAAGTTTCGCGGTATCTATTTAGCCAAGTGAAATCGGATGTAATTATTATGTTAAAAATTGAGTTAAGTAGGGTGGATTAAGGCGCTGTCTTTTGAGCCGAATCCACCATAAAGCCGTTTAGACGGATTAAACGGTTCACAACCGGTTGGTGGATTTGCTTCGCTTAATCCACCCTACCCAATGGCTTGTTAAACAATTTTGAATGTAATTGGTGGAAAGTTTTTCTCATGAGGCATCTTTGACATCAGAAGCTGTTAGGAGGATATGGAGGTATTATAAATAGAAAGCACCACTGTCTCCATCTTCATTTTTATTGACAATAAAAGCTTTATTTGTGATAATTACAAAAATTGTGTACAAAACGTAGTTGTAAGGCTTAGGGCATAGTTGAATATTTTACGAAGCCGCTACGATTCTTCGTTGCGGCTTTTTTATTTGAATATTTAGAGTATATTTAAGGAGCGATATGACGCAGTTAGTAAGAGATGATATACGTAATGTGGCAATTATTGCCCATGTTGATCATGGCAAGACCACCCTCGTGGATCAATTGCTTAAGCAGAGTGGTACGTTTCGGTCTAATCAACAGATTCAGAATGTGGAAAGGATTATGGATTCTAATGATCTTGAACGTGAGCGTGGTATTACAATCCTGGCCAAGAATACAGCCATCAATTATAAAGGTGTAAAAATTAACATTATTGATACGCCGGGGCATGCTGATTTTGGCGGAGAAGTGGAACGCGTTCTCAAGATGGCCGACGGTGTCCTGTTGCTGGTTGATGCGGCTGAGGGGACAATGCCTCAGACGCGGTTTGTACTCCGCAAGGCATTGAGTTATAATCTCAGACCCCTTGTGGTTATCAACAAGATTGACAGACCGGATGCCCGCTGCTCGGAGGTATTGAATGAGGTCTTCGACCTCTTTGTTGAGCTGAACGCAACTGATGAGCAGTTGGATTTCACCGTGATTTATGCCAGTGGAAGGGAAGGCTATGCAAAATTCTCCCTGGAGGATGATAACAAAGACATTACCCCGCTGCTTGACACCATTTTGCACTATGTTCCAAAACCCGGAGGTGATCCGAATACGCCTTTGCAACTGCAGATAACGTCGCTGGATTATAATGACTATGTAGGACGAATTGGGATTGGCAGGATATTCAATGGCAGTCTCATGGCAGGCCAGCAGGTGACACGAATCGATAAGAACAATAAGCACTCTGTACACAGAGTGACGGAGTTATTCACCTTTTCAGGGTTGGGAAGGCAGTCCGTAAAATCTGCGCAGGCAGGGGATATTGTCGCTTTAACCGGAATTGAGGATATTGATATCAGCGATACCATTGCATCCGTTGAAAGCCCACAGGCTATGCCGAAAATAAGCATCGATGAGCCTACGCTTTCCATGATATTTTCAGTAAATAATTCACCTTTCAGTGGTCGGGACGGCAAATATGTTACCAGCCGGAATCTGAGGGAAAGACTCTATAGGGAGCTTCGGTCGAATGTGGCCCTAAAGGTGGAAGATACGGAAACGCCGGATGCATTTCGTGTTTCAGGACGCGGGCTTCTGCATCTTTCCGTACTCATTGAAAACATGCGCCGGGAAGGGTATGAACTGCAGGTCTCCAAACCCAAGGTGATTTTTAAGCAACTGGAAGGCGAAAAAGCGGAACCTGTAGAATATGTCGTTATCGATGTGCCGAAGGAATATGAAGGCCAGGTGATCTCCATGCTGGGTGCTAGAAAAGGGGAAATGCTCAGTATGGATACCAATAAGGATATCACCCACTTTGAGTTTAAAGTGCCATCCCGCGGTTTGATTGGTCTGAGGAACCGTCTCCTGAGTTCTACCCGCGGAGAGGCAGTGATGTACCATAATTTTTATGATTACGAACCTTACAAGGGTGATATTGCTCATCGCATTCAGGGTGTGCTCATTTCCATGTCCACCGGTGAGGCGACCGCTTACGCCCTCGATGGACTGCAGGACAGGGGTATCATGTTTGTAAAACCCGGGGATCGTGTGTATGAAGGGATGATTGTGGGTGAACACTGTGAACAGAATGATATTACGGTGAATGTTATCAGGGCAAAAAAGGCCACCAATATTCGTTGTGCGACTGCCGAAAAAGGAATCAAGCTTCCACCGCCTAGAGAGTTCTCGCTGGAGATGGCGCTTGAGTATATCGAAGATGATGAACTGGTGGAAATAACTCCAAAAACATTTCGCTTGAGAAAGAAACTTCTTACCGAGAACGAGCGGAGAGTTACCCGCAGACAGCAAACCCTGGAATCTGTTGAAACATCTGCAGAAAAGTTGTAGCGGATTTGTAGTGCAGGAAAACAAAAAAGCAGGCTCAAAAGCCTGCTTTTTTGTTTTGTATATCTTAACGGGAAGATTAATCTATTTGTTGACGATGTTTTTGAAATCCTGTCCTGGGGTAAATTTTACCGTTTTGCTGGCCTTAATATTAATTACTGCACCTGTCTGCGGATTACGCCCTTTCCGTGCCTTTCTGGTTCTTACAGAAAAGGTACCGAAGCCAATCAAGCGAACCTCCTTGTTCTTCTTAACGCCATTCTTTATGCCGTTTAGCACGGCATTTACAGCCATTTCACCGCAAGCCTTTGACAACTCACACTCTTTTGCCACAATTTCGACCAATTCCTGCTTATTCATCCAACAACCTCCTTTCAAAAAAGGTTTAATAAAAGGTGTTAAATTCGGGGCTAGAATACATTAAATGAACGCCTGAATCAAGTATTTTCTGGATTTTTTTGAAAATAATTTCAGATAAAATTTGGCCTTTAAACAGTTCAAACCATATAACAGGAGAAAGTAATATAGTGAGTGTTAAATATTTTGAGGATATATCTGGCTGGAAGTTATCTCGGGAATTGTCCGTAAGAATCTGGAAAATTAGAGACGCAGGTAAATTTTTAAAAGTTTTCAGCTTTAAGACCGGATAAGAAGGCATCTGTGATTAATAATGTCCAATATAGCGGAAGAATTTGAGAGAGGCGACAATCAGAAGTTCAGTTAATCTTTTGTGCCGGTATGACTTTCTTAATTTTGCGCAAAGTGTGCCTTCTACGATTTTGTAGTTCTTTTACCTTGTAAAATCAAGCTTTTCATGCTATATTTCAAACCAAACCCTTATGAATCAGTGGATTAAGATATTTTGCAATAGCTTAACTTTTTGAAAAAAATTTGTTGAAATTGAAATGGTAACAGACTGTTACGGTTCTAAACCATTAGACAATATTTTAATTGAGCATTATGAAAATTACCTTTCTTGTACCGCCCCCTGTTGAGGGAAAGATACCTGAGCGGGTTGCCGGGTGTGCATATCTGCTCTATTATGTCCCAAATATCTTTCTTTTGAGCGCTGCCGCCGTCCTGGAGAAAGAGGGTTATGATGTTAAGTACATTGAAACTACCATTAAAAAGTGGGAGCGGGGGCATTTTCAGGCATTTTTGAGAGAAGATATGAGCGATGTTTATTGTTTCTATTCCGTCAATCTCTCTCAAAAAACCGATATTCAGGCATTAAAAGATATTCGTGAGATTCGGGGAGGTGTGCCCGTTATCTTTTTTGGACCAGCGCCATCTGACAGACCAGCAGAGTTTGTGGTGGATGACAATACCTATGTCGTTAGAGGTGAGCCTGAATATACCATACTTGAATTGATAAAGGCGCTGGAAAGTAAATTGGGTATTAATGGAATAAAAAGCGTCTCTTTCAGAGACAATTATGAAATCATTCATAATGTTAACAGGGAACCAATAGAAGACCTGGATGCACTTCCCTTCCCTGCCAGGCACCTCCTGGAAGAAAAGGATATCTATTACAATCCCAAGCTGGGAAAAAGACCTTTTACGGCTGTTTGCACATCAAGAGGGTGCTCGTATCGGTGCATCTATTGTGTTCCATCTTCTTTGAGCTTTTCGCGGGAACTTGAATACAAGCATCATGCTGGTAAGAAACCACCTGTAAGAAAGAGGTCACCTGAAAATATCATTGAGGAATTCAAATTACTAAAATCACAGGGTTACAAGGCCGTGAATGTACAGGACGACCAGTTTGTATGGGGCGAAGAACGAACAATTAAAATATGCGAGGGTATCAAAGACCTGGGTATCGTGTGGGGCTGTTCGGCAAGGTCAGATCATTTGAATGAATCCATTGTAAAGGCCATGGCGAAGGCACATTGCAGGTTTATCGATCTTGGCGTTGAATCGTTTAATCAGGAGATACTGGATTACGTCAGGAAAGACATTGACGTCAGGAAGAATGAAGAGGCCATAAAATTGGTCAAAAAATACGGTATTAATGCAAAGATCAATATCATGTTTGGTGCATCACCACTGGAGACAATGGATACCATAAAAAAGAATATGGAAGAGGTCAAACGGCTGAAGGTAGACCAGGTCATGTATAACATTGCCAATCCCTTCCCCGGCACAGAATTTTATAAGATCGCCAAGGAAAACAAACTCTTTGTTTACGGAGATTATAAGCCCGTCAATGTGGCAAAAGAGGCCAATATTGCCTATCCCCACCTTGGCAAGACTGAATTGGAAAATGCCGTACGCCGTGCCAACTTTGAATTTTTTTTAACACCCCGTTTTATCTTAAAAAACATACGGCGATTGGGTTCCCTGGATTCCTTAAAGGCTATGTTCCGGAAGCTCTTTTAAAAATGAAATTTTCTATTCTTATCCCGGCTTACAATGAGGAACAATCCATTTTATCTTGCCTCAATTCTCTCATTTCACTTCCTTATACCGATAAGGAAATCATTGTTATTGACGATGCCTCGACTGACCGCACAACTCAGATCGTTGAGAGATTTCTCGATAAAGGGGTAACCTTGGTCAGACGGGAAAAGAATGGTGGAAGGGCTGCGGCCCTGAACTCCGGGTTGCAGAGGGCTACGGGTGATGTTATTATTACAACGGATGCCGATACGGTTGTACCCGCTGATTGGTTACACAGGTTTAAATCGCATTTTGAACGGCCTGGTGTCGTCTCAGTGGGTGGAGCTTATCAGGCCCATAACAAGGACAAACCCTTGGCAAATGCAGCGAGTGTGCTGGATCAAATATTGAATGGAGTATTTAAGAAGTCGCTTGTTCCCAATAAGCTGTCTGGTGTGAATTCAGCCATTCGGAGAGATGCACTATTGGATTTGGGAGGTTTTAACGAAAATTCATGGTGGAGTGAGGATTCTGAGTTGGGATGGAAATTAAGCAGGATAGGCAAGGTTGTTTATGATCCTGACAATATTGTGAGTACCCAGTATCCAGACACATGGACAGGTATCTGGAGGAGAAAGTTTTACTGGGGATATGCCATGGGTTTGAAATTCCGGGAGCAGATACCGTTCAATATAAAACTATGGATAAGACCCATAACATTTATGGCGCTTTTTTTAAGCCTTCTGGCGTTTCTAGTGACTATACCTTATGGAATACGCGTGCATTTCGTGCCAGGTTTGATCTTTTTAGTTTTATTAAGTTCATTGACACTCTTATACGTTCCATTAGGTGCGATCGTTGTGGTAAAAACAGGAAATGGCGTATCGTTAAAAATATTACCTGTACTTGCAGTCTTACCTCTTGTACGTGAGTTTGCGTATGTGTATGGTATGTTCTTGGGTTTTTGTAAAGGAAGGGTGGTTTCAATAAGGCCTTCATGGAAGGAAATAGTAAACCGCAAAGATGAGGGTTCACTGAGAAAAGATATTAACTGAAACAACACCGGGATTATAGACAATAATAATTTAGTAAAATTCAATTGTCATTTGACAGAAGAATCCAACGAATATGGAGGTCAAAAATGAATGATGAGGAGCTTTTGGGAAGGATTACCTATAATCCTTCTATTTTGGTGGAAATCAATTATTCGTGGAATGCGGATAGCGGATATCGGTAGAGCACATTCTTGGAACGCTTGCCGCTGGTTCTACATTTGAAGATATATTGGAAGGATATCTTTTTTTGGAAAAAGGAGATATACAAGCCTGTTTACTTTATGCATATCGAATAGTTGTACACGAAAGAATCGAACCGTTCTTAATAACCAACAAGTAATAATGAAATTCTTATCATACAGTTGTATTTCAAACTTTGCGGCGAGAGACTTAAGAGATAATAGTTTTGATTTTTTTGTGGATACCTGAAATAGGCAAGGATCCTGGTGACGAAGAGATTATGAAGAAGTCTTTGAATGAAAATTTGATATTAGTTGCTGCGGACAAAGATTTTGGAGAAATTGTTTTTAAATAGACCCCATCCTGCAATTATCAGGATGGTAAACATTCCTGCACAAAATCAAGGTAAAGTATTATTGAAATTAATAGAAACGCGTAAAGATGAACTTAGAAAAAAAGCATCGATTACGGTTGATAGATATAAAGTACGTGTACGTTTATCTGACAAACTTTTTTCATTCATCTATGACGTAACAATTTTCTGGATAACCTATGACAAAAAAAACAAAAAAGGGACTTTCTTACAGGGACGCTGGTGTTGATGTTGACACAAAGGGTCAATTCACCACGGATATTTATTCAAAAATGCAAACGACCTTCAGCCCACGGGTGATTGAAAATCCCGACGGATTTGGTGGGCTCTTTGCATTAAACTCCCGTGTGAAGAAATATCGCCAACCCGTACTCGTCTCCTCCACCGATGGTGTGGGTACCAAATTAAAGATCGCCTTTATGATGAACAAGCACGATACCATCGGAATCGATCTTGTAGCCATGTGTGTCAACGATATCATAGTATTGGGTGCCGAGCCCCTATTTCTCCTGGACTATCTGGCAAGTAGTAAGATTGTACCGAAGGTTCTGCATGAAGTAATAGATGGTATTGCAGAAGGCTGTCGCCAGGCAGGTTGCGCCCTTATTGGCGGTGAGACGCCGGAGATGCCTGGGTTTTATCGTGAAGGAGAATATGATATTGCGGGTTTTGTTTTAGGCGTAGTAGAAAAAGACAGGATTATCAATGGTAAAACAATAAAGCCCGGAGACGTGCTGATCGGTTTAACATCGAGCGGGATCCATAGCAATGGATTTTCCCTTGTACGAAAGATATTCTTTGACAAGGCAAAGATGAAGATAAACCAAAAACTCGGCAAATATGGATTGAATACCACTTTGGGAGAAGAGCTGATAAGACCTACAAAGATTTATGTGAAACCGATCCTGAAGGTATTGAATAAACACAAAACAAGAAAGATTATCAAAGGGATGGCTCACATTACAGGTGGTGGACTCTTGGATAATATACCACGCGTATTACCGGAAGGCTGTGCTGTTGCAGTGGAAAAAAGTATGTGGAATGTCCCGAAGATATTTGAAATTATTCAAGATGTAGGCAATATTAACGAGCAGGAAATGTTCCATGTATTCAATATGGGTATTGGTATGGTACTTGTCGTATCCAAATCTGATGTGAAAACAATATTAAATGATCTTAGACGTGCAAAAGAACCGGGAACGGTTATTGGTGAAGTTACGAGAGGAGACAGGATTGTACACATAGTGTAAAAGAATTTGCCCAATACATTAACGTGGCATAGCCGCAGCAAAATAGGAAAAATTTTTAACACGCTAACATTTATGAAAGTAGATATGGAAAATTTTGAGAAAGGCATCAAGTTCTTTAATGAAGGGAATTACTTTGAGGCACATGAAACATGGGAAGATCAATGGCGTGGTATCGAAAAATCACCCGAAAAATATTTTATTCAGGGATTAATAATGATTGCTGTTGCGCTCCATCACTACAGACGGAGAAATTATATCGGGACTGTAAAGCTTCTCGAAAAAGGTATTAATCTCATAGAAAGATTTAAAGAACCGAAATTGAAAATAAATATAGATGATTTTCTGAAGACAATAGTCACATTTCAGGAAAAATTTAAATCTTCGGGACAATCCATATCAGATAAGGAATTCCCACAGATTAAAAAACTCTAAAATCATCGCTATTTAAAAAATCTTTTTATAAATACCGATATTGATTTAAATTTCTCACATCACTCTGCGATATAAGCACGAAATCACTGGATAGACTCAAAAACCTGTCCTGAGGCAAGGTACATGTCAAAGTACGATTGGGAACCGTTCTCTGCTTGAAAGCGCACTGTGGTTGCTAAATTATAGGAAAAATGTACTGATCTAAAGGCTGTGCTATTTTGTTATCCCGTGCTTTTTGGTGATGATTGTAACGGACTATCGGCCAAAGTCTGCTGCTTTGTACAATGAAGAGATATGTGTCTCAGTTAGTACGTAGTTTAATGCTGCCAGTACATCCAGTTTACCGTATCCGTCTGTTTCAGACTGTTTTCCGTCATTGCTCGCGGTTTGGAATAAGGCATTCCGGACAATGGCGGGATTTCCTTTCAATGATGGTTTAGCCTGCATCAGTAATGCCGATGCCCCGGCGGCAATTGACGTTGCCATACTTGTGCCCTCGAGTAGCAGATAATCTGCAGGCCCATTACCGTTATTAATGCCATCGTTATCAATTACGAGGGCATCATACTGTCCTGGCCAGTTAAATATCTTATCCCTTGCAGAAATGATTCCCTGTCCTGGTGTTGCAATGTCAGGCTTTTTAACCCCGTCAATCCTTGGACCACGGCTGCTGAATGAAGAGATTTTACCAGGTGTTGTATCGCTAATGTAAGTGTAAGTTTCCCCTTTGTAATTGGTCCAGAATGGTCTGGTCACATATGATGCAACGGCAATGGCATTGTCTGCCGTTGCCGGCGTTATGATGGTGTAGCTCGAATCTGCTTTTTTGAAGGTGGTACTATAGTCGAAAGAATATATGTGAAAAACCTGATCCTTATCAGAATTATTTGTCACCCTCAAATAGTACCTGGTTGGTCCTGAGACATAAAAATTGTAGAAAACCAGCTTGGCTTCCGTACCCCTTGGACTTTCCCCTTCCCGGTACTTCGTAATCTTTTTTGAAGGTATTTTTCTCTTGTTCGCATCATACAAATTAAGGTCAAGCTCATTGCTCATCCCCTTACCATCAAACCAATTGAGATAAAAATAGAGCATTGACATGCTCCGGCGCACCCTGATTTGAATAAACTTTGTTTTTTTGCGGGCGGCAACCGCTCCTGAATAATGCGTTTTGGTATCTGCCTCATTTCCCCCTGCCATAAATACCAATGCACCCTTGCTAAAAGCATAATCGGCTGCCTGGCACGTTTCTTCAGAACCATCATTATAAACATCAAAGCCTCCGTAACTCATGGTTACAATATCAGCATTATATATATCCACAGCATCTTTTATGGCTGCAGAAATGGCATTTTCTGTAGCGCCCCCGGTTGTATCATCCCCAATCTTTAAAAAGACCAGGTCAGCGCCGAATGCCATACCTTTGTATTTTCCGTTGGACCGTATACCACGACCAACGACACTTCCTGTCACATGGGTGCCATGTTCCGTCACCAGATTTTCAATGGTATCGTCCAGATTGGGATAATTTGAATAATCCTTACTTGCTATGGGAGCAGGAATATCCTTGTGTGTTGTGTCTAGACCGGAATCCAATACAGCAATCCTGACGCCGCTTCCATCGTATCCATAATCATTCCAGACATCATCTGCATTGATACTTTTTGCTGCCTCATCGTTTTTTGGTAAAAATAGCTGCTCTGCTGTATCAAGCCTGACAACGTAAGTTTTTTTAGCCAGATCGTACATTCGACTCACTGGTACGCTTGCTATAACATAACCTGTGGGATGATTTCCCAGCGGTGGTATCCATGAATCATCATATACAACCACCCCTATTTTTTTCAGAGATGCAATCTTCGCAGCGTTTAATTTTCTTCTTACATGAATATAAACCAACTGCTTATCTATTTCAGCCTCTTGAGTCTTCATTCCCATCTTCTGCATGGCATTCAATCTTTCAGACGCAGGCTGTTCTCTGTAGCTGTTTCTCAGCAGTATCTGTAGGCGTAACAGACCACTCATCTTTTTTTCTACCCTGATATCCTCTTCAGTTTCATTTTTCATTCTTGCAAAGTATTTCGGCAGAACTATTGGATCGTCTATATCAGAAAAGGCTATGCCAGGAGATACAAGCAATATTGTCAAAAACAAAACAATTCTTTGTACTAAGTGCCATTTTTCCATACTTATTTTTCTCGTTAAATTAGGTCTTCGGTAGCTTTCCCCTCCTGTTTCCTTCACGTAAACGGGGGATTATTGGGGTATTGGGAATTCCTATACGGCTAAATTTTCAGGCAATAATTACACACGGCCTGGGGGATCAGGCAGTGGCACTTCTACTGGTTTGATAGTTTTATTTATTATTTCTTTCGAGTGAATGACGTTCAATTTTTTAAAAAGAAATTCGAACTTTACTTCAAGTTCTTCACCAATCCTGTTTCTTACATCAGCAGGAAGATTCCAAAACTTTTCTTTAAAAGGGCCAAAACCATTCTTTCTGACCTTGTATAAAAATTGTTCCTCGGTATCTCCTTCTTTCCATTCTTTCCTTATATCAGGATGGTTCTTCAGAAAATCATATATTTCTTTTTTGAAATCCTGCGGAAACACACTGCTTTCATAAATCATATTTTGGAATTCAGTGGCAAGGTGCACCTCGGCTGTACCGGTTTCAGGAAATTTATCAAATGCATCAGGCGGGAGTGTAGATGCGCCATGCTGCACCGCACCGCTAAGACCGTATTCATCCCTGGCAACCCTTGACAGATTCTCCAGCGTTTCAAAATCCAGCTTCACCCTGGCAATCGTTCCGTCTGGCAACGGTACCCCTCCATGGGTAGTTCCCGTCTGCACGCTTATCTTACTGATCCCTTTCATTCCCTTGCCCTTTATAGCCAGCGCAGTGTTATAACCGTCCATGAACGCCCGCAACTCCTCAACGGTACTGTTCTTTTTACCCACCTCACCTATTTCACCGCCAACAGATATCGTTATTCCCTTCGGTTCTAATGACCTGATGTAAGCGGTTAATTCCGCTGCAAATTCAAAATTCAACCGCTGCTGTTCGCTTAAGCTGGGTTTATTTAAATCCACAAGGGTTGATGTATCAATATCGATGTTATAAAAACCGGCATCAATGGCTTCTTTAATGAGTTTTTTTACAGTGTTGATTTCTCCGTCTTTATCTTTTTCGTATTTCTTTGCATTAATCTGGAAATGATCCCCCTGAATAAAGACGGGGCCTTCAAATCCTTCCTTAATGGCAGCCGCAAGAATTGCAGTTGCATATTCGGCAGGTCTCTGGTCCGTATAACCAATCTCTGACCGTGCAATCTCGAAGATAAAGGCACCTACATGGTTCTTTTTTGCAGCCCTGAAAATGGAACGCGACACATCATACGTTAAGCCCCTGATATTAATTGCAGGAACCGTGAATCCCTTGTATTCTTTTCTACCCATGGCTTCATAAAGCGACTGAATAGATGAGGAAACAATACCAAGTTTATTTCCGATGTTACGGATCAACCGCCGGGATACATCTTTGATAGCGTTTTCTTTATTAAAAACCGCATTGTAAACAATATTGTCAATTTTTTTATTTCGCAGTGCATCCTTGTCAGTTATCTTTACCGCGCCATCTTTTTGAATATCAATAATACCCTTAATATCGCTTAACAAATCTTCTTCCGTATGATAAAGCATGAGTTGTTAACTCCTTTTATTTTACTTTTGGTTAAAGAACTTTTCATAAGTCAATACATCTTCTTTGCTCCCGATAATAAGCGGTACCTTTTGATGAAGTTCGGTTGCCTGGATATCCAGGATACGCTCCTTGCCTGTGGATGCCATACCTCCTGCCTGCTCAACAATGAAAGCAAGGGGGTTTGCCTCATAAAGTAACCTGAGTTTTGGCTTCGGCTTTTTTGGATCCTTATAATCGGCAGGATACAAAAATATTCCACCGTAAAGCAAATTTCTGTGAAAATCCGCTACCAAAGAACCAATATACCTCAGTGAATACGGCCTGCCCGTTGAAGGATCGTTTTCCTTAAGATAAGCGATATATCTCCTTGTCCCTTCATCCCACGTATGTGCATTTCCCTCATTAATACTATATATCTTTCCTTTTGAAGGAATTTTTATGTCTTCGTGAGAAAGTAAAAACTCTCCAATGCTGGGGTCTAAAGTGAAACCATGCACACCCTGTCCTGTTGTATAGACCATCATCGTACTGGAACCATAGACAATATACCCTGCCGCTACCTGTTCCGTTCCTTTTCTCAAACAATCCTCAATACTAGCCTCTTTTCCTGTTGTCTTTCTCCGATAAATGGAAAATATGGTTCCTACACTTACATTGGCATCGATATTAGATGAACCATCTAACGGATCGAACATGAGTACGTATTTACCCTTCGGATATTCATCAGGTATTGGAATAATGTCCTCATTTTCCTCAGACGCCATAATACAGAGATGCCCACTGTGGTCCATGGATTTACAAATTCTTTCATTGGCGTAAACATCTAACTTTTTTACCGCATCCCCATGAATATTTATTTCACCTGTAAGACCCAAAATTTCTGCAAGGCCTGCCTTGTTTACTTCCCGTGATATGGTCTTAGCTGCAAGGGTTAAATCCCATAGAAGCCCGGTAAAATCTCCCGTGGCTTTCGGGAATAATCTCTCCTGCTCAACAATATGCCGTTGTATCGTAATGCCTCTACTTTTTTGCATATCGTCAATTCCTCCGGTGCTGTGTGGTAAAGAGATAAGATAAGTCATTTTACAATTTTAAATCCCAAAGTCAACGATTATCCATTTGCCAGGTTTATGCACACTCCTCATTCAGGGAAACGTTTTCTCGTTGATTTTCTCTGCCTTCTCTGTCTTAATATTTTTACGGCTACATTTCCTGAATCTTGTCAGAATGTCAAATAAATGATTTATTTTTCCGTTTTAAATTTTATAGGATGCGGACGCTTTCATTACGTATTCGGTACAACCGCCAACAAAGGAAAGGCCGTAGGGACGTTTATAAACATAATTTCATTTTTGCTTATCTGTATATCGTTGATTTATCCGGTGTCGGCAGAGCCGATGCAAGGACAGAAAGTTCAATACATCATCGATAACAGTACAGTTACAAGGATTCAAAAACCCCTTATAATCAGAACCGACAGAGAAACCCTGGAATATTTTATGGAGCATGTAGAAGAGCTCACAAAACATGGAAAGGATTTTAAGAAAAAAGAATTGCTCCTTGAAGTTAAGGGGAATGGACGATACGGCATACAGATGCCTGCCAGACGTATCACCGGAGAATTTGAGCTGGCAGAACGACAGCCGCAGAAAGTTATTTATATGGGGCACGGCAATGCTGCCATGTTCTTTAACTTTTCAGGCTCTATCGTGCTGGAGATTGATTACTCAACACAAAGTGACTCAGGAATATCTTATGAAGATGTGAAAACATCCGTCCACTTAAAATTTGACAATGCCCTTTTTGCCATTCTGGCAAAGGCGGCAAGCCCTGTCCTGATCCCACAACTGGATAAGCTCATTGCCAGGTTTGCAACAAAGATAAAAAATGTAATAGAAACGGCTTATGCAAATAAAAAAAGCACGAACTTTTAAATATACCCTAACCTGGATAACCTTTCCTTAATCCTGTCTTCCTCTTCTGATGAATAAACGTGTGTAGACGTCCCTTTCCGGTTCAGATAGCCTAATTCTATCAATTTATTTACAATTTTATCTGCTGACTCTTCCACAGTTTCCTTATCGGTTTCAACGACAAGCTCAGGATTGATCGGTTCCTCATAGAGGTCTGAAGCCCCCGGAGAATTCTGAATTTCTCCATTGAGCGCCTTCTGGTGCATCTCCTCTATATTACGTTGTGCACAGACATCCGGAGGACACTTTACATAGACCTCAACAAAATCATCAATTTCTTTGCGAGCGTTATCTCTGGCCTCCCGGTACGGAGATATACTGGCTGAAATAACCGCCACGCCGTTTCTTGTCAGCAGCTTACACACGAACGCAATTCTTTGCAGATAGATAACCTGATCCTGTTTCTGAAAGCCCAGTCCCTGACACAGATTTGTTCTCATTGCCTCCCCGTTAAGTATCTCAACGTTTTTCCCCCATTCCTGCAATCTTTTCCCCAGGAAATGCGCGATTGCCGACTTTCCTGAACCTGATGTTCCGGTAAGCCAAACCGTAAAACCTTTATTCATCCTTTATATCCTCATTAAATCTTCCGTATACAATCTCTATTCATGCTGCGTTAGATATTAAAAATAATTGCAGATAAACCGTTTGAACTACTTAAGCCATTTGAACACTTTCTAAGTTATCTGCGACGATAAACCTGTGGTTTCACATGTTTTTTCATCGGTCACAACCATGCCTCGCCTGCCATTACGGTATAATCTTCCCTTCCATATTTTCAGGTATCTTAACACCCATATAGTTCAGTATGGTTGGGGCGATGTCGTACAATGTTACACCATGAAGTCGTACCCCTCCATTGTCCCTTCCATTTCGCATAATAAAAATACCATACTGGGAGTGATTTGCATCGTCCGGGCCTGTATCATTTTCATCAGCCCATATGGCACCATTTCCAACACTACCGATGGAACGCCAGAAGAGATCTCCATAATACACGATTAAATCCGGTGGTATACCGTTACACTCCGAGTAAATATCTTCAGGTTTAAAGACCTTTGTATGAATAATATTACCGTTTTCATCCCTTAGATCTTCTAATTTTTTTATCAGTTCATTTCTCACGTGCTCATAATGCTGTGGTGCAATGACCCCCCTGGGCTCCCTCCCTTTCACATTCATAAATATCCGCCCATAATAGCCACCCTCACCCCAGACCATCGTATTTTTCCAGTCGACCATGAGTTTATTGAATGGGGTAACCTCTGTAGGATAGTGCACCAATTTTAAGTAGCCGTTCTGGATAAGCCATTCATTAATACAGATACCGCCGACCATTTTCTTTGCACCATGGTCTGACACAATGAGGACCATGGTGTCATCATTGAAGAGTTTAAAGGTCTCACCAATTTCCTCATCGAGATACCTATAGTAATTCAGAATGGCGTCCTGATATTTTGAGCCTGGTACATGTTTAGGATGTTCCTGATCAAAATATTTCCAGAAGGCATGATGTATCCTGTCAGGCCCCATCTCCACCATCATAAAGAAATCCCATTCTTTTGAACGGATAAAATGTCTGGTTAACCTGAACCGCTTGTGCGTCATGGCATAGATCTCTTTTAAGGTGGATTCTTTGTTATCGCTTCTGAACTCATCCACATCAAGAATATAACCGTTGGAAACGGCCTCCACCTCGGCTTTTAATCCGGGAGGATACGTGTATTCACCCTTTGTATCTGGTGTCATGAAGCAGGTAACCATACAGCCATTGACGGGCTGAGGGGGATACGTCATGGGTACACCAATTACCACAACCTTCTTCCCCATCTTCGATAGGATATCCCATACGGTATCCACATTAACTGTCTTTGAATTGGCGAAGGAGAGACCGTCATAATCATAACTTGACCGGTTTCTGAACCCGTATATCCCCAACCTGCCAGGATTGGCGCTTGTCATCATGGAGATCCATGCAGGACAGGTAATCGCCGGGATTGTACTTTTCATCTCACCGTATCTGCCCTGAGAAATCAGCCGTTTTATATTTGGCAATTGATCCAGCCAGCGATCAAACAAGAGTTCAGGCGGAACCGAATCCAACCCTAACACAAAAACCTTTTTCTTATTAATTACCATAAAAATTCGATTTTTAAACCTTTTTCCGGTATTTTTTCATGAGGAGCAATATTGCGACAAATGGCCTTTACTTTGCCTTCCGGCCTACTATAATAACTGCCTGGCGGGGTTTGAATTTGCTCTATCCGTGACAAGTAAAAACCAGCGATCGGAGTAGGACATACAACCTCATCATTGCGAATAACGTTTTTATATTTTACAAATGACCGGAAACATGTCATTTGTATTCATAATATCTTATTTTGTGATAACTTGCAACACAATTCTATTCCATGTCTGTTCCTGTCCATTCCTATGGAGTTAACTACAGTAAAAAAACAGGATCTTATCAAAGGAAAGAGGACATGAAGGGAATTACAAAACACACCCTAAAAAGATAACGCTCGAACTTGTCTATCAGGTGGGAGATGAACGGACAGGGGAAGTCAGTACCACCAGCTATGCTGGTGGTACTGACTCTGTGTCTTTTAATAGCCGGATGTGGAAACGCTTCGGAAGGGTTTTTGACATGGTTTTAAAAGGTCGATGAGTGGTTTCCAGGTGACAAATTGTCCGTTTAAAATATATTTTTCAGAAGTTAAAATTGAAACTAAGGGATAGCTCCTGCAGGACGATAAGCCGCAATCTCCAGCGGTTTCCTTTAATTTCAGGAGAAAATGACATACGAAGGCAAAAAATTTATCAGGCATTCCAGTTGTTACTTATTCATGTCCTTTAAGCAAGAAATACCCACCCTCAACAATCCGCTGGTCAGCCCGACTTTTGCAATTCTCACCCAAAACGGGTGTTTTTAGGCATGTATCGCCGAGAGACACCTGGTATTAAGGGGCGAATTTTCAAAACTGCTTGTAGTGAAGGCCTTTTACATGACCCCCTTGAATTTACTGGATTAACGATTTGCCTACCCCTTGAATTGCGAGGTTGGATTTTGCCACACGTCTTGCACAAAGGGGTGTTGATTTGTATAAAATATCAGAGCTCCAGGGGTACACCTCATTACCATGACACAGCGTTATGTCCATCATTGCGAGGAGAGTTTAAGGGACGGAATTGAGGTTTTGGAAAAAATTGACTACAATTTGACTACAGTCAGGGCAACAGAAATGTATCGAAGGCTTGAAACCCTTGTAAAATAAAAGCCCGCGATCGGAGTCGAACCGACAACCTCATCATTACGAATGACGTGCTCCGCCAGTTGAGCTACGCGGGCTTAAAAGACATCTCCGTAAACAAAAAATACATTATACGAATTTTTTTTTTATTTACAATAAATTATTTGGAACTGTCTGCCTAACTATCCTGTGGATCTCCAATACCTGTTCAATCAAAAAAGGCAGATCGTTAAGATGCAGCATGGTAGCAGCGTCTGAAAGTGCCGTTTCAGGGTTTTCATGTACCTCCAGGAACAAACCGTCGCAGCCCGCTGCAACAGCGGCTCTGGCAAGCGGCACAATCATCTTTCTTTCGCCTCCAGAGACGCTTCCCTGTCCTCCGGGTAACTGAACGCTGTGTGTAGCGTCGTAGACCACAGGATAACCCAATTCCCGCATGATAACCAGTGACCTCATATCGCTGACCAAATTATTGTAACCAAAGCTGGTTCCCCGCTCCGTCAACATAATCTGTTCATTCCCCGTACTCCTTATCTTTTCAACAACGGACTTCATATCCCAGGGAGCCAGAAACTGTCCCTTTTTCACATTAACCGGTTTACCTGTTCTTGCCGCAGCGAGAATTAGATCTGTTTGACGACAAAGGAAGGCCGGGATTTGTATAACATCAAGCGTTTCCGTTACGAATGAAACTTCTTCAGCAGTATGAACGTCTGAAAGTACCGGAAGATCAAGCCGGTTTTTAATGTCAGCCAGAATCTTTATACCTTCTTTTACGCCGGGCCCGCGGTATGAATTCACCGATGTCCGATTTGCCTTATCATATGAAGCCTTAAAGATAAAGGGAATCTTTTTTATCAAAAATATATTTTTTAATTTTTCAGCCAGTTTCAGGCAACTTTTATGGTTTTCTATAACACACGGGCCTGCAATGAAGACCAGGGGTTGCCCCAGACCTATTGAGTAATCCCTTACATTTACCGTTTTAACCATTTCACAATGTAAAAAATAATGACAAAATAAATAAAAAATGCGATTAAGGTAAATATAAATAACAATTTTACAGGTGTCAACAGAATATAACGATAATGAAAAAGAGATTGCCACCTGTTTATTCTGCGTGTAAAATGGTTTCTTTGTAATTTCAGACATTCGTTTTTCATTATTGAAAACAAGAGGGGGGGTAAAATGAAAATTAGGCTCTTTGTATGTGTGTTTGCATTGTGTTGTATATCTTTTACTGCATTTGGACAGGCTTTTGAATATGAAGCCCCTTTGATACGGCTGAAACCTGGATTGCCTACCGTTTTCGCGATAGAAGGCGTTCGTGAAATATACGGTGGGGAGGAGGAATCCGTATTAAATGTCAGCATAAGCATAAAAAAAGGGAGAATTGAGTCTGTAAGCAGAGATGCAGGATGCTGGGTTGTAACGGTAAGAACCAGTAGTAAAGAAGCCTCAACGTATGTGATTAAAGATAGCCAATTCAAGATAGTTGGAGAAGAATCAAAAAAGGTCATCGTAAACGCCATTCACTGGAAAGACGGGAACTAGAAGCGTATGAAGGTATATTTTATCGGTGCAGGACCGGGCGATCCTGAGTTAATAACGATCAGGGGATTAAAGGCTATTCAACGCTCAGGGTATTGTATTTATGCAGGCTCCCTCGTGAATCAGGAATTACTGAAGTCTCTGCCGGCGCATGCGAAGATATACGACTCTTCCAATATGAGCCTGGAAGAAATGGTTACTGTATATAAGGAAGCGATGGAACATAATATGGACGTTGCGAGGATACACTCAGGAGATCCATCGATTTATGGCGCAATACAGGAACAGATGCGTGTGCTGGATGAACTTGGAATTACTTACGAGATTATACCAGGGGTTAGTTCCTTTGTTGCAGCAGCAGCGGTTTTGAGGCAGGAATTAACCCTTCCTGGAGTTACACAGACAATTGTGATTACACGCATGGAGGGGAAAACCCCGATTCCAGAGAAAGAACATCTGGGTGTCCTTGCCACCGCCACCCCCACCCTGTGCATTTTCCTGAGCGTTGATAAAATAGAAGAAATCGCCAAGATACTCATTCCACATTATGGTAAGGATTGTCCTGTAGCCGTTGTCTATAAGGCGACGTGGCCTGACCAGAAAATTGTTTGTACAGCGCTGTCGGATATCGCCGAAAGGGTTAGACAGGAATCGATCAAGAAGTCGGCGCTCGTTATTGTAGGGTGGATGTTAGGAAAAGATTTTGAAAGGTCTGTATTATATAGTCAGGAGAAAAAATAAGCAGGAAATTGGAAACTGGCGGTTAGAGACCGGAAACTGTTTATATCCACATGGTTCCGATAAAACGTGCCAGTGACTTGTATTCCTTGTGCTAATACAAACAAATTTTTACAATCAATGCGTTTTCACAAGCACATTAACAATAAGCCTAAATTCATCGTTGCTGAACCAATCTTTTTGAAATTTTTGCCTGGCCAGTACACGCAATATCTGCAACACAATCTTCCCAATCCTTTCTGGATTTTAGCTCGTCAAGAGAGATTTCCTGGTGGTTTTAAGGGTAGCGTAAAGGTGAAGGTACTCCCTTTCCCATACTCACTCTTTACCCATATCCTGCCACCGTGTAATTCGACCAGACGTTTTGTAAGCACCAGACCAAGTCCCGTTCCTTCATACCGGCGCGCATATGAACCATCCACCTGGCGAAACGGCTCAAATAATTTGTCCATATCTTCGGGTTTTATGCCAATACCCGTGTCACTTACGGCAATCTGGACATCCTGGTTTAAATGCTTTGCATTGATGGTAATCCGGCCATTTTCCGGGGTAAACTTGACGGCATTCGATAACAGGTTAAACATAATCTGTTTAAATTTTACCTTGTCTGCTATGAGATGTGGTATTTCCTCATGGATATGGATATGTATACTGATACCTTTTTTATTGGCAGATCCCATGATTGTGTTCAATATCTCATTGATGGTCTCTTCCAGAGGGATATCTTCATACTGGAGTTCTAATTTCCCCGCCTCGATCTTTGAAAGATCGAGGATGCTGTTAATCATGTTGAGCAGATGCTGCCCGCTGCTATGGATATCACTTACAAATTCTTTTTGCTCGGCATTGAGGGTTCCGGTTATCTCGTCCCTCAAGACCTCAGCAAAACCAATAATGGCATTCAGGGGGGTGCGAAGTTCGTGAGACATGGTTGCCAGAAACTCTGATTTTAGCCTGTTGGCCTTTTCGAGTGCGATATTTGCCTTCCGAAGCTCCTCCGTTCTTTCTTCAACTTTTTTTTCCAGAATGACATTCAGATCCTGGAGTCTTGTAATACGGATAAAATCAAGCCATGATGCCACGTCTTCGTATTCGGAAACGTTAAGTCCCCTCTTTTCTTCCTCCGGACGTACGCGGATACCTACGATCATCTTAAGACACCAGAAAAAGAGCATTCCCAGCCCAAATGACCATGCAAAGGCAACCCCGACACCCACTGCCTGGATACCGAGCTGGTGCAATCGGTTGCCGCTTTCTACCAGGAGGGTTGATTTTTCAGCAAAAGGCGCAACACAAAGGGTGCCAATAACTCCACCCACTCCATGAACTGCAACGGCTGCGACAGGGTCATCGACCTTTAATATCTTTTCAATAAAGTCCTGGGCAAGTATTGACACGATACCGGTAATTAAACCAATGTACACAGCACCGCTGGGGTTTACCCTGCTTGAACCAGCCGTTATGGCTACCAGGCCGGCCAGTATCGCCGTAAAGAGTTTTCCGGCGTTGAGTCTCTTTTCCACCGCATGAGTAAATATCAGCGCCGAAACTCCGGCAGCAGCCGGCGCCAGGTTTGTATTGGTAATAACAAGGCCGATATCCGCGCTAGCCCGTAAAAGGCTTCCGCCATTAAATCCAAACCATCCAAACCACAGAAAAAAGGTACCAAGTGTCGCTAGCGGAATATTATGTAACCCCATTCGATTTGAAGATCCGTCAGGGTTATATTTGCCAATTCTTGGACCAACAACAATAGCCCCTGCCAGGGCAAACCATCCTCCAATTGAATGTACCACAGTGGAGCCTGCAAAATCAATAAAACCCAGTCTTCTCAGCCAGCCGGACTGTTCGGGACAGAATAGGTTTCCCCATGCCCAATGGCCAAAAATCGGATAGATAATGCCGGTCACGAATACGACGCCCATGACGTTGGAGATAAAACTCGAGCGTTCTGCTATGGCGCCTGTCAATATGGTAGCGGCAGTGGCGGCGAAGACTAGCTGGAAAAAGAAAAAACTGAAGGCCAGATTACCCTGATGTTCCATTACACCCCTGGCAAAGAAATGATCCAGCCCAATCCAGCCCACGTGGCTTTCACCAAACATAAATCCGAATCCAAAGGCATAAAATACGAGGGAAGCTGTGACAGTAACCATCAGGTTTCTGATAGAGACACTAATGGCGTTCTTTGATTGTGCGAAGCCTGCTTCATAGGAAGTGAAGCCGAGTTGCATGAAGAATACCATACATGCCGCTGCCATGACCCAGATGTGGTTAATATTTATTTGAATGTTTTCCATATTTTGTGTGGGATACCTTCATGTAAGCGGGGAAGATTGCGCTGATCTGTTGTCCGTTTGATTCTGTTCATTGTATCTTTTGCTTTCTGAAATTGCCTGCAATCCAATGATCGGTTGGTCCCCGTTTCCTATTCGTTTAACCACGAATTTCTTTATCCTCAGAAAATGTTCTATTATGAAATTGGCTTCTAATGGTTCCGCGGGCGGGGTGCCCTCTAAAATGACGATTTGCCCTTCGCCAAAAGGAAAAGTACCCTCTATTTTCAGGGAGATGCTTTCACGGGAATAATCGCAGATGGCTGCACCGGCACAAGCTTTACAATCTTCCGAATAAACGCTCAGCGCCGGCTGCTTCCACTCCCACAATTGACGCGGAAATTTTCGGTCAATTTCAAAGCGCATGGTCTTTTCGGACGGATGAAGAGCCTCATAAACGTGTTTAAACCACGGAAGATGGGCATTGAATATATTGTTAATGATCCGGTTACGGTCAGCTATCCTGGCCTCGGTGTGAAACATATCTACGTTGGATGTAAGCCACAACTTCCGGAAATGGTCTTCGAGTATCTCAAAAGGTTTTCCGGTTGTCTGCATCTGGAATTTGAATACCGGCATATTGGCTCCAACACACAGATTCAATGAATGCTGGCTTGCGCTTCGCCCGAAAGTATATGGTTGAAAATGGGCTGTGTTATCCACAATCATCATCCAGCAGGCTGGATTATGGGCATAAAACCTCACTACAGGTGTGACATTTGGATAGTTGCGAAGTCTGTCAAATGCATGGGTGAAATCGCTGTACAAACGTTGATGGAAGAAGGGGTCTGCTGGCTGTATTTTTGATCTGTCGGTATTGATAATCCTTGCGGCCTCAGCGCCAGTGCTTTCAAGTAATGTTCGAAAGACTGCCGTCTCCCGGAAGACGTCAAGCAGGAGTATTTTAACATCGAGCCCGGCCGCAATTTTTTTGCTGAGTGTAGAAAGTAATTCGTCGAGATGAACATTCTCTGAGAACGTGACGCCGAGAAGCCATATCCGTTTTTCGGCATTTTCTATAGCATCATATATGTCGCCCTTGACATCTTTGCGGGAACAATAGATATTTGTTAGCCCGCAGGTTGCTGCCGAACTGATAAGCCGGTTGGATGTTTGTAAAAATTTTTCCAGTGAACTCCGGTTATTATCAATGAGCTGATGTGTAGCCTGAAGAGTTTCCTTTAGGATGCTTCTGATATGCCCGAAAATTTCCCACCAAAGGTATGCGTACTCCAGGATATGCACACACATTATTGCACTGAAGATGAGAAGCAAATGCTTAACGATTTCAGGAATATTATGCCAATAACGCGGCAATAGGATATTAAGCGTAACTGCGGCAAGAAAGAAGAAACCAGCTATTAACATTCGGACGAACGGCCTTGGTCTTCCATTCATGAACGTTACTCCGAAGGTATATAGTTTTGCGTTATCAAGGTAATTTCCGGCATATGCCTTCATTGCCGGAACGTTGCACAGGTACTTGATTATTGACGTTTGCAATCAAATATCGCAAGAAGTATACCAAAAAATAACAGGCATAAAACGAGATGTATATTATTTGCAACAGTTTAGTTTTTTGAAAACATTCGTGGTTGAGAACGACTTTGTAACAGGTATTAGTGGCAATTCATGAATTGTCACTACAGCTACAGCGCATAGTAACCGCATTATTACAGGAATTTTTCAAAGGACTAAACTGTTGCTATCCTTTAAGGTATGTTTCCTGACTGCTACCTCCTTAATTCAGGAGACAGCTTTCCGTAAGCCTGGCTGAGAAAGAGCAGTTGTCATGGACATGTATTTTACTTAAACCTGATATCTGAAAAGGTGTCGTGGTAAAATGTATGATACAAAAGCAAAGGCATACCACCTTAGCCTTTTGAGAGACACTCCTAATTTGTGCTAACTCGTTGTGAAAAAGCAACTTTTGTTTTAATTTTACTATATATTTCCCCTTTTTCAAGAAAACAATGATAAATGATAAGAGAGATCGTCCGCAAAAGGAGAAGCGAAAAATAGGGGCATGATAGAAACAATTATTTACCCTGGAAATTGGCATCACTTACGAAGGATGGTCATCAGGTTACCATTTGGATGGAATCTTTTACCCTTTCTCATCTGGTAGCTTATTTTTGCTTTTCTTCACAAACAGGATTGTTTTTAGGGTTTTGTGATGAGAGAAGCTTTGTTGGCTCCGGGACCGGACGCAGGCTAAGGTTATCGTACCATCCTGCAACATGTCCATGCATCCAGTCTTGTCTGGTTTCCGTAAAGACGGTGATCACGTCTTTGGTAGGTAGGATCCTGAGAGAAAATTCCATCCATGATGAAGTAGTGTTGCCGCCGATATAATTTTTATTTGGAGTGGTAAAAGCAAGCGCCGGATTCCAGGGACCATCTAAAATTCCTGCGATAGTAATATCTCCGATATCATCTCCATAAAATGCCATGTGACCGGTTAAAATGTAAGGGGTATTTATGACCACCTTAACTTCCTGATAGAGACCACCTCTTGCAGTTCCGTTGGAGCTAACCTGTTGTGCCATGGCGAAGGAACCACTCGTAGTAGGTGGTATAGGATTTCCTATGGTACCCGGAATCGCGATTATTACATGTGTGGGTGATTCTACGGGAGCGCCGTCGCCATCCCACGGAAAGGTTTCCCAGTATTTCCAGCCTATTATGTCACCCGTTTCAAAATCGCCATTTTTAAGCAATTCTGCCGCCGGCAGTGATCGTAGTATAAATAAACTAAAAATGAGTAATGCGGATAGAATATATTTCATTCTGCATCCATGTGTGATTGTCAATCGATAATTATCATTTACTTTCGGTTTGGTTTCAATCGTTTATATATTGCGTACTCCTCTTCGGCCTTTTCTTTCATACCTTTCTTATCATATACAATGCTCAGGTTGAAATGGGCAATGGCACAATTCGGGTCGGCTTCGATAGCCTTTTTATATTCTTCGATTGCCTCATCATACATACCTTTCCTGAGATAAAGATCGCCTATTTCATTGTGAACCTCGGGAGTATGCAGACTAAGTTTGTATGGGGAAGGTTCGGTTTTTTCGCTTGCGGTTATCCTATGTTTTACAGGGGTTTTGGAGTCTGATGGCACAACCAGGTTTCGCTCAGTTACAGGGACGGACAAGGGTATAGTCCTGATTTCTCCGGCACGAAGCAGGGTGAGTTTAACCTCTTTGCCGGCGGTTCTTTCAATGAATTGCTTAAAACCGGCCTTATTTTCAATTTTTTCACCGTTCCACTCTGTAATAAGGTCCTCTGCCTTAATACCTGCATTTGAGGCAATACTTCCCGTCATGACGTGAACGACAATTACGCCTGTCTGTGCTTTTTTAAATCCGAACCATTCCCTGTTTTCTTTTGTAAGATTGCATGTCAGAAGTCCCAGAGGATCGTGGGATTCCAAAAACACGATTGCCGTACCTTTGCACCATGACGTATGCCTTACCCCGTAATCAGTTCCTCCCAGTTCGCCATATCCTTTCCACGATTTTGATGCCCCGGTGTCATACTGGATATTAATTACTGCCTGGGCGCCTACCGCGCCTGCCTTTTCCCTTATTTTAATAGCCAAGATATCATGTCCTGAAAAACCAAACTCGCCTAGACTGACCTCGCCCAATTTTTTATAAATGACATCAATATCCCCCGCGCACACAAATATTTCTTCATTTCCGGAAGGTTGTGTACCCTTTTTAGGTTCAAGGGTTGGCTCTTCCTTTTTAAAAGGGGATATTTTTTTCAAATAATCAGTAGAACCACATCCTGTTACAAAAACGACAAGCGCAATCGAGATACCGGTTTTGATGTTCATTCTTTCCTATGTCTTCTTTCTTTTTAACGTTGTTTTTATTTTTGATTCGATTTTAACGAAATATCGATTGTAAAATTTTGTCTTTTTCAACTTGTTAATAAGAAAAGACTTTCCGGGAAAATTCGTGATATACAATCCTGCTAAGAGTGTAAATAATCCCGGACCGGGGGTAAAAATCATCGTACAACCCATAATTATTAGGCAAATACCACCGGTATTCTTTGCAACGTTCTTTATCATCTTTTTCATCCACATTTTCTGAGCATAAAATATTTGTGGACGGGTCGTGATACCTTTACAAACACCTTTTGCCCCACGTGGGCAGTTTCAATAGACTCATTGTGTTCGTTTTTGAGGTCTGTAAGTACCTGTGTAAAATCTTCACTCAAATACCTCCCCATTATTTCTACAGGAGTGTTATCTGAAATCCTGTTTTTTACCAATACCTCAGCCAAACCGTCAGAAAAGACATTGTTAATCATACCAAGGTAATCATATTCTTTGATATAAAAATTTCCGGGATGCGTTGTCTGACTATTATACCCCTGATTCCCGAAGAAGAATCCCGTTCCGTATTCCCTGTGACTTACCTTTTCAAGCTCAGAAAGCCATCTTGGATCATACTTATATCCAGGAGGATCGGCAAAATAGCGATCCAGTGCCTCCCGATAGACCCGTGTCACAGCAGCGACATAATACTGGCTCTTCATACGCCCTTCGATCTTCCAGGCGGCAACGCCCGCATGTACCAATTCAGGAATATGCTGAATCATACAAAGGTCCCTGGAACTCAAGATGAATGTGCCGCTTTCGTCTTCCACAATTGAATATGTTTCGTTTGGACGTTTTTCCTCTTTCAGGACGTATTGCCATCGGCACGAATGTGAGCAGTCTCCCAGGTTGGCATGTCGGTTGGCCATAAAACTGCTCAACAGGCATCGCCCGGAATATGACATGCACATGGCGCCATGTACAAACACTTCGGTTTCTGCCTGAGAATTGCCCGCGATTTCTTCAATTTCTCCAAGGGTTAATTCCCTTGCAAGGATTACACGCTTCACGCCTTGACGGTGCCAGAACTCTACAGATTTTACATTGGTGGTATTAGCCTGTGTACTGAGATGCACGGGAATATGCGGGGCAATATCCTGAACCGTCATGAAAACACCTGGGTCTGAAACAATTACCGCATCAATCGGAATTTCAGCAAGCTTTTTCAGATAAGGACGTATTGCAGAAACATGATAATTACGGGCAAAGATATTCAGGGTAATGTAAATTTTTTTCCCCCGTTTATGAACCCATTCAGTCGCCTCTTTGATTTCCGGTAAAGTCAGATTTGGAGCGCCCATACGCAGGTTAAAGCCTTCTCCGCCCGCGTAGACGGCATCAGCGCCATATTCAATCGCTGTTTTGAGCTTTTCAATATCTCCGGCTGGCG
The DNA here is from genome assembly GCA_040048245.1 of Candidatus Brocadia sp. Lineage (GTDB taxonomy): Bacteria > Planctomycetota > Brocadiia > Brocadiales > Brocadiaceae > Brocadia. The sequence goes on from JABRVT010000002.1 coordinate 92,606, forward strand.
CAACGAGCTCAGGTTTTTTGTAATGGGTGTTGTTTCTTTGTATCATTTCTTAATCTTAATTCTATCTAAATAATCCTGCAATATGAATTGGGCGGCAACCATGTCAACCCGTTCTTTCCGTTTTTTCCGGGAAAGATCTCCTTCCAGCATGGATTTATGTGCCCGCACAGTACTCAGTCGTTCATCGGTCATGGTTACAGGTATGCTCATGTGTTTTTGTAATAGTTCAACGAAGTCCATTGCAGCTTGTGCTTTTTCCCCCAACGAATTGTTCAGGTGTTTGGGCAATCCAACGACAATCATTTCAACTTCTTTTTCACGGATAATATGTGATATCCTCTGGAGTACTTCCTGGATATTTGTATATTCTATGGTTGGCAACCCTTGCGCTGTGATCCCAAGCGGGTCGCTTATTGCCACTCCAATCCGTTTTTCACCGTAATCAATCCCAAGTATACGCATGTGAGGAATATCTTCTGTTTATTTTATATTAGAGTTTTAATTAGCCTTCGGCGACTTTGTTTGTGGCCATCCCTGTGTCCCCCCCGTTTACGGGAGGATTATGGGGGTGTTTGAAATTCCTGTAACAATGTAGTTTTTTGAAAAATTCCAGTAATGATGCGCTTACTATGTGCTGTTGAGGCAATTCATGAATTACCTCTACATAATTGCCATTGAGAGGTTTACAACTATCAATGTTTTTTAAAAACTAAGTTGTTACAATCCCTTAACGTTTGAATTATGCTGCTTTCGACAGTTTTCCTTCACTCCCACCTGATCAACCTCATCAGGGGGGAGAGGAGCCAATAGTTTAAAATTCTTAACATTTAATGTTAGGTTTTAGTTCTGCAAAATGCAACGATAAATGCCTAGGAGCACCCAAGACATACCAATAAAATTCCCGTGCCAACAGGCATGAATAAATTATCCAGTGACCTCAGCGGTAATGACTCAATAACGCTGGAAATTGATGCGGCGAATAAAGCCTGGAAGACAGGTAAATGAATGTACCCGCAGAGAAAGGCTACCAGCAGGGCAGCAAGAGAACCTTCAATGCTTTTTTTTATATTATAAGGGATCCGATGATTTCCAAGACTCCTGCCGACTATTGTAGCAGCTGTGTCGGCAAAGGCAACAATCCAAATAACTGTATTTGCTATGGCTGTAGGAAAAAATAGAAGGGATAGAATAGCGCCCAGAACCAAAGTTACCGGTCCAAATGCAAACCCACGTTCCTCTAATTTGCGGATACTGGACCGGGTTATACCACCGAGCAAAGGAAATGAATATCCATTTACTCTCAGACATTCAGAGATCATATAAACAATTACGATGGAAAAAAGGACTGAAAGAGTTGTGCTGTAAACAAGACCTGAAAATAGAGGCACAAAAGCAATAAGGACATGCAATAGCTTCCTCCTGATTTCCTGATACCACAAATGTGTAAACTGTTTTCGCATACCAGCAAACAGCGTCCTATACGTATCGGCATCCTCAATGTCCATGATATCAAATATCTCGGACAGATTTCCGCTGTCAATCAAGTACTGTGCCCGCTGCCGTACGGTATAGTGTGCATTGACACCGATAGTAATGCCTGCTTTCTGCATTATATCAAGATTATTGCGGTCATCCACAAGGACAACGGTATTCTGCCATGTAAGGTTATTTTTGCTCAGTATCTCTTCGATGAGTTCTCGCTTCCCGTCAGGTTGAGAAAGTCTTCCAAACACCTCACCCGTTAATTGATTATTCATTGTGCCGATCTCCAGGCCGTATCCGCTATTCGCCGATAGTTTATCCGCAAGGTCTTTTACAAAGAGATCCGGCACTCCACTGCTTATAAAAACCACCAGATAGCCATGGTTACGCAGCGTTTCAATCGTTTCCTTTGCATGCTTTATTGTGGGGATGTTTTTGTAAATTGTTTGAGCTTGTTCAAGTGTAATGCCTTTAAAGCGCGCATAAACCCGTGTGAGCAATTCCCGTATAGATATCCTGTTCATATTAAAAAGAAGGCATAGCATTGCTGTTTGTATGTATGCCAGTATTCCACAAAAACGTGACATGTACAAAATGAATTGTCCCTTAAACAGGACGCCATCTACATCCATGATAATGAGTTTTTTGACTCCAGCGTATGGAGAAGGAGAAGCAGCGGGGAGGGACCGGTTATGAGTATTTTGCGCTACAGGATATTTACCATGTGCCTTTTTTGAAATGTTGTGAATCAAAATATTCCCCCTACAATCCGTTTGACAATACCTAACCCGATGAATACAATTATGGGGGAAAAATCTATACCTCTCAGGGGGGGGATAAGTTTTCTTACAGGATTCAGCACGGGGTCAGTAATTTTATAGAGAAATTGTATGGCCTGGTTATAGGGATTGTGCGGTACCCATGAAAGAACAATTCTAATAAGCAGTGCAATTTCATAAAGGCTAATGAGCTTACCGAGAAGGTTTCCCATGCAAAGGCTCCTTATTGTTATGGGATAGAAAAATAGATTTTTATTTGCTTATGATACTCAATGGGAAAGAATTTTAACACAGGTCAATGCGGAGAGCAACAAAAATAAAATATACGGAAGTGTGTGCTGTCTCAGGGAATATGATTCCTTGAAATACGGGATACGGCATGATAAAATTTTGTCGATATTTCAACGATTTTCAAAGAGATTAAAGAAGATGCTGCCATGTTGTCGGGGGAATACAAAATTATAGAAATTTCTATATTGACTTATAAGGATTTGTGATTTGAAAACTCATAAAAATCAGTTATCAGTTATCTGAATAAATATATGTTGGCACGCTATTAATGACTTTCGTTTTAGGCAATTCTGGCAAGTTTTTAAGGGAAGACAAATTGAAGACCGAAAGCAATTCTATAGGGATTAGGGCAATCACCCGTATTATTTTAGATGAAATTCACTCGGTACTCGAAAAGATTGATGAAAAGGCCTGTGAAGGGTTTGTCTCAAGTGTTCTTTGTGCAAAAAACGTGTTTGTTACGGGTCAGGGGCGATCGGGACTGGTATCCCGTACCTTTGCTATGAGGCTTACCCACATTGGTCTAAACGCCTACTGCGTTGGTGATGCCACAACGCCTAATATTGACAGAGGAGACCTGCTGGTAGCATGTAGTAGTTCCGGCAGCACACACATTACCCGTTATATTGCAGGATTGGCAAGAAAGGCAAATGCAGCAGTAGTTGCGGTAACCTCCCAAAAAAACTCCCCGCTCGCCGGACAGGCAGACATTGTTATAGAATTGCCCGTCCAGGAAGTGAGTACCAATTATAAAAATAATGGGTCAATTCAATTTCGCAGCACGCTCTTCGAGCAGGCATGTCTGGTGTATTTGGACGGAATCATTCTTTCGCTGGTAAAAAGACTGAACAGTTCCGAGAACGAAATGCACAGGCGGCATTCCAATCTGGAATAAGATCTGTAAAAAATGCTCGTTCAGAATGAAAGGTATAAAAAGAAGCGCCATACCTGGAATTCAGCACCCTTAATAATCCCGGTTTTCTTCGCCATCACTGAATTTTTTGCCATAAGTGACAACCGTAAAGAAACAGGTCACCCCCTATTATTCGTACTCTCCGATAGTTAGGCATGTTTGTATATTTCTCTCCATACAATTTTTATGTAGGGCAAGGCATCGCTTACCCTACACGGCTTGAACGAGGAAATTCTTCATCATGACAATCGGGGACTCCCGTCCTACCAAACCAAACATGACGGATGGTGGATTTGATATTATCGTAAATCCAAATATGTGTCATGGTGGTAGGTCAACCGTCCCCGGTTGACATGATGATTGTTCCCTATGCAACAGTCCCCGGTTAATCAAAAATTAAGACTCAGCACCAAATAGCCCCTTTATGGTTTCTTCATCCTGTCTTTCCAATAGTCGGGATTTCTATGTAAATTTGCAACTGCAATAACAAGAATCTCTGTATCCAATATCCGGTATATTATTCCGTATGGAAAGCGGCGCAATTGGCATCGACGGGTATCGTTCGTGAAGGGATGCCAGGCCTGTGGAAAATTCTTAATTCGGTCAAGGGCATGGAGCGCTTCAACTAAAAATTCATCTCCTAATCCACCAGACTCAGAATTGTAATATTCAATAGACTCGTCAAGCTCAATTTGAGCTATTTCAAGAAATCTTATCTGCATTATTTCCGGTATTTTGACAGAACTTCGTCAAGTGTTACAGCCCTGATCTTGCCGGCCTGATATGCAGTAATTCTCTCTTCAACCTCTTTGCGCCATAAACTGTCTATCTGTTTGTCCGGTTGATCCAAACTGGCTAGAAGGTCATCAACAAGAGACGCCCTTTCCTTGAGCGGAAGTGTCAATGCCTCTTTTAATATTTTCTGAGAGTTTGCGGTCATTTTTGTGTCTCCGGATGGTTTTTCGTTATTATTACCCTTATTTATGACCCTGTTGATTAACTCTCATTTCTACAACATACTATACCATATATAGTACAATATAGGCAAGATAAGATTGTATATGGTATACCAATTTGGTTTGAAAGGACTTAATCAACAGAGTCATTTATTGGCCTGAAAACTGTCGATCAAGCCTAATCTAACATTTTAATGTTTTTATAATCATAGTCAATCATTTAATCAGTTTAATCAATGGTAGGTCAACCGTCCCCGATTGACATGATGATTGTTCCGTATGCAACAGTCCCCGGTCAATCACAAATCAAGATGCAGCACCCCTGAGATCGACACCAAACACTCCCTGGCATAATACTTGCGCATCCCTATATTTGAATAATACCAAAGTAAACCGAGAAAGGGGGGGGAATGTAATACATGAAAGGCGCTTTTGTAACAATTGTTGCCGTTTTTATTACCGTATTTGTAGTTGTTTCCCATAGTTCTGTTAAATCAACGAAAGAAGGTAGTTAGATTCCGCATTCGTGGGGCCAGAAACTGAAGGCTTCTAAAAGGTTTGAGATTGTATTAGATGGTGAAGCGGTTTTAGACAAAGAAACAGGGCTTGTGTGGGAAAAATCACCAGAAGTTATACAAATATGCCTGTTCTTTTCAAATGGAGAGGCGATAGGTGTCTCTTATGCTTATGATGACTATCACTACGTTTGGTGCGTAAGAGGCGGGTATTAATTCCTAAAGCATCTAAAAGACTATTTTAAAAAGGAGGGAATGAGCCATGGCATGGGGTTATCGAAAGACAATATTTGGGTTATTGGTATTGATATTACTCGTTCCAAAGACAGTATTTGCTGTAACTTATGTACATGTAAGTGGATATGTTTATGATGCAAATGACAAACCCCTCTCATACGTACGGGTAAGCACAAAAGATAATTATAAAAATTACAGCGATTACAGTGATGTGTTTGGCCATTATTTACTTTCTTTGCCAGAATCTCAAAAATACACGTTGAAGTATGAAAAACAAGGTTACGAGACTCAAACGAAAGATATAGAAATAAGCCATGAAGATTGGTATGAAGGTATGTATTTAGAAAGAGTAACAATGGTAGCTACTACAGACGGCACAATTACCGGTACCTGGAAAGGAAATTATACAATACCAGATTGGAGTTATTCTACCGATTTTACCGTACAATTGGAACAAAATGGGAATGATATTACAGGTGATGCAACAACGTCAGATGGGTGTAAGGGGACACTAACAGGAACAATCGATGAGACTATTATCACATTTAAGGTAAAAGGGGAAAAGTCAGGCGGTTGCTGTAAAAGCAAATGGAAGGGTACCGCAATAATAACCTGCTCTCAGGATTATATGGTTATGACGTTCACCATAAAGGACAAATGCAATGGTAAAACGGTAGGTTCTGGTGAGCTCTGGAAACAATAATAACAACCTGATATCACAAAATGCAATACCATCTAAAAGTCATCCTGGCGGTGCATCGCCTGTGGCTTTTACGGTGCAGGGGTTGCCATGTCCTCTGGCATACTTAATGCTTGCATAAAGAGTCAAATTTTTATTTTTTGGTTATTAGCTGTTATAGCAACAATATTATCGATTGTTGCCCCTTATCTGGAATTTCAAAGAATTGCAATTGCACAGGATATTTATCAGATACTCCGTTTATTATGCCATCAAATTCCATCACGATGCTTTTGGATTTGGGACTCAAACCTGGGTTTATGCAGCAGATGTTTTTGCCTTTTTGCTTCATTTTCTCTTGGTATTCCAGTATTTTTTTTGCTTAACAAAAGACTAAAAAGACAATATCTCTTTTGGTTTAGTGTATTATTAATCATTCCGATTATAGTTGATGGAACAATTTCAACGGTAACAAAGTACATGAGCAATAATATAATCCGCTCTGTAACCGGTACCCTCTATGGGGTCGGTTTTTGTCTAATCATTAACATAAAGAAAGGAAAACCGAAATGACCGTGCCTAAATGGATTACTGCTTTTATATTTTGTTTTTTTTTAATTAATACTACTTCAGCAATAGCGGAAATAAAAGAAGTAACGTTAAGGTCAGGGGTTCCGGTGTTATTATCGTTAAAACAAGAAATAAATGGCAAAAATATGCAGGCTGGAGATATTGTAAAGTTTGCTGTTGTAAGGCCCGTTAAAGTCGATGATATGGTGGTGGTTGATGCGAATACAGAGGCTATCGGCAAGATTACAGAGATAAAGAAGGCAAGAGGTTGGGGAAAAAAAGGTGAAATTTCTATGAATGTTAATTCAACTACTGCGGTAGATGGTACGGAGGTATTATTGAATGCTTATCAAAAACGCGAGGGGAATAGTCATGGTGCTGGCGCTACAACATTGGCTGCTACAACTGGAGTACTATTATGTCCTTTGTTAGCCCCAACAGGTTTTTTAATAAAAGGGGAAGACGGGAGTTTCCCTATCGGTTATGAAGTAAAAGCATACACCGATGAGGAAGTCAAAATAAAAGTTGATACATCTCGTACTGCAAAAGCTGTTACTAATATAGCTCCACTTGCAAGTGCTGGAATCGAACAATCAGCCAAAGTTAATGACCTCGTTGTTCTTGATGGCAGTAAGAGTTCAGACATAGATGGTAACAAGTTATATTATAGCTGGAAGTTTGCATCAGTGCCTTCAGGAAGCACTGTAACATTAGAGAACCCAACCACCGTTAATCCAACCTTCAAACCCGATGTGCCGGGCGTGTATATTATAAATTTGATTGTTAATGATGGTTCCTTAAATAGTGAACCTTCAAATGTTTCTGTGAACGTTTCCGCTTTGAATGATGGTGTATTTAAATAATAGTAACCATTTAGCCGTTTGATAAATTGCTTTTAAATAAATCACCACTACTTGTTCCCAAACCATGTGCTGAACCTGTTGAAGCATCTGTTTGGTAACACCATTGCACAGAAACTGAGTTTCTTGTCCATTATACTCCCAAACTGGAGTTTGGGAGCGATCAGTTGAAAGATGGTTTTCAAAAAACTAAATTGTTACAAATAGAATTTGGGGATCAAATCTTTACACTTGACAAATATTTTGTATCTGTTCTGTTTGATTTTGGAATGACAAGACCATTTTAATGCGCTCTGCAAAGAGGCGAATAAAAGTTTTGATGAAATAAAAAGGAAACGAGGTATAATGAGGCAAATAGCTATGGACTTGTTCTGTCGGGTTGGTGGACTAAGCAGTACAGAAATAGGAGAAATGATGGAGGTGGTCTATAGTACGGTGAGCGTGGGAAGAAAACGATTGCGAGAAAAACAGAAAAGTTACAAGCATCTTTCTCAGATTATCAGAAGAGTTGGAGCGGATTTGTCAACAATGCAGATTTGTTAGTCTTAGATGAGTAGTTTTAGAGAGATAGGAGGTCATCAATGAAATTTACAGCAATTATTGAACGCGAGGGTGATGGATACGTATCGTTATGTCCGGAGTTAGATATCGCAAGCCAGGGTGATAATATCGAGGAAGCACGGGACAACCTTCGGGAAGCATTAGAACTTTTTTTCGAGTCAGCATCAAAAGAAGAGATAAAACATCGACTTCACAATGATGTTTTCGTTACTCAGGTTGAGGTGACAGTTGGGTGAACTCCGTGTTCTTTCCGGTAGAAAGGTTTGTGCTATTCTCGCAAAACACGGTTTCCTTGAAGTGCGTCGACGAGGTAGCCATATCGTAATGCAAAAGAAACTGTCCGATGGAACGATTACGGTCCCAGTTCCAGATCACAATGAAATCCGTATTGGGACTTTGCGGTCTATTATTCGCCAGTCTGGACTGCCCAGGAGTGAATTTGAATCATGAGTTTACAGCGCCTAGCCTAAGTTTCACAAATCAAGTGGAAAAGGCTTGTAAAATCAAGGATTTTATGAGGCATTCTTCACTACAAGTGCTCTTTTTTGATTGTCAGTACCTTCCGTCCTGTTGGCTTTGGATTTATTCCCAATTTCTCGTAAATCGCTTTTTGCTCTGCATCGGGTTCTGTGGCTACCCGTATGTGGTGTACCTTTGTACCATTCGCATCGGGAAGTACAATGGTCACCACTTGATGTGTCTGTAATATCTGTTTGACGGTATGCCAACTTCTCGTGTCCTGTTTTGATCGTAAGCTATATTCA
>JABRVT010000003.1:0-10608 GCA_040048245.1 Candidatus Brocadia sp.
TTAAAAATTGGCATTCTCAATGCCCTCAATGAGATAGGAGTACCGGAGGCTAAGGAATTCATATTGAAAGTAACTGACTCAGATGTGGGCATAATTAAAATAATGGCGAAGGAAATTATAAACAGGGGATTTTAAATCATAATGAAAAATGACTGGTTGACAAAAAGTATTATCGGTATCGGTCTTACTAGCCTCTTTAGTGATATGGGACATGAAATGACCACTGCAATATTACCGATGTTTCTTGCCACGGTAGGGGGAAATGCGGCAACTTTAGGGCTTATTGAGGGGGTAGCAGACGCATTATCCAGTATTATCAAGCTCTGGATGGGTTATCACAGTGACAAGATTGGTAAAAGAAAGGCGATCGCAGTTATAGGGTATATCATTACCGCATTAAAAGGTTTTTTTGCCTTTACCACAAACTGGTATCAGGTGCTAGGTATAAGAGTGGCTGCATGGATGGGGAGGGGAGCAAGGGGGCCTGTAAGGGATGCGCTTATGGTGGATCTCTTAGAGCCTGCGTACTATGGAAGGGCCTTTGGGTTCCACACCGCCATGGATACCATTGGCGCGATTATTGGACCCGCGATTGCATTTGCTCTCATTGGTATCTTAAGCTACAGACAGATATTTCTCATTTCCTTTATACCTGGTTTTTTGTCCGTAGCGTGTTTTGTAGTTTTGGTGAGAGAAAGGAAGAAAAAGCACGATGGAGAGGTTAAATTCTGGAAAAATATCAAAGAACTCCCCTTAAATTTTAAACTCTTTGTTCTCAGCGCCGGCATCTTTGGATTTGGCAATTTCGCACATACCTTGTTAATCCTGAGGGCAATAGAAATACTCACCCCTGCGTATGGGAAGGTATTCGCGAATAGCACGGCGATTGGGCTTTACACACTTCACAACATATTCTATGCAGGATTTGCCTATCCCGCAGGAATATTAAGCGAAAGGCATGGCAAACGGATGATGCTAGGCATTGGCTACCTTTTATTTGCCCTCATGTGTCTGGGGTTTATCCTTGAGCCTCCAAAACTCTGGGCATTGATAATACTTTTTTCTCTTGCCGGTATCTATATCGCGCTGGTTGATTCAATGGAAAGGGCTTTGGCGGGAGACCTTTTACCATCACATCTGAGGGGTACGGGATATGGTGTTTTATCGATGGTAAATGGAATCGGAGATTTCGTATCAAGTTTCGTCGTAGGGATTTTGTGGGCGAAGGTTTCACCATCAGCAGGCTTTCTATATGCTGGTTTTTTAACGTTTCTAGGAGGTATAGTTTTGTTTATGGTAAGAAATAAAAATAACTTTCATGGAATACAATATGCTGAATGAATATCAAAAAAGGGGCCTTTCAATAACCCTCCGTATTGTGGAAGAAACCATGCAGGATATTGAACGCATCCTGCATAACGGAACCTATACCGGCATCCTTTACGACATGAAAAGCAATATTCCCTCGGAGGTTAAAGCTGAAATCTTAAAAAGAGCTTCTCTTATTAAAGACAGAATAAAGATCATTTCAAAGATATTCGACCTTAAAAAGGAACACAGGGAAGTATTACATGAGATTTTCGGCAAATTACCTCATTGTCTGGAAATTGTTGAGGATGTAAAGGCAAAGAGGCTAAAAAGGTACGGTGATGTCTCACATGGACTTGACAATACCCTCGATCCTCAACTCACGATAATTACTGATTTAATTCTGGAGATGCAGCAGCTTTTACGATAAACAAGGGAACCGGAGCTAAGCGATCAAGAATGTCGCCAAACCTTGACAGCAGAAATTAAAAGTATTGCCGAGAGCAACGGTAGCAGCAATGATGTGGGTACAATTCCAAGTAATTTGCCTCCCAAAAAAGTGCCAACCAATGAGCCCATACCCATTATTACGAAAAAGCGCCACTGCAAACGAATGACTTGAAAACTTTGATCACGACTGTAACGCGCAAAAGCTGTAATCATCGTTGGCAGACTCACCGCAAGGGACAGACTTCCTGCGAGCTTCGGGTCTGCACCGAACAAGAGAACGATTGTTGGTATAAGCAATTCGCCGCCTGCTACACCTAACAGCGAAGCGACTATACCAATACCTACCCCGGCAATTGCGCCAGTAAACACTAATGCCAACCCATTGAATGGAAGTTGTTGCGGGTGGACTCCATGGCTAAAGAGCAAGACGCTAGCAATAAAGACCAGGAGTGCAGCAATGACCTTGTAGAGTAACCTGGACCCGATGCGTATAGCCCATCCGGAGCCAAACCATGCGCCGATCAGACTACCTGACAGAAGGATGGCGACCACGCCCCAATGCCCAAAGACTTGGTGAAAAGGAACCACTGCAGCGCGGAAAGGAAGAGCGCATGCGACAACAACGAGACTCATAGCTTTATTCAATATGACGGCCTCCAGGGCTCCGAAGCCGAAGAGGCCAATTAGCAGAGGTAGACGGAATTCGGCACCGCCAAGCCCTATGAGGCCACCAAGGGTGCCAATGGCAACGCCTCCGCTGAATACCACAAGCGTGCCGTGTTGTTGAGCAGAATTGGGAACCATCTTGCATTGTCGATTTTGATGGATGAAATCTTACATCAAATAAGTATACTAAAAACCGTCTTGTTTCATAGCTATTAATACAGGTAATACTCTTTCTGTAACCTCACCCGAACTGGTCGAAAGAGATAAACTCCGAAGGACGAAATTTGTGAAGAGTTTATTCTCTCATTGCCATAGATAGTTCATGTGTTAATGCCATCACCCTTTCTGCCTCTTCCGTAGTCAATGTCCCCGTACCGCAACTGGGGGTGATGATAGACCTTTCTTTAATCAATGTCTTCGAAAATCCTTTATCAACCAGGAATCGTATACCTTCCTCCAGTTTTTTCAACAGTTCATTTACTGATACACTTGTTACCTTTGGAGAAGTTGGGACAATACCCCACGCCAGATAACCTCCCCTGTTGAGGAATGCCTGTATTTCACGCCAGTACATCAGGTACTTATCCATAAACTCATAGGCATCAAAACTGACGATGTCTACCCTGGAGGCCATAAGCATAGCCCAGTCTGTATTGCCGCAGCAATGAGTGCCTGTTAATCCACCGTGGGACTGAACGGTTTCGTAGACCTCATTAAGGGCACTGATTGCCCTTTCCCGGCTAATGTTCATAAATGCCGAACCGAAGCTTGTAAGATACGGTTCGTCTGCAAAGATAATGACTGGTAGACCATATTGGGATAGTTTCGTAAATTGCCAGTATGCCTTCATCGACATCAGCTTGATGATCACATCAAAAAATTCCTCGCTGTACAGGGCCGTAATACCTGTAGAAAGCTTTAAGGAGCCTGCAAGGGTAATTGGGCCAACGACCTGCCCTTTGAGTGCACGGAAGGATGTTTGGGGTGATTTGTTGAGTCGATTAAGCATTGCATAAAATCCCGCTGCACTTCCGGGGCTTATCTGAAACAGGTCGGGGTCATTTTTTAAATAGTCCTCGTAAAAACCGGCCAAAGCACTTGATGTGTCGCCTGAAACGTCAATACTCACGGTTTTTCCGTCCGCATGAATTTTAAGGCAGGGAAGCCCTTCGGTGTACTGAATACACATTTCTTCTCTGGTGCTGATTTTAGGTAACTGAGGCCAGCAAGGGATCTCAGGAAGCGACTTAAACATGAGTTCGCAGGCCACATCGACGTCGGTGTGTGGAAGGCTTCCAATCGCAGTGGCAGAAAAATTGCCTTTTAAAATGGTCGACATGGGTACTATTTATTTTCCCATTAAGAAAAGGATATATGACTAAGGACTACACGGTTTGCAAAGATTTAATTTGTTTCATCCACATCAATCAAAATCACCTCTACATGAATAATTTGAGCTGGCGTGGACTTGTTCCCAGTTTTACAATCTGTGGAGGAATATTTGCCTTAGGAGTGTCAGGATCATAAACTGCACGATTCATCGGTCTTATGGACAATGCTCCTTTCTCTGCTAGATGAATGCGATCCCTTGCGATTTTTACATATTCAGGCATAATCTCAGCGCCGATGGCTTTTCGGTTATGCATTAAAGCGGCTATAGCTGATGTCCCCACTCCAATAAATGGGTCTAGTATCCAATCATGCTCGTTGGTCATCGAAAGTACCATACGTTCGATCAATTCGACAAGAAACTGACATGGATGAATAGTCTTTTCTATATGGTTTGCTTTTACGTTAGGAATCTCCCATACATCTCCTGGGTTCTTACCCAACGGATTACCCCTGAATTCACCCTTTTTGGGCCCCTTGAAATATTTTTTTGTGGATACTTTTGAGGTACACGAACAGAGTCAAGATTAAAGGTATATTCATTGTTTTTAGTAAACCAAAGAATAACTTCATATCGACCTGAAAATCGTTTTGAGGCGTGTAAACCATGTCCAAAGTGCCATACAATACGATTACGTAAATGTAGTTGCAACGAGGCAAAGATAGGGTATAGAAAGATATCAAGTGGAATAATTTCTCCGTCATTAACATAATTGCCCACCTGCCAGCAAATGCTTCCTCAATTATCTAATACCCGCACACATTCTTTAATTACTTTATTTTGGTAAGCTAAATATTCATCCATCGTCATTCGATTTTCATATTTTTTACCAAGATTATAAGGAGGAGAGGTTACTACTAACTTGACAAACTTGTCAGGCACGTGGGAAAGTAAATCAAGACAGTCCCCCAGATAAAGAACCAAGTCTGCCGATGGGTCAAATTCTGAGGTTATTTTTACTTTATTCACAGAATATTTACCTTAGTTTAAGATATAAAAAGGTAACATGTTGAATTCCAATAATACTGTAGAATGAGGTTAGGGTCAAGAAAAAGTCCCTTTGTAAATTGACTAAAAATTATTTTGGTATTTTTTTGACTAAAAGAAGCAATGGAACCGAGGCAAGCTGTGCAACAACCGAAAATATAATGAGTGATACAAGTGAGAAGTCGTACAAAACTCCCATAAGTGCACTGCCGAGAAACCAGCATATTCCGTAACCTGTATTGAAGATGCCATATCCCGTGCCACGCCTGGCTACGGGAACCATCTCTGCAACGGCCGCCCGCATAATGGATTCCTGCGCCCCCATGCCTATGCCCCAAAGCGTTACTCCAATAACGGCAACGGAGAAGTTCCCCAAAAAAACCAATGGGGCAAAGAGCATTGAGAATAGAGCGGCAACAATCAATATAGAAATGCCGTTGCGGTCAAACAGATACCCGAAGAAAAGCGCCGCAATGGCGTCGACACCCATTGCAATGGCGTAAAAAAGAGGAATCCAGGTATCTGAAACAACCGATACTTTTTTGAAATGATAGGCAATGAGCGGAAAATCCGCATAACCTGCTGCAATCAATGCAATAGCAATAAGATAAATCCAGAATACACGCGGTAATTCTCTGGTTTCCAATTCTCGAGATACTGGTTCTAAATCACGGGGTTGAGGATATAACCATCTGGCTGTTATGAGTACGCTTATTGCCATGATAGCCGGAACAAGCAGAATCACATAACCAGTTCGATAACCTTCCTTAAAAAAAAGGATTCCGGCAACGATAAGAGGACCCAGCACCGCCCCAATTTGATCTAATGCCTCGTGTAATCCAAAGCCCTTCCCCCTGCCAATCTCCCTGGTTGCATGAGAAAGCATTGCGTCACGCGCCGGGGTTCGAATTGCCTTTCCTATACGTTCTGTAATCATGAGCATGGCAGCAATCTCCCAGCGTCCGGCCAGGGCCAGGGCAGGCACAGCCAGCATGTTCAGGGCATAGCCAAATAGCGTAATTGCCCAGTATCTCCCTATCCTGTCGCTCATGTAGCCAGAGACAAGCCTCAGGCTATAGCCGATCAACTCCCCGAGTCCTGCAACAAATCCAACCGTCGTTGCGCTTGCCCCAAGTAAGGCGAGATACGGACCATTTATACTCCGTGCACCTTCGTAAGTTATGTCTGCGAAGAGGCTCACTACTCCAAGCAAAACGATAAATTTTAGGGCAATTGCTTTTGTATTATTACTGTTACTTATGTTTGGATGTGATTGGTTTTGCATCTAGAGTTTGTTTTGTATTCCTGAACCTGTCAGTAACAGGTTTCAATATTTGAATTTCGAATTTGTTAAAAAAACGGCTACACCGCGCTAAGATAATTTTTTTCCTTATAACAATTAATGATCCGTGTTCATAACAAAGAGGCATATACTAATAAATTTAAAATGTTGAGTCAAGCAAGTTAAAGATGTTATAGTATTTCTTTGAAAAACTTTTATTTGACATAACCCGCAACGCGCGATTCGCAACAGTTTTATTTTTAGTTAAAAATATCAATAAAAATTTATGGGAGAATTTTCATTCATAGAATGGATTCGGAAGCAGCAGAAACGGCGTAAAGACGTTATACTTGGCATAGGAGATGATTGTGCAATAATAGATGTTTCTGCGGATAAGTTGTGCCTCATTACGACAGATATGTTAGTTGATGGTACACATTTCGATCTCAAAAAGTGTACCATCCAAGACGTCGGCAGGAAGGCAATTGCCTGTAGTATCAGTGATGTTGCTGCCATGGGGTGCCAGCCATCAGTTGCGGTGATCTCTATTTGTTTCCCTGAGCATACCACAGAAAGATTTGCAAGGGAACTCTATAAAGGTATATGGGA
This sequence comes from Candidatus Brocadia sp., assembly GCA_040048245.1. Lineage (GTDB taxonomy): Bacteria > Planctomycetota > Brocadiia > Brocadiales > Brocadiaceae > Brocadia. The sequence goes on from JABRVT010000003.1 coordinate 6,693, forward strand.
AATCGCAGATAAATATAACATCGAGATTGTAGGTGGTGATATCATCAGTGGCCGCAGTCCTTTCTGTATCAATGTTACCATGCTGGGGAGGGATAATGGACTAAAACCCGTCAGACGCTCAGGAGCAAAGGCCGGCGACATGATACTGGTAACGGGGGAACTGGGAGGGTCGATTCTTGGTAAGCATCTTCATTTCGAACCGCGGTTAAAAGAAGGTCTCGCTTTGAACAAAAACTTTACGATTCATGCCATGATTGACATCAGTGACGGGTTGACGGCAGATTTGAATCACATCCTGGAAGAGAGCGGTATGGGAGCTATCCTGTATGAAGATCGAATTCCCATCTCTCACGCAGCGGCGGAATTATCAAGGAAAACTGGGCATACACCGCTTTACCATGCGTTATCAGACGGCGAGGATTACGAATTGTTGATGACGTTATCAAAAGCACAGGCAAAAAGGGTCCTGTCGTCTGGTTTGCTTACAGAGGTAAATGTAAGTTGTATTGGGGAAATCGTTAAAGGAAGCGGTATTCAGATGAAGTCTTCCAGTGGTAATACACGTCGTATAAAGCCGCGCGGATACGAGCATCTTAAATCATAATGTGCAGGGAATTTATCGAGTTTCTTAACAAATATGGCATCGAATACGATGAATATTATATTTGGAAATACGGAGATATCCCTTTGCCCCTTTGTGGCTTGTTTTTTTGTATTCAAAATCATGGGCTTCACCCCACCGCCGTTATTCTAATGGCCTTCCAGGCCTAAATTCGAAGCCAGGCTAAAGTTCCATTTTGCCGAGAACTTTCAAAAAGATATGCGTTCACCATGAAGGAAAAAATATTAATTTTTAAAAGTGCAAGTGTGGATGAAACAATGAGGTTTGGCGAAAAGCTCGGTATGTTATTAACACCGGGGGATGTTATTGCCCTGGTAGGTGAACTTGGCGCCGGAAAGACTACTCTGGTAAAAGGTATTGCCATGGGTTTGGGCGTTGCCGATAGACGTGCAGTAAAAAGTCCCACGTTTGCATTGGTGCAAAAATATGAGGGACGTATCCCGATATATCATTTTGATGCATACAGGCTGGAAGATACACAGGAGATGCTGGACATAGGGAGTGATGAAATGATCTACGGGAACGGTGTGGCTATTGTGGAATGGGCGGATAAGGTATCCGGATGCTTACCCAAAGAGTATCTGAAAATAACTTTAACAGCCATTTCTGAAAGTGAGCGAAATATGGAGATATGTGGCTACGGAAGGCGTTATGAAGAAATGATAAATAGTCTATCCTGACCAGAATAAGCCGGAACATGTAGCGCGGCATTTATGTCGCTATCCTGCGAAATGCACTGTGCAATGGTTGGCGCTAAATTGTTTTGCCAAAAAATATCAAAATTATTTTTGGGAAATCCTAAGAAACCACTTCATACCGAACCAAGCTTTTCTTCCAACACCTCTTTTGTATATAAGGAGGTGTACAATCCATTTGCAGCGATAAGCTGTTCGTGTGTGCCTTTTTCAACGATTATACCGTCTTTCATTACTACAATCATATCAAAATCTCTGATTGCAGGCAGCCTATGGGTAACAACCAGCAGTGTTCTGCCCGGAAAGTTTTTCAGGATGTTTTTCATGATGGTGTCTTCTACTCGCGCATCCACGGCAGAAAGGCAATCATCCAGGATAATAATAGTAGGATTGATGGCCAGCGCCCGTGCGATGGTAATCCGCTGTTTTTGTCCTCCTGACAGGTTAATTCCCCGTTCACCCAGGTAACTTTCAAACTTATAGGGAAGTTCCTGAATCTCCTCTTCCACCCCCACAATGCGGGCAAGCTGTTGGACGTTAATGATGCCACCACCTGTTTCTATGCCAAACAATAGATTGTCTTCAATCCTCTCAGAAAACAGGAATGTGTCCTGCGGGACAAATCCGATATGTCGCCGTAAAACCTTGACATCTATCGTATTAATATCAATGCCATCCATAAAAACGCTCCGATCTTTTGCCGGGATAATGCGGGGAAGCATATTTACCAGGGTTGATTTTCCGCTGCCTATGGGACCTACAATGGCGATACGCTGTCCAGCGTTAATCTTGAGATTTATGCCCTTTAATATACATTCCTTTTGCCGGTCATATCGAAAGTTGACATCCCGAAATTCAATCTCACCCCTGGGGATAAATTGCATTATAGCGTTGCCTTTCGAGACGATCTCAGGCTTTTCATCCATTACTTCGTCGATACGCTTCATAGAGGCATTCCCGCGCTGCAGGAGGGATAAACACCATCCAATGGCGGTCATGGGCCACACCATCATGGAGATATACCGCTGAAAGGCCACCAGGGTACCCAGGGTAATCGCCCCATCAATAACCATCTTTCCCCCAACAAAAAGTAATAGGATAATGCCCATATATGTAATATATTCAAATACAGGTCCCAGGAGGGATTGGGGGATGGCGAGTTTGAGATTTTTTTTCACAAAATCTTTACACAGTCCATGGAATATCCTTTCTTCCTGTTGGGACATATTGAATGACTTTACGATACGGATACCCGAGATATTTTCCTGCACCTTTTCGCTAATCCTTGAAAAGTGTTCCTGCACATCACGGAATCGTCTGTCAATGACATCCTTAATCTTGTAAGCAATAAAGGGTGTCAGCGGCATCAACAGGAATGTATAGAAAGACAATCTTGGCGATAAGTAGATAATAATCGGAGGTATCACAAAAAAATAAAATATGGCGTCAAGTCCGATCAGTAATCCTGGGCCTACCGCCATGCGGACGGCGCCGATGTCATTAGTGGCCCTCGACATGAGGTCACCCGTCTTGTATTTTTGGAAAAACCTCTGGGAGAGCTTCTCGATGTGTTCGAAGAATGCCATACGGAGGTCATAATCGCACCGAAAGGACGTTCCAATAAAGTTCATCCGCCAGAGATACCGGCATACCCCCTGACAGAAGCTCACCAGGAGGAACAGCCCGGAAAAAGCTGCAATTTTTGGGAGATTTACCTCCTTTGATAGGGTATCTATGGCCTTTTTAATAATGAGTGGTGGAAAGATGTTGATGATATCTACAGCAATCAGCGATATCGTGCCGAAAATAAAGTAGCGTTTATACTTCCTTACAAAAACCCTGTAAATAATGCTTTTTTCCCAATACCCTTGTAACTTCTTAAACAGCATGACCATCACCGTTTCTTAGATTCCACAAAGTTAAGACTTCGTCGACTTTTTCATTATAGAGGCAATTCATGAATTGCCTCTACAGAGCAGGTTTGAAATTCCTTAGCATCAAATTAAACACAGATTTGTCAGCGCCACCCTGGAAACCGCTTGGACAAAATGAAACATCCATAAGCATTGGCTAATAAAGGATGATGAAAAACGTCATTTTGTGCAATAAAAGAGATTCTTCGCTTCGCTCAGAATGACAAAAAGCGAATGGCTCAGAATGACAGTTGCGGTATTTTCAGGTGAAAATTTGCTCATACAAAACCTGGAAGACCTTGTTTAATTTATCATACATCCTTTGAATTGTATAGAACAAGTTAGAATAAACTGATGGATCAACCGAGACTATTGACTTGCCAGCACAATACCATAAACCGCTTAAATAAAATGAAAAAATTTGCAAAACCATATTTGTCTGGTTTCTTTTTAACAATTTTTAGGTATAATATCCGAAAATGAAAGTTGCCGAAGGCATCTCAAGGCTGGTTCAATCTTGCAGGCTTTGTCATGAGCACTCAGTTGAACGACTGAACTATAATTTGAAAGGTACTCTAAAGCTCGAACTTGTACTGTGAGACAGAATTATACAAATATTGTAACTATTCAGCGAAAATATTTTAGAATATGCTTGACAGGAGATTAGGGGCAAAGAGGCATTTGGA
>JABRVT010000004.1:0-51216 GCA_040048245.1 Candidatus Brocadia sp.
TAATGATAGAATCTTATTTCCGATTGAATAGCCTTGCCCTCAAAGATGAGCTGGTTGTGTACAATTCCCTCAAAGCGGGCTTTTCCCCTTCGAAATACCCGCTGGAAGTAGTGTTTTGCCTGACCACCAGGGAGGTCACTGTATATGGCAACAAATATGACATTGCATGAGTCAGTGGTTATTAATTTGTGTAAAAGGGGGATGTCGGCCTGTTCAAGCACCTCGTCCGCATCGATTTGCAGAATCCAGTCGCATGTCGCATAACTCAGGGAGTGGTTCCGTGCCTCGCTAAAACTGTTGTTCCAGGGATGATGATATACCTTTGCGCCGAAGGATTGTGCAATTTCAACGCTCTTGTCCGTTGAGCCTGTGTCAACAATAATAATTTCATCCACGGCGTCTTTAATGCTTTTTAAACACTGAGGTAAAAATTTCTCTTCGTTTTTGACAATCATACACGCAGAGATGGTAGGTCGGTACTCAATTGATACTGTCTGATGTCCTGTAATTGACATTGTTTCGTGCCTCGCCAGAGATATAAGAACTAGATGTATGACTTTTAATCTTGTACACCGTGTTTTTCCCCCAACGCCGTTCTGTAACCGACAAGAGCTGCCTCTAAATGACCTAACCGCTCGTACGATTGTGCAAGTTTCAGTAAGGCGCTTTTGTCTTCTGGATGTCTCTTCAAATATTCTTCAAGATAAGGTACGGCATTTTCATACGCCTCCTGTTGTAAATATAACTCTCCAAGTTTTGCTATCACTTCATCATCTGCAATACCTTTGGAAACGGTTTTTACTAATGTTCTGATTGCTTCAGGATGGTTATTAACGCTGGAATAACAGGATGCCAGATTCTTATAAGCCGCAAGATACCTAGGGTTATACAACAGAGCGTTTTGAAAATGTGTTATGGCTGTTTCCCATTGCCCTAAATTTCCAAAGCAGTAACCCATTCCATGGTGAGCTGCATAGTCGTATCCCAGTGTATCGACCATAAGGGGATTCGTATCCATATTTTTAAGATACCAGTCTCGTAAAGACAGGAACCGATTAAAGTAGTCAATTGCTTTGCGGTAACACCCTTCTTTTAAGTAGATGCAGGCAAGGGTAAATATGATGTCAATATTTTCCGGAGTAATTCCCAACTCTGTTAATTTTGATAGAGCGGTATGGCATAATTCCTTTGCATTTGAGAAATCTTCATTGTGGAGATAACAGTTTGCCGTTTCATAAATAATCATAGCGTAATGGTGTATATTAACATTTGTGTCCATGTGTTTTGTGGAGGGATCGGGTGTAATTATTGCAAGCGCCTTTTCTCCCGCGTCGATGCCGTTCCGAAACAGGTCCTGCGTACGATAATTGCGCACCAGGTTAAACCATGCAAAGCTATCGAATCTGTTTTGTTCAATTTGCTTTTTCAGTAAACGGGTAGTCCTTTGCCACTTTATCTGCATCTTTTTTTCATCGAGGTTATAACCATGATGATAAAACCTTATTTCTGTTGGCAGTCGTCTGCCTTCTGTAACGATTTGCTCATGAACAATATCTTTATAAAATCCTTTACCACGTCTGAAGACCCGTGTGTTGTAAAATTTATGGATGTTATCTTTTATCATGCTGTGGATGGCTACGATAATTGCATCATACTCCGGATTATTTATTGCATGCAGCAGTTTCGGGATATCAGCCTGCTCCAGTTCTTCATCAGCATCTATCTGGAGGATCCAGTCTCCCGATGCGTAATTTAAACAATGGTTTCTAGCCTCGCTAAAACTATCATTCCATGGATGAAAGAACACCTTTGCACCGAGACTTTTAGCAATATTTGCTGTATCATCCGTGGAGCCTGTATCAACAATAATAACCTCATCGACAGCGTTTGCGATACTGTTCAAGCAGTTAGGAAGGAGGTCTTCTTCGTTCTTTACAATCATACATGCTGAAATAGTAGATTTTTGCAAATTACCGATTTGTATTTGTCCAGCCATATATTTATGCCAGCAGAAAAAATTTTTTATGCAATAATTGGTTCATATCAATTATTCTTTGTACAGGTATTTCCTGTGAGATATCTGTTCCATTATACGATTAAACTTTTCTCGATTTTTCAGATTATTGAAAAAAAGCAAATGTGATAATCTTTTTTTTGTGTTCTCCATTGCTCCTTTTTTCAATTCGATTCCTGAGAGTAATAAGTGGGCATCTTCATGGAGAGGAGAGAGCTTCAAAAGATGGGATAAACAGGCAGCAGCTTCGTCAGGTTTACCAATCTGGAGGTACAGGTTACTTAACTTTTCAAGTATGAATTCATTATGGGGATAATATTCCAGGGCTAGTTTAAATTCTTTAATGGCATTACTGATATCCCCTCGTTTGTAATAGTAATCTCCTTTATATTCAAGGACTCTCCAGAGGATGGTTTTTCTGAATTTATCCTGGTATTGATTACCACGGTCTGGAAAGGACATCATTGATGATTCGAGTTCCATCTGGAATATTTGACTGTTCGGAATGTTTTCTTCCGGTATTTCCAGGTAAAAAACCAACTCGTCACCCAAAAATAAAGGAAATTCCATGTGCCTATTGATCACATTATTTATAAGTTTATCCGTTAACTCCAGGAATTTTTCGTTTCTTTGATGAATGAATCGGTAAAAAGATATTAAATTGAACAGGGATGCAATTGACTGTGTACCTTCCCGGTTTGCGACTAAGAGTAATGATTCAGTAAGAGGATTTGTCTGTTTTGTTATAAAGGTTTGCACCATTAAGCAGACAGCCAGATTATTAAAATATTTTCCATTGTGTTCATTTGCCTTAATAGCATTTGAGAAGTGTAAAATGGCTAATTCGTAGTTCCTGGCGTAAAAACTGGAGATTCCCAGTTCATTTGATTTTCTGTCATCCGTTAAATTGCAAGCAGTCCGGGTAGTTATCGTGATTTTTGATTGTTTTATTGTTTCTATTACATTTCCCATGAGCAGTACAATATCGGCACAATTGCTGTTTTTTCTTATTGCACGTTCAACGATCCGTTCTCTTTCTGCATCGCGGCTTAAATAGTAGTCAATCTTTTGTTCAAAATTTTCTTCATTATATAAAACAATTTCTTCGTCTGGTATAAAGAACTCCTTGATAGCGCCATCATTTTCTTCGTGAAATAATAAAGCGCCACACGCAATTGCTTCGAAAGGTCTCAGGTTGACTCCACCCTGTATGTTGGGACAGTGGATAACTATTTTTGCCCTGCTCATAATATCATAGCATTCGGAGAGGGAGACTACTCTACCTACAAAGACTTTATAGCGACTGGCTAATTTCAAAAGTCTCCAGATATATTTACTTCTTTGTCGATAGAAATAACTCGAGAGGCTTCCTGTTGCTACAATATCATACTCTTTTTCTCTTTTTGGATTGATTGCAAAAATGGATGAAAATTGCCATGGAACATACCCCTGGATACCGGCATTGGAGGTGTATAAGGTTTTTATTTGCCCTAATGATTCATATGCCTTGCACATATTTTTCATGGCTGGCATTACCGCATCAAAGAATTTAAGGTCGCTGAAGGCCTTGTAGAATCGATACGGGTCACCTGGCAATCCGATCACCGGGTAAGGTGACTTTTCCAATCCTATTGGTAAGGGGTGCACCTCTGAAAGGAAAAACAATACAAAATCCGGTTCCCAATGCCGGGGTAATTGGTTAATAATATCTGAAAATGAATCCCGATGCAGGCGGTAACAAATGATACTTGTCTGTGGCCTCCCAAGATATTTATCCGGAACAAAGGAAATTGTATCTGCATTAGCAATCAGGCTTAGCCCAACTCTTCCTCCTACAATATTGGTAAGGATCTTCGGACGATTATCAGATAGTTTTGTTCCATATAAGATCCGAAAATCATTTACCACTGGCCAATAATGTACCCCTTGATAGTGGTTTTTATAAAATTCCAGTAATAGCCTGTTTGCATCTTGAATAAAACCTGGTTGTTCACATGTAATTTCCTTTACGCTTTTTAATAATGCAGAAAGCCTTTCATCTGAAAAATTATCAAGGAAATTTTTGAGATCTTCCAATTCCTTTCCTATTGTTTTTCTCTGTAATAATTCTTTTTCCTTGCAGTATGTTTTTATATTGTCCATCTTCTTCTTTATAAAGTTGATTTTAGACCGTAGGGTATTTGTTTATGTATTGTTGTCGCGGGCTACACAGTGTTAGTGGTTAGTTTTTGTAGCAACTATCAACAATATCTACCTCTCTCAAATCCGGGACAACCCCGATTTCCTTTCCTTCATTCCGAATGGCATATTTTGAAGCACTTATTTTTCCGCAGAGAAAAGCCTTTCTCCATTCGTATACAATTTGTCTGGTCTTATCGGACAGGGGTAAAATATCTTTACCCCGCTCCTCAAAAGGTTCGTGCCATTGATGAATGCACTGAAAACCCGGCGGATTATGAACAGAAAAATCAATAGCCAGCAACCTGAAGAAAAGGTCTAAATCGGAATGGCGAGGTATAGGGAGGCTTTCGGTAAAACCGCCAATTCCGAGGAAATCATTTTTCTTAAACGACACCAGGATGGGTATCCAAAATTTGTAGCCGAGTCGAAATATCTCTTTTCGGAGATTAAAATTTGCCAGAATATAGTCTATACCTTTATCCCATACAGCATCGATTTTATTCTGTTCCTCTTTTGTTAATACGGTAGCCGACCTGCTGCTGACCCATAACTTATCCTCCAGCGTGTGAGGTTTATAAAATTCTTCCAGCATATGTTCAGAAAACAATACCTCCGGGTGTGTCCATACGATAACATCACCCCGCGCCTGTTTTACACTCTTATTATTCCAACTTATGCATGGTTCCAGCCCGTGTGCTGGCGGAGGTATAAAGAAATACCTGATATTTAATCCATATTTTCTTACTGCTTCTTTGATGACTTCCCGTGTATTGTCGCTGCTGCTATCGATTATAATAATCTCAAAAGCTTCGCGTGGAAAACTCTGTTTACTGAATAAATGCAATGACCTTGCCAGGTATTCTGCCCTGTTAAACGTGAACATAATTATCGATACCAGAATCTTTGAGGCATCATATTCCACTTTTTTCAGTGAATATAATTCCTCAAGATTCCCGCGGATTTCATCCTCGTAATCATGATTGTGATCAACTTTAAAGCATTGCTGAAAGCATGAAATTGCTTCATCGATCCGATTCTGTTTTCGATAGAGTTTTCCAAGCAATAACAGGCCAGGAATGTTATCTGGATATTCTTGAATGCCTGTCTTTAAATATTTTTCGGCCTCCGAAAAATCACACTTTTGTATATAGAGCTGTCCCAATGAATTGTAAACGTCTGAATTAGAAGTACACTGTTCGACAGAGATTTTGAACCATTTTTCGGCTTCGTTTAAATTTCCCAGCTCAAGGCTAATCGTTGCAAGTTGGTGATATAACGACACGGATGACCGTGTAGCTTCCAATGCATTTTTCAGCATTTCTCTAGTCTTTTCGATTGCCCCTTGCTTTAAGAAATAGTCAATCAGCAAAAGGTAGGCATCAAGATTGTTCTTGTTGTTTTGAATAATCCTTTCCAGATAAGGTGCCGCTACGATTCCCATATCCTTTTCAACGAAAAATTTAGAAATATTCAACAGTTCCTGCTCGGAACTGCTATTTGCAAGCTGTTGTATCTCGTCATGGTACAACAATATCCTGTCTTTAATATTGCCGCTAAGGACTGAATGCATTTCATCTGCGATATGTGCTTCGCTGTCCAACCAAAATCCACGCTTTATCCCCTTTGTCTCAGTAGACCTGACATAGTCTAATGTGGCCCCGGAAATAAAACATATATCTGTCTCTTTGTTTAATTTAACTGCCCATTCCGGCATTTCACTCACGCTGTCTCCCATCTCAGGACGCCACCACACCATAATCGTAAGATTTAGCTTCCTCTTCAACTTCCTGAGCATGCGTGGGTAAATGTCTTTGCCTCCTAAAATCAGCAAAATATCAGGCAGAAACGTACAAACTCCTTCAACAAGCAGATGGTTCATGACGTCAACATCCGTCTTTTCTGTTAAATCATCGCAAACAAAGAGCTTCACAGTATGTTGATGTGCAGATAAGCCGTTAATTGCGACGGCTATTTCTTGTTTAAAATTTTTTTTATCAGACGCGAGAACGACGAGTATTTTGTATCTTCTGCTTTTATGTGTAATAAGATTTGTGTTATCAATGTGGGCATTACAATTGTAATTGGTATGCTTTGTTTCGGTCGTTATTTGAGCAGAAAGGTCTTTACGATAAAAAACGTCGTCAAGTATCATTTGTATACGATGCTGAAAGGTATGACCATTATTTACTTCACGATAACCAGCCAGGGCGATGGCTTCACGTTCTTCATTATGAGACAGGTAATATGCCGCCAGGTCTTCAATATTGGCATCGTTAAAATAAACGAGGTGAACACGATCTTTGAAAAGCCTCGATTCTTCCGGTATTTCATTGGTAAGCAGAAAACTACCACAACCCATAGCCTCAAACACACGTTGTTGTATTCCTGTAGGTCCTATACCCACATTTAAAATTATCTTCGATTCATTAAATATCTTTACCATGTCATCCATAAAAGCCTGAGTGACAAAGAGGTTAAATCTCCTTGCCAGTCGTTCCAAAAGGGTCTTTCTGTTTGGATATATGTTTCCAATAAAAGAGATGTCGTATTTCTTTTTTGTAAGGAACATTTTTCTATGGACCGAAGGACTCATGGCAAGCGGGAGCCACCGAGGATCCTTTACCCCCAGTTTGCGGTACAGATCTACGGCCATTTTGTCGAACGAATAAACCGTGTCAAAAGCCCAGCCATTATGAGCTATGTGCATCGACGCATGTCCAGTGGCGAATATATCATCCTGGTACCAGAGGATAGTCTTGCACGGCAGACTTTTGATCAATTCAGGAGGGATGCCGTTTCCCTTAATAACTAGCAGTACGTGGGCCTTTTGCTGGAATAATTCCGGCAAACGACTGTAATTCCGTCTGAAATCGGTATCTATTATGGTGATGCCAAGTTTTTCAAGTGCCCTGTGGAGTTCATTCTCCATCCCCCATGGATAGTTAGACCATCGTGCCCCTACAAGATGCACAGTGAACGGTTCTTCATAATGGTCTTTTCTGATGAACTGCCGGCCATCATCTTTCCTGACAAGCTTACATCCTGTATAATCCTTTGCTATAAGTTTGAGACTATCTTTTGAGTTTGTATTTGAGTTTATAGGAAGCGATTTATTAATTACCGCATCAGATGTTACGGTTTGACTTTCACCAGAAGTTTTTACACCATCAAACGTGGGTTTGGCAGTTTTGGGGGTGGAAGAATACGTAGATGTTTTTCTTTCAGCCTTTGGTGAATCTGTACCTGTATCACCGAAGTCAGGCGCTATATTATTTATAAGATTTAGCAACCTTACGCGTAGACCATCCTGGCTCCAGGATGCAACGGACATCGAACAAGTCTTCTCCCGCATCTTCATGAGTAGAGATCGATCGTTTATCAATTTACGCATCTTTTCAGCCATATCGTCCAGATCTACATGTATCCCTTCTACAAAGATGCCGGGATATTGCAGTCGTTTGGCAACCTTGCACAGGAGCCCTGTCTCCCCATCCACCACAAATTCATTCATTGGAGGGGCATCAACGGTGATAATAGGTAATCCACAACCAATGGCTTCAAGAAAGGTCAAACCAAGTCCTTCCCATTTGGATGGAAGTACTGCCACATCTGCATTCTGATACATTCTGATAATTTTTTTCCTTGGTACTGTTCCGGAGATAATTTTTATGTTATTGTTTTCCTGAGTGCCTGAACCGTTTTGTGTATGGATTAGCAACTCTGAGTTTGGGGCATTCAGTTTCTGAAATGCATCAATAACAAATTGGGTTCCACGGCGTGCATGTAATCCTCCCCACCCAGCGGGATGAAAAAATTTTATACGATTATTTACAGGTCGCTCAATGGGTTTAAACAGGTTTAAGTCAATTCCCCAACGGATATACTCTATGTTATTCATCCCCATTGTTTTAAACTTTTCGTAGCATGCCTTTGTGGGGCATATAATTTTGTCATAAAGACGCTTACACGCAGCGGTGAATCGAGGATCAAATAATTCCCAGACATAGTATCCAACCGTCTTTACTCCACACTCTTTTGCTGTTTCAACTAATCCGAGGTCGTATTCTTCATTAAAAAAGACTATATCGAGATTGTTGTTTATAATCCAATTTTTCAATACGGCATGAGGTATCTGATATGTCGGATGGGTAGTAAGATTAGGGGTATCCCATTCGCCAGTGGTTTGCAGCATGGGTTTGTCATGTGTTCCTCCATTTCTTGCAAAGATAAAGGTGGTGTGATCGTTGGCTAACGCATTCTTGATTGCCCGTGTGACATAGGCCTGGCCCCGTTCATACCACAATGTTACGAATCCGATTTTGCAGCAATAGTGTTTGAGGGATTGTTGTAATGAAGAATAGGGGGCAGCCTTTTGTAACTTTACCTGGACTTTTACCAGATTATTCAGGGCTTCTTTGTAATTTGCATCAAGTAATAATGCCTTTTCAAAATATACCATCGCCTCATTAAGCTGGTTGTTTGCATAAAATATAACGCCTAAATTGTTGAGTGTGGAAGCGTCGTTGGGGTCTAATTCTATTGCCTTTTTGAAATGAGTAACGGCGTTATCAAATTGTTGGCTTTGGTAGTATAGAAGGGCGAGCGTGTAGTGCGCGCCGATAAAGCAGGGATCGATTTCTATGGCCTTTTTATAAGATGCAATGGCCTTCTCCAAAAGTCCATTTTCTTTAAACGTCTGTGCCTCGTTAAAATATTTTTGAGCTGAATATGTTGGCATAGTGCAACAATGAGTGCCTACCCGAACAAATCGGAAGTGTAAAAGGCAAAGTGAAAAACACAAATTGCAAAGTAGGGGCGGGGTTACCCCACTCCTACCATTTTTCATCGAATATTTGCTAAAAATATCAAAATCTCTCATTTTGAGAGATTAAAGTTAGCAAAATTGAACGGTGAAATATGATCATTGTTATTTGAAACAAGCAATATTTGTACCAAACAATAAATTCAAATTTACCGCAAATACACGAAGTTTTTCTTTGTGGTCTGGCGTCCCAGTAGCCTAAAAACATTGTCGTGCCTTCATGAGATGCTAAAAGGGTTAAATATAATGGTGGATTTTATAAGATGTAGAACGATTGTAGAGAAAATGGATGAAGTCGTTAAAATATTAAACGTTTCCAGCTTTTATGGTATTCGAAATTTAAACAGCATTTTGAATATAAATTCGCAGTAAATTTACAGATAATTTTTCCCCAGTACCTTGTATATCTTTTTGAGATTTTGTTGTGCCTCCCGGTAATTAGCATCAATTGATAATGCCTTTTCAAAGCAAATTCTGGCATAATTATGCATATGTTTTTTGAAATATAATACACCTAAATTGTTATAAGCGGAGGCCTCACCATTGTGTAATTCAGTTGCCTCTTTGAGTGTGGAAATGGCATTGTCTATTTGACTGGTGTTTGCATATACAAGGGCAAGATTGTAGTATGCGTCCAGCAGGTAGGAGCCGTCTCTCGACGGCTCCTGCCGGTAGAAATAAGGACGTGTTTTTATCACTTTTTTATAAGCATCAATAGCGTAATCCATTTTTCCGCTCATTTGATATGCAAGCCCAATACCGTACAAAGCAGCCTCATCAATAGGATTGGTTTTCAGTACCTTTGAATATAGTTCGATGGCCTCACAAATGTTGCCTGATTCCAGCGCCTGTTGAGCCTGTGCGACAAGGGCTTTATTGGTATCAACCAGATTGTTATGTAATTCAAGTAATTGTTCATAGTCAACGTTGGGCCACTTTTCTCTGAACCTGGATTCATTGACAGTCAGGCTGTTCCGATAATCGATTTTATTTTCAATGAAGGTCTGGCTTCTGTAATGGTGAATGAGCACACTTTCATCTACCATAATTGCGTATCCCTTTTCCCGTACCTTTAAACATAAGTCATCATCTTCGTAGTTTCCTGTACCAAAGGATTCGTCTAAACCGCCTACCTCTTCATAAAGCGTCTTTCTCATCAATACTGCAAAACCGGCAATGCGGTATCGTGGAGTCAGCCGCCCGTTGTATGTCTTTCTTATCTTTTGAGCAAAAATATGAAACCCGTTTTCATCGGCATAGGGAATATTCCTTACCATTTGTCTGCCGCTGATAGAGTTTGTGATGGGTCCTACCATGCCGATTTTTTCATCCCTTTCCAGACTCAATACCAGGCTTTCCAGCCATCCAGCAGACACGAGAACATCATTATTAAGTAGCATCACATATTCTCCACTGGCCACTGCAACTCCTTCATTATTACCCGCAGCAAAGCCTTTATTTGTTTGGTTTTTGATAAGTTTATAAATCTGATTTTCTTCTATTAATTTCTGGAGATATTCAACGGTTCCATCTGTTGATGCATTATCTACAAAAATGATCTCGTGCGGGTAATTTGTGTGGTGCCGGATTGAATCGATACATTTTTTGGTATATTCTAAGGCATTCCAGGTAAGGATAATGATGGATACCGGTTTTCGAGAACATGTAGATATCTGAATACCTGTTTCTAGAAACCGTTTATAGTTCTTTTTATATATCAGTTCCCGCACCCGCGCAAATTCATCCTGTCTGCTGCTTGTTGTTGATGTCCCGTCCACCCTCCAGCTAAATTCGCACGTTGCCTGCTTTATATGGTAGAAGTCATACTTTTCTGACATCCGTATCCACAAGTCCCAGTCTTCAAGGACTGGCAGGGATTCATCAAACATCCCAACTTTATCGAAACAGGATCTATCATGGACGACACAAAGAATCGGAGTAATATTCGTCGTATAAAAAATACCCTTAACGTAATCGATGGAGTAGGGGATGTCTTTGCCGATCACCAGATATGTATCACCACATTTTATCTGATGTGCCCTGTATGCATTTGTATAGACAATTTTGTGCTCTGTATTGGTTAGT
This sequence comes from Candidatus Brocadia sp., assembly GCA_040048245.1. Classification (GTDB taxonomy): domain Bacteria; phylum Planctomycetota; class Brocadiia; order Brocadiales; family Brocadiaceae; genus Brocadia. The sequence continues at coordinate 11,103 of JABRVT010000004.1, forward strand.
ATTTTTAGCGCCGTTTCGATATGCTCAGGATAGAAAATATCGTCGTCATCAAGGTAGGCAATATATTGACCTGTTGCATGTTTGATGGCCGTGTTTCTCGCTGCGGCGCGATCCTTATTTACGTCATGAACGATGTATTTTATAGCGAGTCGGTTCTGAAAAGTCTCAATAATATTCGAAACATCCTCTCCAGCGTCATTTACCACGATTGCTTCAATATGCTTATAAGTCTGTGCTGCAATACTCTCAATGGCCTTTTTCAGGGTCTCTGGCCTGTTGTAAGTGGGAACGATAACAGAAACCAGTCCGCTGTCTGTAAATGAACCATTTTTAGAACTATGACTTTGTGTCTTATTGAGTGACATTTTGTAAAGTATCAGTGAATCCTTTTAAGTGTTTAAGTTACGGTATTGTGGCAGTAGCAAGGAGTTCAATAGTCAGGCCATTACGCGCCAGGATAGGGAGGAGTTGGCACACAAGCCCATACGTCATTCCATTAGATGTTGTAAAGGCGGCTTGCATGAGCCAGAAGGTTTGGAGCGAGTCTTCCTCGAATGGGGCGGCTGGGTTTCTTTTCATATAACTGCTGAGACCGCATTCGGTTCCTGTTACATGAATTCCAACAAATCCGGCATTTGTCAAAGTAATTGACAATGAGCGTTGAGAGAAAAAGTGGAGATGACCAGGAACATTACTCCAGTTCCAACCATTAAAATCCAATTTACGGGCTGGTAGAAACTCCCCATTAGGGACAAAGATTATGATCAACCCACAGGCAACCAGAAGGGACATGCATCGGGACAGAAAGTCAACCGGTTGTACAATATGCTCAAGAACATGATGCATCAGGATGACTTGATACGGAACCTCTCCTACCGGTATGTCCTCCGAATGCACAACGTACGTATTGCCTAACTCATGGGCCAATGCCACGGCATCCTAGTCGGGATCGGATCCTGTAGCGTCGACACCCTCCCTGCGGAGATGGTAGACCAAATCCCCAGGGCCAGCGCCAAAATCGTGAAGCCGTATACCCTTTGTCGTGCCAAAATGCCGTGACACAATGTTGAGAATAATATCGATCACATGTTGACGAGTCGAACACTCGTACATTTTCCGAACGTTGGCGCGATCATAGCTTGTAACTTCACCTTCCTGCGGATTGTAAAGCATATTGTTGAGTCGTTTCTGATCTCGTCCAACCGGCATTGGCAGTGCACAGACATGGCCGCAGTCCGGACAGATGAAAAACACCCCCGCATGCCTACCCAATGTCCTTGCCGGAAGTAACAGGCCTCGCTGGATCAAGGGCTCCAAGTGTCCACCGCAAAGACAAAGAATCTCGAATGCCGCCAGGAATCTTCCTCATTTTTCTCACAAGGGGTACTTTTATGCTTTGAGTGTATTAATGATAATCTCTAAATTATTGCATTTCTCTTTCAAGGTTTTTTCCCTTATATAACAGGCCTGCTGTAATTTTTTACAGATTTCGGCAAGCCTATCGTGGCTAGTGTAATTTATTCTTGTTTTATCAGAATAGTTCGATATGAAATATTCTACTACTTCAAACATCTTATCCACCCGTCCAAGTTCATACCAGACATCGATAATCCTGGATATTAAAGTTAAGTTTTGGGGGTCTTTTTTCAGAAAAGTATAAAGTAATTTTGCCACGTCATTAAGAAATCTTTCATTTCCGAGATTATATGAATATCCTGAACTTGCATATTCCTCTCTTAATGCCTCTAATATTGCTGTTTTCTCTTTCAACATAGTAATTCTGCTGGTAATTTTTAAGGCATTTTCAAGTTCATTCATTGCATCGGTGTTCATATGATATGAATGTAAAATCTTCATATATTCAATTCTCAGGTCAATCTGTAATGGCAGCAGGCTTATTGCCTTTTCATACATATTGAGACTTTCTTTTCTATATCCAAGGAGATATAATCTTTTTGCTACGTTCATGGCTATAAGGCCGGATTCAGGATATAGAGAATGGGCTTCAAGGAGAGATTCAAGCACTTTATTAATCGCCCCTTCGTTTTCATCGATAAGAGAGATAAAAAATAGTGTTGCCGCATGATATAAGTCTCTCATTTTATTCATTGCCTTATCTTTTTCGCCTTTACAGAATAACAACAGGTTGTGGTTGAGAGACTTTCTCAGAAGGTTGTTAAATAAATCGAAATCGCGGTTATGCAGGCACCATGGATCTAATTGGCTTTTACCGTCTTCAAACAGTTTAACAATTACTGAAAAAGTATTTCGTGCCTCTTTGTAGTCGTTGATTCTCATCTGGAATAACCCTAAGTTGTAATATGCCATTACATAGGATGGATAAGAAGCTATAACCTTTTTGAATAGATCAATATCAACTGGTATCCTGTCTTTTAAAAACTCTTTTCTGTTATCCAACAAATCATATGTCACATGGGCAATTGCCAGATTCGTCATAGCCCGGGGTGTAGGTTCAATATCAACGGCTTTTTTAAATTCCTCAATACTTGTCTCTATGAGTTTATTACCGCTATTTACAATGAAGTAACTTGTAGCCCTGAAAAACGAATAGAAATATATCTCACCTCTTCGGATATACCTTTCATACTCTGTAAAAGTATTCACTTTCTTGAAAGATTTTCGACTTTTCAGTGTTTTGTCTAAAAACTCTAAAAACCTTACGAAACGTTTCCTTGCTTCATATTCTCTGATAACCTTCGAATAAACCCTGTCTGACATCTCCTGCAAAAGTTCCTGATTTCCCAGATATTTATCTATCTGTTCAAATATATTTTCATCATTCACCGGGATATATTCTTTATCCGGAACAAAATGTTTCTCGACCTCAGAGCCTGTTTCAAGTGTTACTGTTCCCTGTGCCCCTGCATCTAAAATTCGGCCTGACATTGAACCAAATCTATGATGTGATAAGACCAGCTTTGAATCACGCAGTAAATCAATATATCCATCAAAATTTGGACTGTGTTCATCTATATTCACATGGTACTTATCAGAAAGCTCGCACAGCTTAAGGATCCATTGAGACCGATCTAATTTTTCGGTGTCGCTGATTCCTGTTGTGTAAAGGATGTCATACTTTCTATCCTTTATTTTCTTTGGATGAGGAGAAAAATATTTTTCCATTATTCCAACTGAATAAAACTTTTCGACTTTACTGCCAGTCATTGTCTGGAGTGCTTCTTGCTCGAAATCCCCAAAAGCTATCAAAAGATCAGTTAATTCTGCACAATTTTTGGAAAGGGGGACGTCGTAATCCCAGTCCCAGGGTATGGCAATCGTGGGGAAAGGGGCATTTTCTATTCCCCTTGGTAAAAGATTCCAGTCAACTTCCCACAAGATACAACAATGCGGTATCCAGCCATGGGGAAGATTTTCTACGACCTTTTCAAAACCGTCTTCCGTGTTTATTCGGATATCAACCCCTTCATTGTACCCAAAGGTTATTATTTCATGTCCTTCTGTGTTTCTCTCCAAATAGTTTTCACAATGGATAGAAGCGAAATGGAATCTTGGTGGAGCATTTCCCAGGCCTAACAAAAGCACTCGCATCTAGAATCTCCTTTACTATGTGATGATAGTTGATGCACAAATGTGCTTAATGTACGGAATTTTTCACTAAATGCTGTGTTGTCCCTATCCAGCTTTTTATTGAGGTTATTGTAAATATCGGTAAAATATCTCTGGATTGAGCCATTTGTTTCAGATTCTTTAAAATGGTTATTAATATAATCCTCCAGAATTTCAAGTATTTTATCTGTTCTTCCCAGTTCATTCCATATATCAATAATTCTTTTCATAAGATTTATATCATTTGGATTAGCTTTCAGACAGATAAAAAGAGCTTCCACCCAAGAATTAAGTAATAATTCCCTGGCATCATATTGAGAATACGATGTATCAGGACCGAACCTCTGAAAACTGGCTAATAAAGTTCTCAGCTCGTATGCCCTTTCCTTTAGTGCAACAAATGTCTTTGTGAGAGTAAAGGCATCCTTTATTTCTTCCACCATTTCTTTATCCTTTTGGTACAGGTATAATAGTTTAATGAATTCAATTCTGAGGTCGATGTTTAATGGTAAAGAATTTATGGCCTTTTTGTACATCATAAGACTCTCTTCTTTGAAACCAAGCATGGCCAATCTAATAGCAACCTTCCAGGCAATTAGACCTGATGCCGGATATAACTGGTAAGACCCCAGACATGCTTGAAGTCCTTTGTAGATATTTCTTTGCTGATCTTCAATCGTGGAAATTACATAGAGCGTTATTGATTGATAGAGGTTTCTTATATTATCCATTGCACCCTTCTCTTGCCTGCTGCACAATAAAGACAGGTTTTCATTAAGAGTGCTTCTCATAAGCAGATTGAATACATCATAATCGCGATTTTGCAAACACCAGGGATCGACATAACTATCTTTATCCTTGAACAATCTCAGCGCGTCAATAAGCGCCTGTAATGCTTCCCTGCGATTACCAACCCTTAAGTGTACTATTCCCAGGTGAAAATACGACATAGCATAGGAAGGATATGCAGATATGGCTTGTTCCAGGAAAGGTATGATCTCTTTGGCCTTATTTTTCAATAGCTCATTTCTATGGAATATCAGATCGAAAGTTGTTTTAACAAGCGCAAGATTTACCAGTACTCTCGGAGTCGGCTTGATGGCAAGCGCATTCCTGAATTCCTCGGCGCTTAGTTCTAAGAATTTACTACCAGGATTCGTAAAAAAAGTTCCGGAAGAGCCACCCAAGTATGCATGGTAGTAATTTTCGCCTCTCCGGATACATTTTTCGTGTTTGGGATATGAATTAAATCTCCTTTCCAGCTTTTTATTTTGCAAACACAATTCCGCAAATTTCAACATTTCAATAAAGCGTTTCCTTGCCTCAAACTCTTTTGTAACTTTTTCGTAAAATTTGTCTGACATTTCCTGCAAGGCATTCTCATCATTGAGAAACCATTCAATTTGTTCAGTAAAATTTTTTTCTGTTATATGAATATAATCTATATTAGGGGAAAAATATCTTTCTGCGCCACTGCCTGTTTCAAGGACAACAGTTCCCTGACCGCCTGCATCCGTTGTTCGAACTGTCATTGACCCATGCCTGTTATAGGATAAAACCAATTTAGATTCACGTAAAAGACTGATGTATTCAACATAGCTAAGAGATTTATCAATATGAATGTTGTACCTCTCAGAAAGTGAGCAAAGCCTGTATATCCAACCTGAACGGCCTGGCTGGACAGAGTCATCGATCCAGGTTGTATAGAGGATATCCAACCTTCTATCCTTCATTTTCTTTGGATGGGAATCAATGAATTCCCTCATGATACCTGCAAAATAGAACGACTCAACGTTATTTGCTCCCAGCGCCTTAACCGCTTCTTTATCACGATCTCCCGTTACGATTGTCAGATCAACCGACTCAATGCACGTCCTGGAATATGGTATATCATAGTCCCAGTCAAACATGCATGCAACGGTTGGGAAAGGGGCATCTTCAATTCCGCGTGGCAGCAAATTCCATTCAATCATCCACAATAAACAGATATCCGGTATCCATCCACTGGGAAGACTTTCTAACACCTTTTTAAAGTCGTCTTCCGGATTAACTATGATGTCAACCCCGTCATTATAACCAAATGTTATGATTTCATATTCTCCCATGTGTCGAGTAATATAGTTTTCACAGTGGGTTGAGGGTGGATTAAACCTCCCCTTGGCATTTCCAAACCCTAAAACAAGGACTTTCATTTTTGGTTTTCCGCTACACATGGGGTAGTTTGGATTTTTTTATTCTTAATATACCGTAATTTATGAAGATTCTCCCTTACAGCGTCAATGTTGAATCCTTCATCTATGAGGGTATTGAAAATTTTCTCTGCATCAACAAAATTTCCGCTTTTTATATGAAATAGTGCCATATTATTCATAAGGGCGCCTTTTATATTGTTAACCCCCAGGAGCATCTTAGAAAAGAGTGTATAAGCTTCATTTTGTTTCCCTTGAGCAAAAAGGTCTACGCCATTGCTTACCAATTCATCCAGGAGTTGAAACGCATTAAGACCTTCACATTTTGATTTAAGGGCATCAAACGATTTCTTTAAGTTATCATAAGCCATATATATATTAGAAATATTTTCATCCGACCTGATTATTGAATTGCCATTTTTCATTCTGTGCTTATTAAGTGTAGGATCGATAAATTTTACTGCTTTATTCGCTAATTTAACTCCAATAAATTTGGCTATCCCTGTAATAGTCTTTTTCGAATTACAAAGAAGATCCTGATAATTTATTTCTAAAATAGGGTAAACACCTTTATTGAGTTCAGATAATGCCTCTTCCATAGCATATAAATACTTACCTTGCCGGTCTGTTGCACGGTTAATAGACTTGCAAAACCCACTTGTTACAAGGCTTCTGGCTGATTCATGAAAAGGTCTTCTGACGATAATTAATTTTATGTCGGTTTTAACAATCTCTAAAAAGTATGGCAACGCAAAACACATCATGGGGTCCTTGATGCCCCACAATTTTAATTCCTCTCTCTTTTTAATAAGTTCAGAATATTCCTGTAGTGTTTGTGGTGTTGGAGAAAATCTTAAAGGTGGATAATCTAAAGAGGAGTCGCAGGTTGTTTCTTTATGCATTTTTTGGTGTATGTGCCAAAATTCTTTATCTTCAAAAAATCCTTTGGGATTAGCTGGTGTGGCTTCCCAAAGATAGTTTCCCATGAAAACGCCCAAATTATATAAAATGCCAGCAACCGCGCTAGTTCCATTTCGTGGTATTCCTAAGACAACTATGCAGCTCATTTTTTTATGTATATTTCCCTTATATCATAACCCGATCTACTCGAAATAGAATGAGGTGTATAAAAGATTTAACCTCAATACTATATCAATGGGTCATAAAATTAGAAATAAAAACCTGCCAGGGGCGAGTGTCATATAGAATCGTGTTTAATACTGTGCTAAAGTGTTTTTAACATAGCTTGGTCATATCAATCTCGTATAAGAAACATTTCAAATGCGTTTGAGTTAATCTCTTTGAAATTTTAAGGTGTTAATGTCATAATGAAGTAAAAAGGGCGCAAAAAATTTTCCCAAAAAGGTAAAATATTTTTATAAGAAAATCGCAGCATGTATTTTACTATAAAGTTAAGCGCAATCTTGATACCAAATACCCGTGTGGATTTATTTCAAAGGTATGAAAATGAGAAAGTAGTTGGCATCATGAAGAAGGCAGGAATTCCAAGGGGGCAAAAATAAGGGGGATTTTTGTAAGTAAAAGAGAGGATGTTTAAAAAATATACATGGCGTTTAAAAAATGGTGGTAATTTTTTGCTTTAAGTGATAAAAAGCATGATGAATTACATCCACTTAATTATATTAACTTTTATGGTGACGCATGGCATATAATTCGATTATAATGCTTTTAAAAGGCTTATTATTGAGCAGTCTGGCATTTTTAGGCATCCTGGGGAATTCTACAAATATAGACAAGTCAAAGAATCAGTCCATTACTTACCCGCAGGATAAAGAAGTTGTGACGTTAGGTGGCGGTTGTTTCTGGTGCATCGAAGCGATCTTTGAAGAACTGGAAGGGGTTAAGCAGGTGGAGTCTGGCTATTCTGGAGGCTGGACTGATAATCCAACGTACCAACAGGTCTGTGCCGGGGAAACGGGGCATGCCGAAGTGGTGCAGATTACATTCGATCCGACGGTCATTTCATTGGAAGAAATTCTGAAAATTTTTTTTACGGTGCATGATCCAACAACCCTGAACAGACAGGGGGTGGATGTTGGCACACAGTACCGTTCGGTGATTTTCTACCGCAGTCAGGAACAAGAGTCTGTAGCCGGGCAGATAATCAGAGAGATTCAGTCCGCTAAATTGTGGGATGCACCTATTGTGACCAAGATTGTTCCATTTAAGGCCTTTTATAAGGCAGAAGATTATCATCAGGACTATTATAAGCTGAATCCCGGACAGGCATATTGCCGTCTCGTTATTGCCCCAAAGATAAAGAAATTCCGGGAACTCTACCGGGAAAAACTGAAAAGAAAATAATAATTCATGAAGGTGTTTTCCTGCAAGACCATTCGTGTGCCTGACGACCTGGCTAGCGTTACCAGTTATAATCCGGCCGAAGAAGCTAATCCGCCTGAAGTTGGCATGAGTCAGGAGGAAATACACGACATCTGGGCCGGTGTGGAAGACCTCTATCGCAGTGGCATTTATCCGGCCATTTCATTTTGTCTGCGACGTCATGGCAGGATAGTACTCAGACGGGCAATAGGGCATGCCAGAGGAAACGGTCCTGATGATGCCCCGGACGCTGAAAAAATCCCGGTTACACCCGACACGCCGATATGCCTTTTTTCTGTCTCCAAGGTAGCCACTGCCATGCTTATCCACTTGTTGGATGAGCGTGGTCAGATTCATCTTATGGACCCCGTTAGCTACTACATCCCGGAGTTTGCTGCATCTGGCAAAGAAAGCATTACCATTCATCACATCCTTTCTCATCGTGGTGGTATTCCCGTTCCACCCCGTACGATAGACCCTGAAATAATTTTCAGTCATGATGCATTTGTCCAATTACTGTGTAAATCCAGACCCGTGTCGCCTGGCGGTCGTCGTACGGCCTATCATGCAATTACAGGAGGTTTTATTTTAGGGGAAATCGTGCGTCGTGTTACGGGGAAAGATATTAGGGAATTTCTGCGTGAAACGGTGCAGAATCCGCTCGGTTTCCACTATTTCAATTTCGGAGTTCCGACCGAAGACACTAGTTGTGTTGCTGTCAATTATTATACCGGTATACCGCTGATATTCCCTTTTACCACGATTGCAAGGCGTGCGCTCGGCGCTTCGTGGGAGGACGTGGTGCGTATCTCCAATGATCCACGCTTTCTGCAGGTAATAATTCCTTCTGGCAATTTGTTTGCAACCTCCGGTGAGGTATCGCAATTTTTCCAATTACTGCTCAATGAAGGTGAACTGGATGGTATTCGTGTCTTTGACCCTCTTACAGTCCGGCATGCAATCATGGAAGCGGGCAGGCCGGAAATCGATCGTACGGTGATGATTCCAATGCGTTATGGCGCAGGTATGATTCTGGGAAACAAGCCCGTTGGTATGTACGGTCCATTTACCCAGCATGCATACGGTCATTTGGGGTTCAGTAATATCCTTTGCTGGGCTGACCCGGAGCGGGATATTGCAGTATCTCTCCTGACTACAGGAAAGGCAATGCTAGGACCACACCTTATTCCGCTTGCCCGCCTGCTGATGCGCATCTCCCGTTATTGCAAAGGGAGATCGGGACATTGATTGCGCAGAAGTTAAAATTGGAAAAATCTTACATATGATCGATACGTCCCTGGAATTCTTGGCGGATTTCGTGGAGAATTCTCTTTCCGCCGTTGTCCAGCATTCTCAGGGCAAGCTCATCTCCTATTTTTGCAGCCTGGCTGACAGGGCCACTGTGGCTATCCCTTATGGCATGATCACCATCAATGGTGCAGATGATCGCTTCAAGGTATACTTCATTATTTTGCGTTTGTGCATATGCACCTATAGGCACTTGACATCCGCCCTGTAGTCTTGCCAGGAGAGCCCGCTCCGCTTCCACAGCAATTCTGGTATGCGTATCATCAATGCCTGAAACGATTTTCTGAATTCTGGCATCATTTTTACGAATTTCGATACAGAGCGAACCCTGTCCCACGGCCGGGAGCATAATATCAAACGGTATGATCTGACTGATGGGACCTGTATAACCCATTCTGCGTAATCCGGCATAGGCAACAACAATGGCATCCAGATCGTCGGTTTCAAGCTTCTTAAGCCGTGTATCCAGATTGCCACGCAGGTCTAAAATTTTGAAATCAGGTCGAAAGGCTAGTAATTGTGCCTTTCGGCGAAGGCTACTTGTGCCAATACGTGCGTTATCAGGTAGCCTTTCCAAATTGGCGTTGTTATTACTGATAAGGGCATCATGGGGGTCTTCACGTTTGGGTGTAGCGCCGATCGTTAACCCTTCGTGCAGTTCCGTCGGTACATCTTTGGCACTGTGAACGGCAATGTCAATCTTTTCCTTAATTAAAGCTACCTCCAGTTCCTTGGTAAATAAACCGACTCCCCCCAAACGCGACAGGGGGGCGTCGGTAATTTTATCCCCTTTTGTCGATATTTTTTCAATCTTGAAATCATATCCAGGATTTAATCTTTTGAGTTCTGATATAACCCAGTTTGTCTGGATGAGCGCAAGTTTACTACCCCTGGAACCAACGATAACATGTTTGTCCTTTACCAATGCAAATTTTCTCCATTTTCTGACGAATTATTAAAATAAAGATAACCTCCTGGTGAACGCAATAAGAACGTTATTTGCTACGAGCGACAGCCCGTGAGCAATGACGCCTGCAGGTAAAATATTCCATTGCGTCTACTGCATCAACATTAACAACTCAATATGTTTTCTGATAATATCATAATATGCTATAGGTGTCAAACTACTTTGCCTGTTTGAATTTTGCCAGTTTAACGACCGATGAATATTTTATTTTTTACTTGAAATTTAATACACAAAAATACTATAGATGATATACAGGTAAAATTTTGATTAATGAAAAACATCCCGATAAAGGTAAACTCTGGGTAACCAGGGGGCGCAAAGTAAAGGGTCTTAACTAACCGCTTATAAGACAGCCTTACTGCCGAAGATTTTTATCATGAATATCTTTGCAGTAAGGCTTTTTTTGTTTTAAAGACCAGTGATACTGACCGAAAACATTCTAAATGAGTACACATGTGGCTTTTCCCAAGGCAATATTTTCAGGAATGGAGGTGATTCAAAGAAGAACTTTATGCTTTTGTATTCCTGTAGCTAATAAATTTTTTTAATAAAGGAGACCCCGTTATGAATTTATCCGTAATTCCGAGAAAAGGTTTGACCGCAGTTGCGGTCTTGTCGTTTATGTTAGGATTGAACACTTCACCGGCTTTATCCCAAAGAGAGCATCCCGGACAAGTGATACCTTACACAGCGGAAGAAAAACCGCGCATAACCAAAGAGGATGTTGCAAAATTTGCTGAGGAATACGTTCGAAAAAATTCTAAGGATGGAGTCTTTAAGTTTTTTGACAGAAATACAGGAAAGGAGTTGGAGTTGACGCTTGACAGGGTGCATAAGGATAAGCTTTCTCCGACAAAAACGGATGAATATTTTGTCTGCGCCGACTTCAAGGGAAAAGACGGTAACACGTATGACCTTGATTTCTTTGTACAAGGTACAGGTAAGGATAATTTGCGAGTTGATAAAACGAGCATCGCCGTCCACAAGGTGAATGGCAAGGAAAATTACACCTGGAACTATAACAAGAAGAAAGACCTCTGGGAGAAGAAGGCTATCATCATTGAAAAGGAATATCCTGAAAAGAAGGAGCATCCTGGATTCCCATAATAAATGGGAGTTAAATTGGGTAGTGTATGAATTCCCATTTACATCCAGATTTTGTGCAGAAATTTTTAAAAAGCAATCTATGAAGTACAGAATTGCCTGCGCCGTTGCTTACCTTATAATTGTTTGTGCCTTTTTCTTAGGGGAAACAGAGGCTTCGGATGCTCCTAAGATACGAACCTTCGAGTTCACTTACATTGCAACGGTCGATGATATCCCCGAGGGTATCAAACAAATATCAATCTGGTTACCGTATCCAAAGAACGATGCGAATCAAAAAATTACTCCTTTGCGGATTTCTGCACCCTGTCCCACAAGTATCTACAAAGACGATAAGTATGGAAATTTTATCTTTTATTTCTCTGTTTCGAATCCCAAAAGCCGTGCAATAAAGGTCGAAATGAAATTCCGGGTGAAACGCCGTGAATACATTAGACGAGATTTTGATCAGGTGCACATCCGGCTCCGAAATGATTCCGGTCCAATGCTGCAACAGTGGCTTCAACCGGATAGACTTGTGCCCATAGACGACCGCATAAAAAAACTTGCAGTGGAGGTTATTCGAGGTAAAACCACTGATTTAGAGAAGGCACGCGCTATCTATGATTACACCATTGCAAACCTGACGTATGATAAGAGTGGGACTGGCTGGGGGCGCGGTGACATTTGCTATGCCTGCGATGTTAGGCGCGGGAATTGCACTGATTTTCACGCGGTATTTATCGGATTTTGCAGGGCTGTCGGTATTCCAGCAAAATTCGCAATTGGGTTTTCACTTCCATCAGAACGTGGTCAGGGGGAAATCGCTGGTTATCATTGCTGGGCTGAATTTTATCTGAAAGGATACGGCTGGGTGCCGGTGGATGCTTCAGAAGCATATAAAGACCCGGCGAAGAAAGAATATTTTTTTGGTGCGCATGACGAAAATCGCATTCAGTTTACCATTGGGCGTGACATTGTCCTAAACCCGCCGCAAAACGGCAAACCGCTGAACTATTTCATCTATCCATACGTGGAAGTCGATGAAAAACCTTTTCTCCGTGTGCAGTACAAATTCCTCTTCAGGGATTTGTCGATGGAAAATACCAACTGGTAATCTTTTCCCATAGATAGATAAAATAACTCGGCGTTTGCTGCGGCGTTAACAGAATGAACAGGGCTTTAATATGGGGAAAGGGATTATCTTGCAATCTGTAATTACCTGTCCAAATTGTGGACATCGAAAAGAAGAAACAATGCCAATGGATGCCTGCCAGTTTTTTTATGAATGTGAAAATTGTAAATCAACATTAAAACCTAAAAAAGGACACTGCTGCATATTCTGTTCATATGGAACCGTGTCATGCCCATCAATACAAAAGCAGGGAGAATGTTGTTAATGTTTCATTAAACCACTTCTTCTAATTCACAGGTAGAAGAAGTTGTACTGTTGGGAGAAATGAGGGTGGAAAAGCAGAATAAGAAATTACAGGTCAAGGTAGGCGGTATCTCATGCTCTTTTTGCGCGGAGAGTATCAGAAAGGCTTACCGTAGAATAGAATCTGTGAAGGATGTCAATGTCAGTCTCGCTCATGAAGAGGTACTGATTCAGTACGATCCGGAAAAAGTAACAGAAACAGAATTGAAAAATACCTTGTGTCAATTAGGTTATACTGTCCGTGATCCAAAGAAAGTACGGACGTTTGAGGAAGAAGAGGCAGAATTACAACGGGAGAAATGGAGATTGATCATTGCAGCCGGATTTGCTGGTACGGGAGCCTTACTGATGAACAGCATGCGGGTAGGTTACTACCAATCATGGTTCAAATGGTTGATTATGGGATTAGCGTTTGCAACAATTTTTGGTCCTGGCTGGCATATCTTCTCTATGGCGATACATTCCTTGCGCAGGGGAATACTTAACCAGCACGTGCTTCTGGAATCTGGTGCGTTTGCAGGTCTTTTTGGTGGGTTTGCTGGATTCTTTCTGAAAAATTTCCCAATCACTGATTTCTTTCAGGTCGCTGTTTCGCTCACGACTTACCATATCCTTTCAGGTTACCTGTCGTTAAGGGTTCGCACCCGCGCCTCCCAGGCAGTGCGCAAGCTGCTTGCGCTTCAGCCTCCTATGGCAAGAGTAATTCGCAATGGCAGGGAAGAAGAGGTACCCATTGAAGATGTACAGGTGGGCGACCGCGTACGCGTGCGGCCGGGTGAGCAAATCCCGGTTGATGGGGAAGTGGTGGACGGTATCTCTGTTGTAGATGAGAGTCTTGTAACCGGTGAGTCCATGCCGGTTGAAAAAAGCGTGGGTAATGGAGTGATTGGCGGTTCTCTGAATCAAGCCGGAACGTTGATCGTGAAGGTAATGCGCATTGGCGAAGAGAGTTTTCTCCAGCAAGTAGCGCGGCATATCGAAGAGGCGCGTGCTTTAAAGCCAGGGATCATTCAGCTCGTGGACAAGATCCTTAAGTATTACGTACCGGGTGTCCTGATATGTGCTATACTCGGAATTACAATTTGGACCTTAGGTGCCTGGCTGGTTACGGGCGAGGTGAATTTGACTCGTGGTATCTTTGCTGCACTGGCCGTGCTGGTTATGGGTTATCCATGTGCGTTGGGGATGGCGACACCGTTGGCAATGATTCATGGCGGAAGTGTGGCTGCAAGGAAAGGCATCCTTATCCGTTCAAGCGAGGCGTTTCAGGCTTTGAAGGATATCAAGGTCGTTATACTTGATAAAACCGGTACGATCACTGAAGGGAAACCGAGAGTAATAGACGTTATACCGCTTGGCACATTCGATGATCGGGAAGTATTACGAATTGCCGCATCCACAGAAAAACCGTCAGAACACCCACTGGCCCGTGCGATTGTTGAGCATGCTCAGACATTGGATATTACTTTAACCGATGTGGGCCAGTTTCAGGCTGTACCCGGTAGAGGTGCACGGGCTACGGTGAACGGTCGAGCAGTTTGCGTAGGCAGTTTACGGTATCTTGCAGAAGAAGGTGTGGAAGTGGATAAAGGATACAATGAGGCCAAAGCGTTTGAGGAACAAGGAAAAACTGTCGTTGCGGTGTCCATTGATAAAGAATTTCTAGGTCTTATTACTGTTGCTGATACCGTGAAGGAGGATGCACTGGAAACGGTTCGCCGGATGAAGGAGATCGGCTTGAGGCCGGTGATGATTACAGGGGACAATCAGCGTACGGCACATGCGGTAGCACAGCAGGTTAATATTGATGAAGTAATAGCGGAGGCATTGCCTGGTGAGAAGGTTACCCGCGTGCGGAAATTGCAAGCACAAGGGTATCGGGTAGCCATGGTGGGTGATGGCATTAACGATGCCCCCGCCCTTATGCAGGCAGACGTTGGTATAGCAATCGGTGCAGGAACGGATATTGCCATTGAGTCAGCAGATGTGATTCTCGTTGGTACCAGGCTGGGTGGCGTTTTGGATGCTTATCTCATTGGTCGCAACTCATACAAGAAGACACAACAAAATCTCATTCTGGCATTTATCTTCAATGGCATTGGTGTACCGGCAGCCGTTACTGGATTCTTTCACCCTGGCTGGGCTATGATCGCAATGGTAGCCAGCGTGAGTACGGTACTTTTGAATTCCTTTGGTAGTAGACTTTTGCCTGCAAAGAGAATGAAAACCAAAAAAAGGCAGGTCGTAACTTTTGATGTTCCTAATATGCACTGTGAGGGGTGTTTAAATACGATCCGGAATGCGTTGGAAAGGAGAATAGGGGTTGTGGATGTCAAAGCTGACCTGGAAAAGCGTCGGGTTGAAATAATCTCTTATAATAAGGATATTACACTAGAAGGGATTAAAGAAATCCTTACAGTGGCGGGGTTCAAACCGTTAAAATGAGCAGAAAAGGCTAATTCCATTCATATATGAGTCGTCTGCAACTTCATCTGATAAATGAAAGAGGTATACTATCAATAACATTACATTAGCTAAATATGTTTTACTAAATATGAGCGATGAAATAGAAAGATTATCAAGAGCGGTTAGTTTAACGGTTTTTGAGCTGGATTTGGACCGGGATGTTCTTATACCGGCCTACCTTCTGGCCAATCTGATGTCTCCTGCGTTATGGAAATGGAGGGCACAGCGCAGGGCCTTTACATCGGACGGCACTCTTTTAAGTTGTAAGACACGTTTAAGCGAGTTACAAAGGCACTTTCACCGTTATACGTTTACTCATTTTCCAGATGAACCTGCTAAAGACCCGTGGGGTCTCCTTCACTTTTCAGAGGAGGAAAACCGCTTGGGTGGTAGTTATATTCAAAAGATCAAAAAAGAATATGATGAAACCCTTCGAAAACTCTTAATTGACAACCCCGATAGTCAATTTGGTCAGATTATTAATCAGGAATATTATAAAACTGGCTATTTCCCTCGTTTGAGGAACGAAATTATAGAAGTTATGGACGCATACTCTTCGATTTCGCCGGATGGCAAAGGTTCCGGCAAATGTGCTGCCCTGGCAATGCTCTGGGCGGCTGCATTGATAATTTGGGGGAGATTTCCTCCAGAGAAAATTGTTGTGATTGGGAACCGTGCCCATGTTTTCGTATTCTTAGACGAGGAAGACGGGCATCTCCTTAACAATACAAAATGGTTTAATAGAACCAGAATACAAAATAGTTCTGAATTATCGGAATTCGTGAAAATGGTGACCACGGGCATGGATACAACATTTTTTTATAATCCTTCTATGGGGATGTGTCACTGCACAAGAAAAGGGTCAAGTATTCCACTCCATCAACTAAGTAGTTTATACAAAAAGATTAAAGACTTTCTTTCGATTCCATTAAAACATCCTGATCCTGGCTCAATTCAATTGGTTAACTCTTCTCTGGCGATTCCAAGTCCCCTGGAGTTTGGTTCAGCAGAAGAGTATCAATCAACCATTTTTACCTTAGCTCAGCAATCACCTAATTCTATTTATGACTTTGCCCAATATGCCTTTAGAAAAATAGATGTACCGTTTCCCCAGGCGTATGTTTATGCAGCACTTCGAGAATACCACATAAAACAATTAGCAAAAAACATAAGAAACTTTGAGGATGCCCTTATCGTTCTAAAGAATATCAAGGGAGAAAAATCCATTTTTGATAGTAGAGATAGGCTTGCTTTGCCTGATGAAACTTTACTTTTCCAAACCGGAAACGATAGGGATAAGGCGTTATTGCTATTTGCGTTACTTCAACAGTCCACAATCTCTGACCCTGAAATGGCAATTGGGTTTTCAGAAAATAACAGTTATGTTTATTATGACCACGAATGGATAGAATTAAATACTCTTTCAAAATTCTCTGTTGAACCCAGGGAATTAAGCATGGTATTTAATAAAGACAAATTTTTAAAAAAATAAATGCAGAGGGGAAAACGTTGGGTGAGTTGAGGAGAGAAAAATATAGGAGGCCAGAGGTAGCCGAACAGCACAGAAGGATGGTTTCTAAAGCTATTGAGAGTCCTGTGGAAAAAGTAAATAGAGTTGTATTTTAATTATTTCCAGGGATTTTTTGTAAAAGGGCACGTTATGAATATGAAAGTTTGGAAATGCAAATATTTTATTGTTTTGTTTGCCGCAATTCTCATTGTTTCTTCAACGATTTCCTATGCAGGAGATGCCGTCAAGAAGATAAACCTTGCGGAGTTAAATACTTTGCTTGAAAGCAACAAAGGCAAAGTTGTGGTCCTTAACCTCTGGGCAACGTGGTGTCCACCGTGTAGGAAAGAGATGCCGGGTTTTGTCAATCTTTACAAAAAATATAAGGACAAAGGGTTGGAGATCATTGGTGTTGCCTTTGATGAAAACGGGGAAGAGGTAGTTCCGCCATTTATAAAATCATTGGGCATCAATTATCCAATTTACCTTGACGGTGGCGATATCGGTCCTGCGTATGACCTGCAGGCTTATCCGACCACCATTATTTATGGAAAAGACGGCAAGGTGGTTAACAAACATCTTGGTTATTTGTCAGAAGAGGATCTGGATAGCGAACTCAGCAGGCTGTTGAAAAAATAAAAAACAGTTGTTGAATAACTTCCGGAAATAGTGTAATCCTTACACTATGAGGATGTTTTTATTCTGAATTTTTCCATGACAAAGATAAATTTTGATGATAAATTAAGGCGGTACGGCATCCATCTGAGGCGTAAGACACTTAAAACGCTCCAGATAAACGTCGGGAAATTATGCAACCAGACGTGTACGCATTGTCATGTGGATGCGGGTCCAAAGAGAACCGAAATAATGCCTGCAGAAACAGCGGATAGGGTATTAAACCTACTTGCCAGTTCGCCATCAATTGAGTCAGTAGATTTCACCGGCGGTGCCCCTGAGCTTAATCCTGCATTCCGTTCCATGGTTACCCGGTCTCGCTCTCTGGGGCGTCGCGTTATAGACCGATGCAATCTCACCATTCTGTTTGTCAGCGGGCAGGAGGATTTGGCAGAATTTTTCCGGGATAATGATGTTGAAGTAATTGCTTCTTTGCCCTGTTACTCCAGGGAAAATGTGGATAAACAGCGTGGCAGAGGTGTATTTGACAGGAGTATTGATGCACTGCGAATGCTTAACTCTCAGGGCTACGGGCAGGAAGGTGGAGGGTTGAGATTAGATTTAGTCTATAATCCTGGTGGGGCATTCCTTCCACCACCTCAGGAGGAATTAGAAAAACAGTATAAGAGGGAATTGCTGGAAAAGTTTGGAATTGTTTTCAATCGTCTCTATGTGATTACAAACATGCCGGTTAGCCGGTGGGAGAAATTTCTCGAGCGTACAGGACAGGGGGAGCGGTACAGGAAACTCCTTGTTAACGCATTTAATCCGCAGACGGTAGATGATTTGATGTGCCGGACGCTTATTTCGGTCGGGTGGGACGGTCGGCTTTACGACTGCGATTTTAATCAGATGCTAGAAATCTACGCGGGGAGGCGTCGCAGGACAGTATGGGATATTGAGTCCTTCGGAGAATTCAATGAAGACTTAATTGCCACCGGTGCACACTGCTTTGGTTGCACTGCAGGGGCGGGAAGCAGTTGCAGCGGTTCACTGATTCACGATAGATAAGAGTGGTATAATGCAGAATAATTTACGGTCATCGCCAGGCATGTTTTCAAAAGTAAGACAGGATTTGCTATAATATAAAAAATGCAAGGAGAATACGGGTTTTTATGAATCTATCCAAAAAAAACATAACTCTGTTTTTTATCTTCGGTTTATCATTTATCGCAGGGTTGATATTCCTTGTAATGCCATTTGTCTGGGAGAGTCCCGATGGACCTGAAAAAATATTGGAAGAGACCATGGGATTCTTAAAAAAAGACGATTTCTGGCCTATACGGAAGGCTCCTGTGTCTGATTACACGATACCAGCACTGAAACAGGGATTCAACAAACAGTATGCCGCCATTATCGGGGTATTTATTGTATTCGGGGTATCTGTTTTTACTGGATATTTACTGAAGAAGCGACGCAAAAATTTATAGAACTACGGTGGGTAACTTTTTTATTATATAATTTCCCCCCACGGAACGAACTCCTAGCATGACAGCATAACAAGCTTTAAATACGGCTCTGCGAAATGTATCCCGTCAATGGGAAAGTCCAAACCTTGTGATGAAACGTCGATAAGCTTATACGGTCTTGACGTAAAATTCTTTACCTTCCGGAATAACTGGAAAAATTTTGAGAAATTCATTCTGGCTAAGTTTGTGGAAAAGACGAGGATTCCATCCTCGCGAAGGATATTGAGTCCCTGTCCGATTAATTCGGGGAAATCTTTTTCTACGGCAAATACCGTTGCTTTACCGGTGGAAAAACTCGGGGGATCAAGAATAATCATATCAAACATTAGGTCCTTTTTTTGAAATCTTTTGATCCAATCCCGGACATCCCCCACAAGAAACTCGTGATTACGAACATCGATCTGATTCAATGCGAAATTCTTTCTGCTCCATTCTATTGCTTTCCTGGACAAGTCTACATTGACTGTCCTTGCAGCGCCTCCAAGGCTTGCGTAAATTGAAAAGGAAGAGGTATAACAAAAACAATTCAATACCTCCTTGCCGTATGCCAGTGATTGTACCTTTTTTCTATTATTACGATGGTCTAAAAAAAGCCCGGTTCCCCCGCCCTCACGAAACGATACGCTAAATTTTATGCCGTTCTCTATGACTACAAAATCTCCTGGGATTTCTGTGCCTGAAATTGAACAGGTTTTAATATCTTCACCCTTCAGCCGTACCTTTTCAGTAATGTTTTCTGGTAGTAACATTTCTCTAACAGCGCGATAAATATCATTTTTCGCCTGTTCTTCGTATGGCTTAAAATACTGCACCAGGATATTTCTGTCGTAGATGTCTATGGTTACTTCAGGCAGGGCATCCCCGTAAGAGTTTACCAGCCGGTACACGTTTGTCGTGGTGTGATCTATATATTTTTTTCTTAAAGACAACGCTTTTTGAATGATGGAGTTATACGACAGTATTTTCATTTGGAACAAAATGATTTCATATCGTGTTTATTGTCATGTAAATATCAGACTTATTGCTGTTACTCGTATTTGTAAGGAGGTTGAATGCATGATAACGAAAACATTTTTTATATGTCCTAATTGTGGTAACAATAAAGAATTTAAAATTTTTACGAGTAACTTTCAAGTTATCAGACAATCGCCAGAACTAGGCACCAGGACTGAGGAAAGCGATATTTTACCCAGCTTAAGACAAAACGACAACTATATTGAATGTCAACACTGTTTTCAGAGGTTTGATTATGACAATGCTGCAACTATTGGCAGACAATACATTAAGACGATACAAAGACTCCAAAAAGGCGCACTATCCAGTACGGCGTCTCATCCCTGAGGGGCGAGATACCCCCCCTTTCTCATTATGCCTGACGATAACCTGAACGTAACAATTTAGTTTTTCTAAAACATTGAGAGTTGTAAATGTCTTAACGGTAATTATGTAGTATCAATTCATGTATTGATACTACGGTACATGATGCTCGCATCATTAAATTGGTTGCCCGACGCTGTTAGGAATGGCGGCATATTTTGTATCCTTCAGACCGGATCTATATGTACAAATGCCTTATGGATACTTTCAATCGCCTCTACAGCCCGTTGTACATTTTTCCCGATGTCGTGTGCCTGTGTCAGCGTTAGGGACTGGTCTAATGTTATATGGATTTCAACATGAATGTAATTGCCGACATAATGAGCGCGTACGTCGTGAATTCCCATAACGCTGGGAACAGTACTTGCCTTTTTCTTTATCTCTTCCATAATACCGGATTCAGGTTGTCTGCCCATGAGGTAATCAATATTTTGGACTCCGATCTTATACCCTGAATAAATAATCCAGAAGCCGATAAGGAGTGCCACAATATCATCCAGGTGTGTGTAGCTGTAACGTCCGCTGATGACCCCTGCAAGGGCAGCAGCAGATACAAATACATCGTTTCTGCTGTCAATAGAACTTGCCAGTAGAGCAGGACTGTTTATCTTCCGGCTTACATTTTTAAAATATACGGACATGACAATCTTCATGCCCATGGATACCAGCAGAGCTGCAATTGCCGGGATACCGATTTTACGGACGTGTGTCTCCATAAGTTTGAATACAGAGGTGTGCAGGATTTCAAATCCTAAAATACCGACAAAGATAGCCACAATCAAACCTGCTATCGGTTCCGCACGATGATGACCGAAAGGATGTCCTTCGTCTGCCTGTCTGGAAGAGGTCTTTACGGCAAAGTAAATGATTACTGAGGAAATAATATCGGTAAGCGAGTTAATGGCATCAGAGATGATGGCCATACTATTTGACATTATACCGGCGCCGATCTTGATAACGAATAAGAACGTATTGCAAATGACCAGGATAATCGTTGCCTGACGACCTCTGTTTTTCATGTATGCCAGCCTATCTGACCTTGCAATGTTATTTTCCTAGTTATTTTTCGATCTGAAATGAAATTGTCATCGGGTATTCGTAAGAAGTGATGCGGAAAGATTACTATCAAGCTTTGACACAAAGGCATCAAAGGTGTATGAAATGCTGGCATCACCGTTGTAAGAAGGGTCATAAGCACCCGGAGTTGTTGGGAAGTTTGACGAACGGGTCTCGCCCGCCGCATAAATATTTCCATCCCGGTCTATAGCGATGGAACGAGCGATATCCCGGTAATATCCACCCAGATATGTGGATGCAATGAGCTCTGTTAAATCATTGCTCAGTTTTGATATAAAGGCATCGAAAAAGACACCTTTGGAAGTAGTATAAGCGCCAGGGGTAGCCGGAAAGTCAGACGATCCCGTGTAACCTGCAACGTATATATACCCGCGCGGACTTATTGTCAGAGAATTACCCGCATCATCATCTGCTCCTCCCAGATATGTGGATGCAAGCAGGCTTGTCAGATTCCAGTTGAGCTTTGATACGAAGGCATCGCCATTATTAAACGAAGTATCATAAGCGCCATGGGTAGTTGGAAAATCTGGTGACTCCGTTTGACCGGTTACGTAAATATTCCCATGTGAGTCTATGGCAATGGAATTGGCAGAATCATCCGAAGTTCCTCCCAGATATGTGGAAGCAAGGAGATGTTTTAAATCCCGGTCTAACTTTGATACAAAGACATCACCAAAACCCCCGTTAAAGGAGGTGTCATAGGCGTCAACGCTTGTAGGAAAGTCAGAAGACCAGGTTTCACCACACACATAGATATTCCTGTCCGAGTCTATGGCTATCGAGGTGCAATAGTCATTATCAGAACCTCCCAGGTATGTGGATGCAAGCAGGTGGGTCAGGTTCCAGTTGAGTTTTGATACAAAGGCATCGCCATCATTAAGTAAAGTATCATAAGCGCCAGGGGTTGTTGGAAAATTTGACGATAACGTTCTGCCAGTTACATATATGTTAATTCCGCTAGGGTCTAAGACGATGGAATGGGCATGTTCGTCGGATGATCCTCCTAAATAGGTGGATGCGAGAATGCGGGTTAAATCTCCGTTCAGCCTTACCAGAAAGGCATCGCTGGCGCCACTTTTAGAAGTGTCAAAAGCGCCGGGGGTGACTGGAAAGTCCGGTGAGGTGGTTTGTCCGGTCAGGTAAATTGTCTTATCTAAACCAATGGCTATGGAACGCACATAATCTTCGTATGCCCCCCCTAAATAGGTAGATGCAATAAGGCGCGTTAAATCTCCGTTTAGTTTTGTTACGAAGATATCACTGTCATTATAAGAAACATCATAAGCGCCTGTGGTTGTCGGAAAGTCTGAAGACATAGTGTAACCGGCGACAAGGATATTTTTGTCTGAATCGATGGCCAGAGAATAGCCATAATCCGAGTCAAGTCCTCCTAAATAGGTAGAGGCAAGAAGCGGATCAATGATGAGTTCCTTTGTCCTGTCATAAGTAGCTACTTTGAAACCGTAAACGGGTTGCAGGTTATGTGTTTCAGGGTCCGGGGCAGATGTTTCAGGCTGAGAATGTGAAACTTGTAATTCTAGATTTCGGATTTCGGATCTCTGATGCGGCAGGTTTGCTTCTGTATTCTGACTGCTGACTTCTGGCTTTTGAATTTGATATTCAACATCGACCTCAACGCTCTTGCCGCGGATCTCCTGATAGGCTACCGGCCTTGTAAATACAACGGTTCCTGATGTTGTCTCCGCCACAAGCTGCCCTTCTTTATTTATTTTTATGGCATCTGCCCCATCCAGCTTTATTTTTATCTGATCAGGGTTTGCACCCGGTTTTACTGTAAATAGTTTTTCTACATTGTTTCCGTACGCCTTCAGCCGTAAGCTGACACCTTCATACACCTCCCCGAGGTTAACAACATCATATGTTGAGATATTACCCTTCCATCTGGAGGAGTCTTTCCCTTTAAAATAAGATACATTTGTTGTCGTCTTTCCTTCGCCCTTTATTTTTTCTACTTTTCCACCGATAAACTCCTCCTTGAGTATCAGTCTTTTAGCCCATTTTTCATCTGAGATTTTCTTATGCATTTGCGACAGTGAATAGACGATTTCTCCATCGTTCGTTACAAATATGCATCCCACAAAAGTATTGGTAAAAAATGCTACCCTTTTATCCATCTGATGTTCATTGGCAATAAAAGGAATCTGGAGTCTTTGTGTTTTTTGAATAAACGCAGCTTTTGATAATTTGTTTACATCTGACTGCTTATCCTGAAAAAATGGAAGAAAAAATATAATAAATATAATAACTATAAGGGCTGCTCCATAGAAAAAGATTTTGTTTTCCCGATTCATTTTGTTATTACTATCCTCCATGTAAAATGTTTTAATCAAACACCAGCGAAATATAATATCAAATATTTTATGGAAAAACAGGACTTTTCTGGTATATATATTCCACTTACCCTTACATGAAAGAGAAATAACTTTATGCGCATCCCTCTGGCAAAATATGGAATTAAAGAATTAATTGTCTTTGGCATTCCCTGCGTTGTTGGAATTGGAGTTTCCGTTGTAGCGTTCCCATGGATTGTTCCGGTTCCATTATTTTTTTTTGCATTTTTGCTGAATTTTTTTCGTGATCCGGACAGAAAGACTCCACAAGGTGCTGGATTTATAATCGCTCCCGCAGATGGGACCGTATCTCATATCGTAACTGTCTTTGAAGAAAATTACCTGAAATGCCATGCGACAAAGATCAGTATCTTTATGTCGGTATTGGATGTACATGTAAACCGCGTACCTGTTCATAGCCGTATTGAGTTTATACAACACACCAGTGGCAAATTCCTCGACGCCAGGGATGATGAGTGTTTCAGGAGTAACGAGAACAATCTGATGGGTTTATCTTTAATGGGAAGTCATACAAAGATCGCAGTAAAACAGATTGCCGGCAGGATTGCAAGGCGCATAGTATGTGCCTGCAAGATAGGAGATGTTTTTGAACAGGGACAGCGATTTGGCATGATCAAGTTTGGCTCACGGGTAGAGGTTTTTGTTCCTAATTCAGTTCAGTTTGAAGTAATGGTCAGGGTAGGGGAAAAAGTGACAGCAGGGGAGACGATACTTGGTAAAATCCGTGACAGGGATTAAAAAGGTTAACATATAACCACATTGAAAAATACAAAAATAAAAAATTAAAATGCAAAATGACTAATTAAAAATGCTAACTTTTAAAGTTTGATATGTGTTTTTGATTTTATACCTTTGGTGTTTGATTTCCATAGCGTTCAATTTTTATTCTGTCTTCTGATTTCTGAATTCTAACTAAAAATAGTGATGTTCACAGGCATCATTGAACATTTGGCATCAGTAAAAAACTTGTCTTTAAAAGCGGGGGGGGGCGAATTATTTTTAGATTTTTCAGACCTCTACAACGATCTTACGTTGGGAGAAAGTATTGCCATCAATGGGGTATGTCTCACGGTAAAAGAGGTTTCGGGCGAGATTGTCAGCTTTGACGTCTCCAGTGAAACGCTGAAAAAAACCACATTAGGGAAATTACGTTACGCAGAAAATGTCAATATTGAACGGGCATTAAGGGTGGGCGACAGAATAGGGGGGCATTTTGTCACGGGCCATGTGGATGGTACAGGCACAATAAAAGGAAAGAAACAATCTGCCGACCAATGCATCATGTCCTTTTCGGTTGAAAAAAGATTTACCGATATGATGATTGAAAAGGGCTCTGTTGCCATAGACGGTATCAGTCTTACAATAGTCGATCTTGCAGATGGCGCTTTTTCCGTGGCTTTGATCCCCTATACATTATCTTCAACTACCCTGGGATTCAAGAAGGCGGGGGATCTGGTGAATATCGAGATCGATATGATGGGGAAGTGGATTAAAAAACTTCTGGCGAATGTCCAAGAGAAAGAGGGGGGTATTACCCAGGAGCAACTGATGGAACAAGGGTTTCTGTAAGTATAGGGACATAGAGACGCATTGCAATGCGTCTCTATAAGTTTAAAATAGCATAAACAAAGAAGGGTGGCACGGACAAATTTGTTTGTCCGTGTGGAATGGGATAAAAGATATCCTGACTCGAACGAGTCAGAACATATAGCGCGACATTTATATCGCTGGCCAGCGAACTGTAAGGGCAATACTAACATTTTGCTAAAAATATTTTTATTAAGCGCCTAATAAATAATTGCAGGAATTTCTTTTCAGCGTTTTTACTGATTTTAGCGCAGTTAATCATGCTTGGTTTTAAAGACATGTATGCAAATAAGAAATCAAAATTACTAATCGGGATAACGATGGGTGATCCGTGCGGGATCGGACCTGAGATTATTATAAAATCGTTAAAATCTCTAGCCGTCAGAAAGATCGCCAGTTATGTCATTATTGGCAATAAAAGCGTGTTTGAGCAAGCGATCAGGGCTTTTAAAATACCCTTAAAATATCGCACAATTTCTCATATATCAGAACTTAAAGACTCAAAACAGCTCATCTCACTGTTATCTATGGGTAATTTTAATTCAGATCTCATAAAGCAGAAAAAGGCAACTGCAGAGGGTGGGGAATTATCCGTTCAATGCGTAATCAGGGGAATCAATCTCGCCATGAGCGGTCACATAGATGCCCTCGTTACTGCGCCGATTTGCAAGGAGGCCATCTATCGCGCTGGATATGGCTACCCCGGCCATACAGAAATGCTCAGGATCTTTTCCGGCGTTGAACGTGTCGTTATGCTGATGGCTGGGGGAAAGCTACGGGTGGCCTTTGTGACAACACATATTGCCTTGAAAGATGTACCGCAGTTAGTTACCATTGAAGATATTTTGGGGACAATAACCATTAGCAATGATAATCTCAAACAGTATTTTGGTTTTAAAAAGCCCAGGATTGCTGTCTGTGGTTTAAACCCCCATGCAGGGGAGGAAGGTATCTTTGGAGACGAGGAAAGGAAGGTTATTATCCCCGCAGTTGAAAAGGCAAAGAAAAATGGCATACTATGTGATGGTCCAGTCTCAGCCGACACCATATTTTACAAGGCATTGAAGGGCGCTTATGACGTGGTTGTTGCCATCTATCACGACCAGGGCGCAATTCCCTTAAAATTACATGCCTTCGAGACCGGAGTAAACATTACCTTGGGCATTCCATTTGTTCGTACGTCACCCGACCATGGCACTGCTTATGACATTGCGGGCAAGGGTATTGCCGATCCCCATTCAATGACGGAGGCCATAAAGATGGCAGTGAGAATGGCAAGGCGCCGTTAACCGCGTAGATTAACGAAATACCTGGAAAATGTTTATAAAAGACCTGAAAAATTGCAGAGAATTTATTGCAGGGGATAATACAATTCTCCGTGAACTTCTGCATCCCGGTAAGGAAAACCTAAAAATTCGCTATAGTCTGGCATACGCAACCGTTAAGCAGGGTGATACTTCTTACCGTCATAAACTCAAAAATCCAGAGGTATATTACATCCTGGAAGGTGAGGGAATAATGTATATTGATAATGAGACAGCGGAAGTTCGTCCGGGCCAGGCCATTTATATCCCGCCAGATGCAATCCAGTATATCAGAAATACCGGACAGAATGATTTAAAATTCTTGTGCATTGTTGACCCGGCCTGGCGACCAGAAGATGAAGAGGTGTTGTAAATTAGTTGATAGTTATAAAAAAACTAAAAATATAGATAAATCTCATTTTTGGATCACGGACAAACAAACTTGTCCATGACACCAAGTATCGTAAAGCGATTATGCCACAAAACGAAATAGATTTTGTTCCTCATACACCGGCCGTACTGAAACAGATTTTCAGCAGGAGAGGGATTACACCAAGCAAGCGGTTTGGGCAAAATTTTCTCATCGACCAGAATATTTTATTATGCATTCCCGATATTGCAGACCTAAAGGAAGATGACGTCGTTCTGGAGATTGGTACGGGAACAGGGGGTTTGACAAGATTACTGGCTGCCAGGTCCCGGCATGTATTTACTGTAGAGGTGGATAAAAAGTTATTTGAACTGTCATCCGACATACTGAAGTTATATAAAAATGTAACTCTTATTAATGCAGATATTTTAAAAACAAAACACGAACTGAATCTGGATATAACATCACTGATATTAAACTGGCTGAGGGAACACAATCAAACTCACATAAAAGTTGTTTCAAATCTGCCGTATAATATCAGTACTCCAGTGATCATCAATCTCCTGGAAGGCGATTTACCTATCGAACTGATGGTGCTCATGCTTCAAAAGGAGATTACGGAGCGTATAATGGCAATTCCCGGTACAAGGGAATATGGCATATTATCGGTAATTACTCAGTTGTTTTCGGAAGTAGAGGTCGTAAAAACCTTACCCCCGGAGGTATTCTGGCCGAAACCGGAGGTTCATTCGGCCATTGTTAAGGTAGTTGTCCACAAGGGAAAATATGCAGGCAGAATAACAGACTATCCATTTTTCAGAAAGATTGTCTACGCAATATTTACTTCCCGGCGCAAGACCCTGATAAATAGTCTTGAAAATGTAAACTTACCCAAAATTTCAAGAGAACGCCTGAAGGGGATTATTAAAGACATGCAACTGGATGAACGAATAAGGGGGGAAAATCTGGGCGTTGACCAGCTGATACATCTTTCAGATGCTATTGATAAACTTAAAAACACACCTCTCGAAAATTTCTGAGAATAGCTGCCGGTTACGTTATTCTTCAGCCAAATCAGAGCATTCCAGATTTTTGTAACAGTTTGTGCGGTCAGGGCAAAACAACCTAACAACCCTGACAGGGTTTGAAACCCTGTCAGGGTTAATAGGGCACTACAGTATGTTTCATTAAAAACTGGCAGAAGTCACAAAAAATCGGGAATGTTCACGTTAAATCTGAAGCCAAAATCGTTCGGCTGGTCGCTCACGATAAAGTCAGAAACTCGAAACAATTCCAAATTAATCTATTTACGAAGCGCCATTTACCTTTAAGTCAAACGTACACTCAAGAAGTCTGGCGGCACGACGACAGGCAACCATACGGGCAGTAAAGATCTCAAAGTACTCCACCATATCTGAGATTTCCTTGTCAATGTCGAGTACAAGAGTAATTGTCTTCTCCTGGGCATCCATGAGAAGCTTAGATTTTGTTACGGCATAATTGACCCGGTCGTGAATATCAAATCTGATCTCCTTTAGACTTCTCACCCTCGACCGATGGACATCCGACTTATCCGCAATGATGAGTGCCGCTGATACCGGGCTTACAATGTCACAGGCGCCTTCATCGTGATTTCCCACCGCACTCATGACGAGAACCCGGTCTTCCACAGGCATGTTTAGTTCTTTCAGGAATTGACCGGCTAAGTGAGCACTGTGCTCCGGATGTGAATGGCGACTAACCACGTTTCCGATATCATGAATATACCCGGCAATGGCTGCAAGTTCACAGGTGTTTGCACTGTATCCGAGTTCCTTGAGAATTTTTCGGGCATTTTTAGCCACGTAATTTCCATGACGCTCACCGTGTTCTGTGTAACCAATTACACCCAGAAAATTATTCGCCTCTTTAATATATACTTTAACGTCCGGATGGTTCTTGACCTGTTCCAGTGTAATAATATTTTTTCTTATTTTATTTTTTTCCATGTAGTACCTTCTGGTTTATCATCGAGAGCGATGCCTATTTCTGAGAGTTTACTGCGGATGAAGTCAGACAATTGCCACTGTTTAGCTTTACGGAGTTCGTTGCGGGTATCAATCAGTACCTGCATAACGTTCTTAAGAACGTCTGTTTCAACTCCTTTTTCAGATTCAAAGGTTTCGGGGATAATACCCAGGATATTGTCGCCGAGTTCCCGATACAATTTATCAACATCTTTTAGGCATTTTTTGCTTATCTCCTGACCAGAATTTAATAAGGTATTTACCTCTTTTGATAGGTCAAAAAGGACGGCAATAGCGCCGGGGGTATTGATGTCTTCGTCCATTGCATCAAGGAATGTCTTTTTATAATGTTTCAATTTTTCATAGATTTCTCCAGGCACAGAACCATCCTTTGCATTAGTTATCCGCTCCCGCAGGCCTTTGACGGTATTGTGCAGGCGTTCAAGACCCTTATTTGCCGCGTCCAGCGCTTCGTTACTATAGTCAAGGGGACTGCGATAATGTGAAGTGAGGATAAAGAACCTTATCGTTAACGGATGGTAGCTCTTGAAGGCATCCTTGAGGGTAATAAAATTACCAAGGGATTTTCCCATCTTCTGACCATTTACGGTAACCATGTTATTGTGAATCCAGTATCGTACAAAGGGCAATTCGTTTGCTGCCTCGCTCTGTGCAATTTCACATTCATGATGTGGAAAGATGTTTTCCAGTCCGCCCCCGTGGATGTCCAGCGTCTGTCCCAGGTACTTCATTGACATGGCAGAACATTCAAGATGCCAGCCAGGAAAACCTTCTCCCCATGGACTTTTCCACCGCATAATGTGACCAGGTTCGGCCTTCTTCCAGAGCGCAAAATCGGAAGGATTTCTTTTTTCGGGATTGATTTCTATTCGGGCGCCTGCCTCAAGCTCCTCCTGTTTTCTTCCGGAGAGTTTTCCATATTCTTTAAATTTATTGACATCAAAGTAAACAGAACCGTTTACTACATAGGCATATCCTTTTTCAATTAATCTTTCTACAAGCTCAATTTGTTCGGGGATATGTGCCGTCGCCCGTGGTGAGATATCGGGCCTTAAGTTGTTTAGTGCATCCATGTCCTCGAAATAGCTTCGTGTATATATTTCGACAAGTTCGGCAGGTTGTATGCGTTCTCGCTGGGCACGTTTTAGGATCTTGTCTTCACCGGTATCAGCGTTGTCTGTCAGATGGCCAACGTCGGTAATGTTCTGCACGTAACGTACTTTGTAACCCAGATATCGAAGATAACGGACAATCACGTCAAAACTAACGTAACTCTTGGCGTGCCCGAGATGAGGATGATCATACACCGTAGGACCACACACATACATACTAACATAACCTTCATGCAAAGGGGTAAAGACTTCTTTTTTTTTAGTTAAAGAATTGTAAAATTTCAGTGTCATGGTTTAATTTTGCAATATCCCAAATATTTTAAGCATATCGTGTATCAAAAGAATGTAAAAGTTCACCACACCCACCTGACCTCCCCCAATCAAAGGGGAGGAAACGTTTTTCCCCGCCCCTGGCGGGAGGGGGTTAGAGGAGGGGGCTGAAGTGTTAAAAAAATTTATAGTAGTTTCACATCAAAAATATATCCAGTAATCCTATCTTTAAACCTTTTAGCAAGGGAGATTCGAAGGTACTGTCTTTGCAGTATGCCTTATACAGTTGATAGGTATAGTCTTTCAGGGTGTAAATCTCTATCTCCTCACCTTCCGGAATTACTATCCAGTATTCCTTTACACCAAATTTTGCATATAGTTTTTTCTTCAGCACCATGTCCCTGTATGCACTATTCTCCGAGATTATCTCTATTACAAGGTCAGGTGCACCTTGTACGTTCTTTTCGCCGATAATATGAAGCCTGTCCTTTGAAATGAACAGTAAGTCGGGTTGAACAACATTTTCATCATCAAAATATACATCATAAGGTGCATCAAAGAGTT
Organism: Candidatus Brocadia sp.; assembly: GCA_040048245.1. GTDB lineage: Bacteria > Planctomycetota > Brocadiia > Brocadiales > Brocadiaceae > Brocadia. Next base: position 42,199 of record JABRVT010000004.1, read on the forward strand.
CTCCAAGATTATTTTCTGTTATGAATTTTTCGAGGACAAATCCGAGCTTTCTAGATATTCTTTGATGAATCGTAATGGGAGATGGCGTCATAAGTAATTCTCCATTGATAAGTTCATACCTCTTTTCATCTGAGATTTTGCAATAATCCGCGTAGGTATATTTTTTCGTTACTTTTTCTACAACAATTTGTGCCATAATACATCTCCTCACCAAATAATTTATTCGGACGAACTGTTATAATGCCAGAATGGTTACTTTTTCACCAAAAGAAATCGTTCGATCCTTTTATTGCACGTATTAATACCTAGAATATTGGCAATACAATAGAGTTCTGGCCCGTGTTCTCTGCCGGTTAAGGCTATACGGATAGGCATATAAAGCCCTCTGCCATTTACTTTTGTTTCATTTTGCACAGTCTTTAAGGCCTCTTTGAAAATTTCAGGAGACAAGGTGTCAAGTTTTTGGAGTTCCCTGTAAAAGGATAAAAGGACTGATTGTGATATCTCCGACGATAAAAATTCAACATGTTTTTCGCTAACGACAGCATCCTTGAAAAAGATATCCGACTCTTGAACAATTTGAGACATGCAAGATATGCTGTTTCTCAGTGCGTCTACCACCAATCTCAATTTAGCTCTATCGATTTTATTTTCATCCGGAGAAATGAAACCAGCGGCTTGCAGATAAGGTATCGCCAGGTTTGTAAGCCTTTCTAAATCTGCTTCACGGATATATTGCCCGCTCAGCCAATCCAATTTTTGCTGATCGAACACAGAGGATGCCTTACTCATAGTGCCTATCTCAAATGTATCAATAATATCGTCGATTTTAAACTTTTCTTTTTTGTCCCTGGGCGCCCACCCCAGAAGTATCATATAGTTGAGGAGCGCCTCTGGCAAATAACCCAATTTGCGATATTCCGAAAGAGAGAATGCCCCGTGTCGTTTACTCAGTAAGGTACGGTCTGCGCCCAAAGTGAGTGAAAGATGGGCAAATTGCGGAGGTTTTCGGTTCAAGGCGTTAAAAAGCAATATATGGCACGGTGTATTTGATAAATGGTCTTCTCCACGGATAACGTGGGTAATCTGCATCAGGGTATCATCTACTGCAACGGCAAAGTGGAATGAGGGGGTTCCATCTGACCGCATAATCACAAAATCTCCAACCAGGCTCATATCAAATTGACACGTCCCCCGAATCAGGTCGTCAAATACCAGTAATTCTTCCGATACTTTAAAGCGAATGGTGAAACTCAGACCGGATGTTTCAAATGCCTTCTTTTGTTTGTCCGTCAGGTTACGGCAGCGATTGTCATACCGTGGGGGCTTCCCGATCAGTCTGGCGATCTGTCTGCGTTCTTCCAATTCTTCAGAGGTACAATAGCAACGGTACGCAAGCCCTTCTTGTAAAAATCTCTGACAGATGTCACGATAGATATGCAAACGTTCCGACTGTAAATAGGGACCGTACGGACCACCCACATCTGGTCCTTCCTGCCAGGTCAATCCCAGCCAGTGCAGGTCTTCGATGAGTTGGTCTACGTACTTTTTCTCAGAGCGGGCAACATCGGTATCCTCGATCCTCAGGATAAAGGTTCCTCTATGCCGTCTTGCAAATAACCAGTTGAAAACGGCCATGCGTGCATTTCCGATATGTAAGAGACCTGTAGGTGAAGGTGCAAAACGGACTCGAACCATAAATGTTTAGTATAACGAAATCATTGTAAGCTTCTATTATATAAAAGACTAAAAAGTTACTCCTAATCCTTCTAAATACAATTTTGTTTCCTTTAAAAATTCTTTTGATTCAGATATTGCCGTTTCAGCAGTTTCTCTGTCTATATAGGAAAACACCTCATAGTCGCCACTTTCTCTATCGTCTTTAAGATTTGCAAGATACTTTCCAATATTCTTGCTAAATTTACCTGTCTTTACAAAAAGGAGTCCAAATAATGTAACAATACCTTTATGGGTTTCTGCCCGTTCTCCTTCGGTTAAAAGGAGTGCCTGTGTTGCATGAAAGACAGCATAATATGCCCTCGATACCGCATCCTCATAGTCGCCTAATTTCAATAGTTTCTCTGCAACCTCTAATTTTTTATTTGCCTTCTGTATATATCCAATTACGAGTGCTTTTGTTGTAGAGTCCAATCTTTTTTCCTTCTTTTATAACATTACTTATGAATGGAGTCGGAATAGATTTCAGGCGATTAAATTCTGAAATTGTAAATATCTTAAGTGATATGAGTCTAGCGGTAGAAAGTAAAATTTCCATCACCGCATCATACAACTGGTCGATAATGAATTTATCCTTTTTTTTAAGAATAATCAGGAGGTCATAATCTGAATCAGGTCGCCAGTCATCCCTGCACCGTGAACCAAAAAGATAGATTTCCGCTATATGTTCCATTACAGGTTTAACCAGCTCTAAAAAATTTTCAACTACTTTATCTTTCATAGTTATTGAACATTACGTTCTATAATTAACAATTTGAAAATAGCCGTGTGTGCATTCCCGATATGTAAGAGTACTGTGGGCGAAAACGCAAACGAACTCATACCATAAATTGTTAATATTTAGCGATATTTGATAAACCGATATTTAATATTTAAGCTCCATGCATAACACTCTCTGTCAACACTACCATTATTTATTATTGTTCGGGTAAAAGTTACCCTGCCACAATTCTTAACCTTTGCAAAACTCACATCCCAGTATTCTACAATTTTATCAACGGTATTATCACTAAAGGATACGAAAACATTATTTGGAGAGAAGAAACCCAGTCGCCCGTTTCAACCGTTGCAAAAATTTGGTCAGGGATTTTGTTGCCTATAGAATCAATATCAAAATATTCAACTATACTACTATTATTTGCCTTTATTTGCCTTAATGGATTTGTTTTCCAGATTAATAGAATAACTGCCCTTCCTAAAAACATCTATATCGCCAGCATAAGAAGGGGAAATTAATAATGCCAGCACTGGTAATAAATAAAATAATTGTTTCATAAGCACTCCTTTCTCAAAATCATGCTATTAACAATTCTATTTTTGGTATGATTGTCTTCGGCTTTTCAAATTCGACCACGACAACCTTTTTTCCTTTTTTTACGAGAGAACCAGCCATTTTCTTATTTACAGCGCAAAGATCGGGGTCGTTTGTTGGTAATATAACAAGCTCGGCTTCAGGCGGTATTTTATCTAATACTTCGGGATGTTCAAAGGCGTACTTCATAAATTCATTTAGCAAATCAAGATTTTTTTGAATTATTCTATCCTTGGTAATCATCTGCATAATTCCTTTTCATAGGCTATCCTATACCATTTCCACGACACCTTAAGGTCTTGCACGGCAAAGGTAAATGCTACATTGAAATCTGTGAATGGCAGAGGTTGTTTATCTGTTGTACCGTTTGGGTGAATTAGGTCTTTGTGAGCAAAACCGTGAATTGTATCGTATCTCACTATATTCCTCCATTCATCTTTAATATAGGCTTCGTACTGTGCTACAAATCTAACTATCTTACCTTTTTCTTTAGAGGCTATCACTCTCAATCGATCTTTTTGATCTGGCGATAGCATAATTGTGAATCCCAATTCCTTTAGCATAATACTGCATTGTATTTCATAAACTATTCCCTCTTGGAATACCCATTCCAAAGGTACATAGGTCTGGTATTGACCTGTTCTTGTAATTGAGAAATATCCAACCTTATCGTATTATTTTGGAAAAGTTTTCTGGACATTAAGCCAAAGAGGTCGGCCAGTCCGTAATGTTCTTCATATCTTACGACGGTCGCTTCGGTAAGTCCCGCCAGTTTTTTAGTTAACGTAATGGCATCTTCCAGGTAACCTAATTGGTCGACTAATCCATTCTCTATGGCTTGTTTGCCGGTATAGATTCTCCCGTCAGCAATCTTTTTTACCGCTTCGATATCCAGATTCCTCCCAGTAGAAACCACTTTTACGAACTGCATATACATTTCGTCAATAATACCTTTTAAAATGGCTGCTTCGTCTGCTGTCATCTCTTTCAGGGGAGAACCGATCTCTTTTAGATTTCCGGAGGCAATGGAATTATCCTTTATGCCATACCGATTAATAAGTTCTGCCACATTGATTAACGGCATAATTACCCCGATACTCCCCGTGATCGTTGTAGGATGCGCAACAATGGCATCAGCCGCCGAGGAGATGTAGTATCCACCGGAGGCAGCAATATCCTGCATATAGACAACAACCTTTTTCTGTGTCACGGCCTTGAATTTTATAATCTGATTGTAGATAATGTCGCTAGCCGTGATACCGCCACCGGGACTATCTACCTCTAACAGAATAGCCTTTACATGGGCATCATCGGTGGCCTGTTCCAATTGTTGTTTCACGACCTCGACAATGCTGGGTTTCTCTATAAATATACCCTCTGCCGATTCATTACTCAATATACCCTTAATGGGAATTATGGCGACCTTGCTCTCTCCGCTTCCCCCGATAACGGTTTCAGTGACTTGTTTCCTGCCTTTTGCCGCGGTACTCGTGATGAGTGCCTTGCTGAGGACAAGTGAGCCTATAAAGAGCGTAAATAACAGGATAGTACAGAGAAAAAAAAATGATGCAAGTCCAACGGCAACCCAGAAACTGGCCCCCTTACCCTTTTTGATGTATGCTGGTTGACATTCAGATCCTTGTGGTATGTTGTTATGCTGTATTTCAGTCATAAACCCTCTCCATCTATATTTAGGTTTCTTCGCAAATACAAGAAATTTTAAATTCTTGGGAGGAGACAACTCCAGTTTACTACCAGGCACTCGCATTCCGTCAAGGAATACCAGTAGCCATCAGGAAACAACTCATGTCTCCCTGTAATGAAAAAGTTGCTAAAGGCCTGATTTAAGTTTTACATATCAGTTGCACTGATACATTCTTCACCATGCCATTCAGGGATCAGGGTATGTTTTATACACAGAACATCCAGTATCCTGGCCACTATAAAGTTCACCTGATCGTCTATAGTTTTTGGGCTATGATAAAATCCGGGCATGGCAGGCAGGATGCACGCCCCAATGGAAGATAATTTTAACATAGCCTCCAGATGGATGGAAGATAGTGGTGTTTCACGCGGCACCACGACAAGCTTTCTCCCTTCTTTAATGGTTACGCTTGCAGCCCGCTGGATGAGATTGTTTGAAATACCATGAGCAACAGAGCACAGGGTATTCATACTGCATGGTACAATAACCATTGCCTTGACTGGATATCGGCTGCTGGCGATAGTTGCGCCAATGTCTGAATTATTATAATAGGTGACATTGTCTGTCGTGTAACCCAAAAAGTGCACAATATCCGGCCGGTTGCGATCCAGTTCAACTCCCAATTCATGCTGAATAACCAATGCCGCAGCATCTGATATTAACAGGTGTATATTGTAGTTCTTTCTGCTGAGGATCTGAAGAAAACGCTGACCATAAATGACTCCGCTTGCCCCTGTAATGCCAACAATGATGTTTTCCACACAAACCTCCCTAAACGTGAAAAGGCTTTAATACCGAAAGCACGTCGTAAATAGCATGTGTATAGACGGCAATCCCAAGCCCCCGGAAAACAAAGACGGCTGATAAAAATATTCCTGCTAACAGACGGAATGTAAAACTGGTATACGTGAAGCTATCACTCAAAGTCCCCACATAGTGCGTGCCGGTAAATATAAGTGCGCCCAACATAATACTTGCTGTTGCGCTGAGGGGTTTATTTATTTTTAACAGGGTCGCAAAGAGATAATATAATGCCGTTAGGAGAAGGAGACGGAATACAATTTCTTCATAAACTCCTGCACCAACAGAAAGGATGATTCCAGTCCACGTACCCGTGGAAAAAGGTTTTGCCAGTACATAGGGGAATAATGCCTTATAAACAATGAATCCAAGTGCATAGCCCATAAAAAGGGAGCAGACTATGCTTTCCACAAACATCGGGATAAATATAAGAACATTAAGGCGATATTCCTTTTCTATATAAAATACGGATGTAAATAAAAAAACAATAACCAGCGAATTAAATATCAGAGAACCGTTTTTACCAAATAGAGCCAGTGGGGTTTTAACGATAACATCGGCTGCGTTTTTGATGCCTGAACCATGCATTGCAATCCCCACTTCATATAGAATCAACAGGGGCAGAATAAATAAAAAGCTGCTGGCAAGGCTTCTTGAACGATGGAAATACGACTTCATTTACATGAACTGTTTAGTCAGGAAGAATATCTCACAGAAGTTCCGCGATCAATATCCTGACTCATAATGAACCAGAAAAGGACTGTAGTGGCACGGCGCACCTTGCCACTGTAAAAATTACAGAAGTGAAGTTAGTATATCAGCCAGCCTGAGGGGTGTCAATAAAGTTTCAAAAACGCAGAAAACCAGAGTATATGGAAGGTTTTAAATCAAAAAACATTTGACAAAAGAGGTCGATGTGCTACAATTTTGGTTAGTTTGTCCATGTGCGGAATACCATACATACATAATAGAAGTCGGATTTATAGGGGTTATCGCTTGAATGAAGGGAACGGTGTATGATTCCTATGGAACTCTCAAAAATCATAATTACAGAGACAAGCGATCATCAGATTATTGTCCTGAAGGAAAAAGAAGGACAGCGAAGTTTTCCGATTGTTATTGGACTCCATGAAGCTTGGGCAATTGATCGGGCAGTGAAGGGGATCTCCACGCCGCGGCCTTTGACGCATGACCTTATAAGTAATATTATTGAAGGTTTGAATGCGGGTATTGTAAGAATTGTTATTAATGATTTACGGAATAACACCTTTTACGCAAAGATCATCTTGCAACAAAACGGTGTAATGGTAGAAATCGATTCCCGACCAAGTGATGCTATTGCACTTGCGATGCAAAGAAACACGCCGATATTTGTGGCCAAAAAGGTTTTAGAAGAGGTTTGTAAATCGGAAGAAGAATTTTAAACCTGTTTATGTCAAATTCATGGAAATGAGGAGGGATGGCCGAGTGGACTATGGCGGCAGTCTTGAAAACTGCTGGAGGCGTGAGTCTCCCGTGGGTTCGAATCCTACTCCCTCCGCCATTATGTTCTGCCATGTATGACCTGTTATTTTGCTGTGCATGGTACTGTTAAAATAAATTTATAAAACCACGAATATCCCCTGTTTTGGAGATCAAGGGTATCCGTGGTTATTTTATTTTTAAAACATTCCTATTATTAATACTGGATAACGGAGAGGTGGCTGAGTGGCTGAAAGCGACGGTTTGCTAAACCGTTGTAGGGACAAAATCCCTACCCCGGGTTCGAATCCCGGCCTCTCCGCCAATCGGTAAATGTTGAGACTGGCTCGCCCTCTGCGAGGGCTCGCCAGCCGATTTTAGGCGCAAAATTGAATTTTTTGTCTTTCAAAATAAAGTTCGAGCCGACATTTTTTAGAAATTGACGGATTTGTGTTTTGTCGCCTTGCGACAATAGAATTTTGGCTTCTTTTGCTTCAAAAATCATTTTTCTCATCGGTTCGAGCCAATTATTTCCTTTTTGTTCAAAATCTCTGATTTTCTGCTCAATCTCCAGTTTTTCGTTGAGCAGTTTTGATTTTTTGGCTTGGTATTCTTCGGGCGAAATACTTTTGCCTTCAATAAACAGGTCAAGCAATTTATCCATTTTCTGCTCAACTTCCGCTTTCTCTTTTTGGAGATTTTTAACAAAAGACAAACTTTCTAACTTTACCTGTTCTTTTTCTTTGTCTATCTCGGCAAGCATATTTTCTGCCCAGTCGTCAGGCAAAGAAACTTTTTGAATAATATTTCTCATCTGTTCAACAAGATTTTCTTCCCTTAAATACTTTTCCTCGCATTTTTGCTTTTTCTTGGTGCATCGGTAGTAGTTATGTCCTTTTTGTTTTTCGGCGGTTATCATGCAGCCGCAGTTTCCGCAACGGATAAAGCCAGAAAAAGCAAATTCATGCTTTCTTTTTCTTTTTTTCTTGCCTCTGTTATTCATTACTTGCTGGACAGCGTCAAAAAGTTTCTTGGAAATAATTGGCTCGTGAGATCCCTGATAAACTTCCCCGTTAAACTTAAATACTCCGTAGTAGAAATGATTTTTGAGCAATCGCTGGACACAGGAAACGGAAAGCGGTTTGTTGCGGTAGCTTTTTATTCCGCTGTCCATCAAAAACTGCTTTATGGCTTTTAAGGTATATTCGCCGGTGGCGTAAAGCTCAAATGCTTTTTTGATAAACGGGGCTTTTTCTTTGTCCAAATCAATTTCTTTTGTCCGATGATTGTTCAAATAGCCAAGCGGGGCAAAGCCGGGCCAAATTCCTTTTCGCAGTTTTTGGCGGTGTCCTCTTTTGATGTTTTCTGAAAGGTTATCAACATAATACTTGCTTTGCCCAAAGGCGATTGAAAGCATAAATTTGCCTTGAGGCGTATTTTCAAACCAAAAAGTTGGAAACTTCAAATCTAAAAGTTTTCCTGTGTCCAGCAGATAAATTATTTTTCCGCCATCTATAGAATTTCTTGCTAGTCGGTCTGGATGCCAAGCCAAAATTCCGCTGGCTTCGCCAGCGCAAATCCGGTCTAACATTTCTCCGAAAATTTTTCGGCCAGGTTCTTTGGCGGTTTGCGCCTCGCAAAGCGGGGCGACGATTTCAAGTTTTTCTTTGGCGGCAAATTCTTTTAGCTCAGCAAGCTGAGCTTCAATAGATAAAACTTGTCTTTCTTCTGAATCTGTTGATTTTCTGCAATAGATAAAGTATTTCATAGTTTCAAAGTTAATTTAGAAAAGCCCGCTTCTGGCGTCCCGCTTTGCGGGACAAAGACAAAAAATTCAATTTTGCGCCTAAAATCGGCTGGCGAGCCCTCGCAGAGGGCGAGCCAGTCTCAACATTTACCGATTGGCGGTGTGTATTTGAAAAAATCCGAACCGATTTTATTAACGGGCTCGGCGGGCGGAATTCCCCCCGAACCCCCTTTCCGCCCGCCTCGCCCTGAAGCG
>JABRVT010000005.1:0-53673 GCA_040048245.1 Candidatus Brocadia sp.
GTTCAAGGCATTGTTTCAAGGTCGTTTTTTGTGACCGCTCTCGTTGCCCCTGATAAGTATCTACTCCGGGGAATCGTTGGTGCCATGCTGTGTCCAATTGTTTGTCACAAACCTGTGGCTCTGCGGCCAACCCTCTGTGGCTCGCAGCATAGGCGGACTTTGGAGATCATGCCTTTCAGACTACGTTTTATAAAAGGCTGGTTTATCTTGCAGATTGAAGCATACATTTAAATGATGTTCTAAATCTCGAACTTGGGTATGTACCTGTAATATCTTAAGTTTTGCCACACTTGACCGATATTATTAAGTAGCGGTAGTTGAATCCCCAGTGATTTATGCACTGATTTGACAACAGAAGTAATATCTCGTAAAATTATTTAATGTTTATTGTAAGACACTTTTAATACAGGTGATATTATGAGATATTTGTTAGCAGTCATAATCTCTGTAATTCTGTTAGGTTTCTTCTGCAGCGTAAAAACATTTGCAGATGTTTCGTATGCCGACCTGTTTCTGGACAATAGAGGTTATAAACCGGTCGAAGACATTTGGGAAGAAAAGCAACTGGCGACTTGTAACCCCGAAGGAAATAACATACCTGACAATCCACATTATAGAGAATGGTGTATCAACACCTTCAAGAACGGTGAACAAATCTACGAGGCGTACCGGGAAATAGCCTTTGATATTGACTACCGGGCTGAACCACCAAAGACCGATTACTGGCAGACACCCATAGAAACGCGCCAGAGTAAGAAGGGCGATTGTGAGGATTCCATGTTTCTGTTCTTCTCTCAGCTCTCCGGACTGGATATTGACGGAGATATGGTATGGGGCTGGGTTGTAGACAAGGACACATCAATTACCTTTGCCCACGTATGGTATCAACTGTTTGATAAGCGCGGCAGGACATATATCGTGGAAGGTTTTTCAAAGGAGTGGAACGGGATTATTCCCGAAGAGATACTTGCCGGAACAGAAGAACGCATACCAACCCTGATATTACGGCATAACCGGCTAAGTCGAATAGCAGATGAAGAAATTCCAACCTTCGCAGAATCTTTTGAAAACGGGCAATTGCCCTGGGGAATTTACCTTAACAATACCATTATCGTTAAGGAAATCTTCCAGAAACTCCGGGATATGTTTACTCGTTACAGCGGGCAGATGCACCAGTTAACCGCAAGCCTGCGGCCATCGGCATTCCATAATTAAAGGACCGTAAACCGGAAAAGACCGGGAGGGCATTAATCTGAAACAAGTAGGAAGAGATAAAATCAGATATAGCCAATGGCAAAATGGTTGGATGGTATATGGTTTTTTTGATTCAAATTAGGCCTTTTCGGCACTATACATGGCAGCCGCATCCCTTTAAGGCGCATTTCCGGTGGACATATAAAAAAGTTTATCCAAATTCCATGCAGGCTAAAGACATGAGGCTGCATGACTGAAATCCCCACTGTTAAAAGAAAAATCGTATAGCCATCCTACCATATCAATCATATCCATCCATATATTTTTGCTAAAATAACCCTTATTTTTCTCCCAATGATCCCTGGTCATTGACCTTTTGGGCATAAATATCCCAATAACTCTTATCTTTGTTACGACCGTCCTGCCAGGCAATAATCGCTCCGCCTGCACCATCACCCACCAACACAGGGAAACACTGGGTATCTGATGCGGTACAGACGGCAACACCATTGTTGCTCCACTTTGCAATCCCCTTTGGGTCGATCCGCTGGGCATACACATCAAACGCAACACCACCACGGTTATCGTTCCATGCCATCAGTGCACCACCTGCCCCGTCACCCGCAATACACACATAATTCTGAATGCCCGATTCAACGCATACGGTCAGGCCATCTTTTCCCCACAGGACATTTCCGGCAAGATCAATGCGTTGTGCATAGATATTAAATTCCCCGCTGCGCATGTCCCACCAGGCAATAATAACACCCCCGACCCCATCGCTGGTAATTACAGGATAATTCTGGTTACCAGCAGCAGTACATACTGGAATGCCGTTATCCAGCCAGTGAACAACACCATTTCCGTCTATTTGCTGTGCGAAGATATCATTGTTGCCGTTGCGGGTGTCAACCCAGGCCGCAATTGCCCCCTCAGCACCGTTACCAATAATGACCTGAAAACTTTCGTGTCCCTGCGCGGTACATATTGCTACCCCGCTTTTTTCCCACAATATGTTACCACCCCCATCAATTCGCTGCGCATAGATGTCGGCATAACTTCTCCGAAAATCCTGCCACGCCACAATAGCTCCCCCTGCACCGTCATCCGCTGCTACAGGCGCACTTTGTGCTCCTGAAGTCCCGCAAACAAGTACCCCGTTTTTTGCCCACATTGCCTCCCCATTTCTATTAATACGCTGGGCATAGAGGTCTGCATAGTTGGTCCGAAAATCCTGCCAGACAATAATAGCCCCTCCTGTTCCATCCGGCGCAATGCATGGACTAGTCTGTATGTTAACTTCTGTACAAATGGGTATACCGTTGGCTGTCCATTGAGAAATTCCGTTTGCATCAATACGCTGGGCATAAATATCAGAGTTTTCAATGCCACTCCTCAGATCCTGCCAGGTAATAATCGCCCCTCCCGCACCATCACTGATAATCTTCGGCCGATTTTGGTTCTCTGCTGCAACGCAAATGGGAATACCATCCTTCGCCCAGAGAACATTTCCATGGGCATCAATCCTCTGGGCATAGAGATCAAAATGGCTGTCCCGTGTATCTTCCCAGGTAATAATAGCACCACCAGCACCGTCACTAATTATTTGTAACGAACTCTGCTGGCCAGTGGCCGTACAGATAGCTGTATTCTCCCGCGGATGAAAGGACCATGCTGCCATAGCCAGATGCTGATGATTCGCTATGAATAAGAAGCATAGTATGGTATAAACTGATATTGTACGAAGTATTTTTTTAAAGTCAGCTTTCATGGTGTATTTTTCAAAGAAATATTTTTGTAAGCAATCTGCTGGCAGCAGCGGTCAACACTAAGCTTTTACTAAGCTTTTGGAAAGACAACCTCCCTTTTCCTGATAGCCGAATGCTAACCGATGCAAGCTCACTATCCTTTTATTCCAGCATACAAAAAGGGGTCCAGTTTCATGGCCTTATTATACATCTTCATTGACTCCTCATATTTCCCTAAATTATACAGGCTGTTCGCCTTGTTATGCCACGCACGTGCACTCTTCGGATTGATTTCTATAGCCTTATCAAAGGCCTTGACTGCATCATCGTACATACCCAGCTTGTTCAGGATGATTCCCATATTATTCCATGCCCATCCCCTGTTTGGGTTTATCTGAACCGCCTTGCTGAAGAGTTTAAGAGCTTCGTCGTATCGCTCAAGCAGGATTAATACATAGCCTTTCCCATGCCATGCCAGATCTTCTTTTGGATTAACCTCAATGGCCTTTTCAAACGCCTGCAGTGCGTCATGATTTCTCTCTGATGCAATCAGAACAACACCCTTGTTATACCAGGCGGTTGAAAGCTTTGGATCCGAAGTAAGGATATCATTATATAATTTTAAGGCCTCTTCAAAGTTACCCTTTTTATATAGAGCGATCCCTTTATTCACCCGTGTTGCATTCCGGCCAGGGTCAATGTCCAGCGCCCTATCATAGGCCTGAATGGCCATATCATACTTCCCCATATGATACAACGCATTTCCAAGACCGTCCCATGCGTCAAAATAATTGGGGTAACACGCAATGGAATTATTATATGCCTTAACGGCGCGTTCGTACTTAGCCCGTTTGTATTTCGATTGTCCGTTTTTCATCCACTGCCTTGCGCTGTATTTTTTGGACGAGGCCTTATAGATATTCCCTTCCACGGTAACAGCCCATGTAATGTGGCAAGGAAGACAGGCAAAAAATATTATCAAGGCTAAGAGTAATATTTTGTAATAGTATCTCTTTATTAGATATGCAACCATAAAAGTCAAAGTATTGAATTAAGCAACTTTAATGGCTCCTTTTCACCAAAAAACATTTCAAAATCTTATAAAAATCACCTGTTAAAATCAAATTAATTATCAAAAGTAAACCCAACGTAGATTCTGAAGCGAAATTTTTTCAAGATTTTTTACATCCCATCCCTATATTCACGCAAATTTTTCTCAAATATCAATCACTCGTTTTTTGTATTACAACAATCAGAAAAAAAACAAATTATCAATAAATCATTTAAAAATCGCTATATACACCAACTTTGCAAATTATTAACTGCCAATTGGCACAATTATTGTTACAGCCAATGTGCAACAAATTTAGGTTTTTCGCTCTCTGATAATTCACAAAAAGCAGCTTCATATTATTACGTGGAAAACGAAGTAAGGAATAACCTCAGAATTCGCTAAATATTTACGATCTCACTTTACGTTACAAATATTTCTTTTTCCCTGACTCAATAATTAATACTATATATTTTTCTTTCAAATCGTCACAATTAATGGCTAGAATTACCTCCTGCTCTCTTCAGAATTTACTTCCCCCAAAACAGCGCATCCTATCTAAACTCTTACCAAATCCAGCCCTTACTGCAGTTCAAGTCATCGGGATTGAATATTTAATATAAAAAATTTATTAGTTAATAATAATTATTATTTAATTTTTCATTAAATTTTTTAAAGAATCTTCCGATATTCAAAACAAATAGAAATCGGACATCATGTCTGACATGATATAACCGGCAAGAAAATATCCCGGAAAATGTAGAAACCACGGGCATTATCGGCTTTAATTTATACCTAAAAGCAGGGTAATAATTTAGTTTTTTGAAAAATTCCAGTAATGATGCTCTTGCCATGTGTTGTAGAGGCAATTCATGAATTTCCTTTACATAATTACCGCGAAGACGTTTTACGATTTTCAATGTTTTTCAAAAAACTAAATTGTTACAAAGCAGGAAAGGAGAAAAATACATGAAACTGACGTTAGGAAAGAGGATCGGCGGTAGTTTTGTAATATTGGTTCTTATATCTGCAATTGCCGGTGGATTAATCCTGTACTGGCTGACAGCCCTGACATCCACAAACCAGACGGTACTCAGCATACGCACACCCTCCATGATAGAGGCTGAACGGGTTATGCGTTACTATGGAATGGCAATAGGCGGGTTAAGGGGCTTTATTGCCTCCGGGGATGAAAAGTACCTTCAGGACTTTGAGAAGGCGAAGTCCGGATTACAGGAAAGTTACAAAAGACTTGAAGAAGTAGCAAAACAATGGGTTTTACAGGAAAATAAGAATTTATTGAAAGAAATAGGGGTGTGCCTCAGTAAATTCTACACCTCGGCCAATCAGGTTACTGAAAAAAGGCGCAGTCCGGAGAACGATGTGGCGGCTTATTATTTTGCTGCCAATATGGCGCCACTTTTTAATTCCATAAATGAAAAGATAGATAAGATTATGGAAGAACTCAGTAAGAGCCCCGGCACAAATGCTGTGAGAGACGCAATCTATGCCTCGGCACAGTATCGTGCAGGTACAGCACGACTGGGTATGGCCATTCGCGGTTTTATGGAGAGTGCAGATGAAAAATACACCAAAGACTACGAAGCAGCGCAAAAGATGCGTACAGGTGGCTTGACACGTTTACAGTCTTTATCCAAAGACCTGCCTGCCGGACTGCAAGAGATCGTTGCAAGTATTGCAAAGGATGAGGCGGCCTTCATTACCCACCCGGAAAAGATCTTTGTGATCAGGCGAGGAAATGATTATCGTCTTGACCTGAAACACCTGAGGGAAGAGCTGGCCCCGCTGGTTGCCACCGTCCAGAAGCATATAGACCAAATTGGAACCAATGTATCAAAACTATTGGAAGATGACACTCAAACAACCCTGGGATTGCAAAGGTCGATGTGGTTCATTGGCCTGATCGCAGTGGGTGTCAGCGTTGCGGCAGGTGCCTTCATGACTGTATTCCTGCCTGCAAAGATTACAACCCTTTTCAGGAATCTCGTGACTGACCTTACGGAAAGCGCTTCTCAGGTAGCATCGGCATCAGAAGAGATATCGGCATCCAGCCAGGGTCTCTCTGAAGCCACCACGGAACAAGCCGCCTCAATTGAAGAGACCTCTTCAACCATGGAAGAGATTTCTTCCATGACAAAACAAAATGCCGATAATGCATCCGAGGCATCTAAATTAGTGAAGTTATGCAATGATACGGTTAAGCACGGCAGCGCTACCGTAACAGAAATGAACGATGCAATGAAAAAGATCTCCGAGAGCAGTGGAAAGATTGCCGACATCATAAAAATAATCGAAGGAATCGCCTTTCAGACAAATCTCCTGGCCCTGAATGCAGCAGTAGAGGCAGCACGTGCCGGAGAACACGGACGGGGGTTTGCTGTCGTAGCAGAAGAGGTAAGAAATCTCGCCCAGAGAAGTTCCACGGCCGCCAAGGATATTACAGCATTGATTACCGACAGCGTGAATAAGGCGGATATCGGCATGGACCTGGTGAAAAAAACCGAAGAGGTATTTTCCGGAATAGTTGAGCAGGTAAAGAAGGTCACCGATTTAGTAAATGAAATCGCCACCGCTTCGGAAGAACAGACGAATGGAATTGAGCAAATCAGCAAAGCCATCCAGCAGTTAGATCAGGTTGTCCAGCAGAATGCAGCAAACGCCGAGGAAACGGCGGCGGCCAGCGAGGAATTATCCGCTCAGGCGCAGGGACTCAATGCCCTGGTCGACAAGATCGCAGCAGAGGTAAATATGGAGGGCGATAGAGGAGTTAAGCCTGCCGTTGTGAAAAAGAAAGAAACCGTGCAATTAAAGGCGAAAAGGTCAATGACTCCATCAAATAAGAAGATTTCAGCTGGCTATCGGGAAGATACTTCACCAGAAGGAAATGGAAAGGAACTTGCCATGTCAGGGGCCAGATCAGATCGCTTGATCCCAATGTCGAATGATGACTTTAAGGATTTTTAATCGGGCTGCCGGCAACATTTCCCCCGTTTACGGGGGATTATTGGAGGGTAATTGAAATTCCTGATCATTAAATTATGCCTTCGGCTACTTTTTCGTAACACTAAGGTAGGAGCCTCTCTCCCGTCTACTGGCGGCAACAGAACAGAAGCCAATAGTAGTTGGTGGCTCCTACCTACGTCCTGCCTTGGGAAAGACAAGTAGGAACCGTCTCCCGACGGCAACCGGCTGTGCACAACAACGTGCAGGAACAGAGGTAACAAGCATTTTCACAAATGTGTGCAAAAGTATCCAGTCACCAACGGTAGTTGGCTCCTACCAAAAACTTTGAAATTCCATACATTATAATTGTGCCTTTGGCGACTTTTCCATGTAGAGCGAAGAGGCTCTTCGCTCCACAAACCGTTTAAACAAAATGAAAATTCCTATGCATTTAATCAGGTCTTCAGTGACTTTCATGTCACCAGACATACTATCACAAAGAAATTCGTAAAAGTTTAGTTTTTTGAAAAATTCCAATAATGACGTGGTTGTCTAACGGTAGAGGCAATTCATGAATTGCCTCTACATACCGTCACAAAGCCATTTTCTTTTTTACGTTTTTCAAAAAACTAAAGCGTTAAAGAAATTCTTAGTGTCTTCGTAGCTTTGTGGCAGCCAAGAATACAGGAGCGACTTTAGGACAACACTTTTAATCAGCGCCTTTACGTTAGTTTAACTCCGGAGGTATTGCAAGATGAAATCATTCCTGTCAATTAAGGGCAAACTACTCATATTCACACTCAGTCTCTCCCTGATACCCGTTGTGGCAATAACAACAGTATATTATCTCAATGTCAGACACAACCTGAAATATCAGATTCTGGAGAAGTTGAGGGCAGTTGCAGAGTCGAGAAGGCTTCACACCCAGTCTTTTCTGGAAATAATAAAAGCACGTACTGTAGATTTCAGCACGGATGGGTTCATAAGAAATAGCTTTAAGAGAATTGTTTGCAGAGAGACTCTCAAACAGGATGAAGTAAACCGACTAAACGAATATCTCTCCATGAATAAGCTGCCACTCTACCGCCATCTTATAGCAATAGCTCTTGTGGATAAATATGGCAGAGTTATCTCATCCACCAATGAAAAATTCATTGGCAAGGATATTTCAACCCAGGATGTGTTTATCCAGGGAATAAGTAAAAAATACGGTGAATCATCGATTGGACAGCCACACTACTCCACCGACATTGGCATGAATTGCATGTTTGTCTCAGCCCCCATCATTTCCAAACAAGGTTATAAAACAATAGGTACCATTATCAATATCTATAGCCTTACAGCGCTGGACGAGATTACAACCGACCGGGTGGGGATGGGAAAGACCGGTGAGGTGTATATAGTCAACAAAGATAAGTTAATGCTTACAGAATCACGGTTTGTCGATAACGCGCCACTCCGTCAGGTAGTGGATACGGAACCTGTGCAAAAAATCGCCGAAGACCATAAAGAAATGGTCGGTATCTATCTAGACTACAGAAAGGTGCCCGTTGTGGGCGCTTCGATGGAGATACGCGAATACGGCTGGACGCTCCTTGCAGAGATCGACAAGGCAGAGGCCTTTGCACCACTCAAGACGCTGGGTATCTTTGCGCTGATTACCGGGGTAATCAGTGCTGCAGTTGTTACCGGCGCGGGAATCATCTTTGCAGTTTCAACATCGAGACCCATCAGACATTTAACTGGCGCGGCAGAAAGATTTGCAGGTGGGGACTTAAGTTATAGAGTAAAGGTAACCCGCAAGGATGAAATTGGCGCGCTGGCAATGAGTTTTAATATTATGGCTGAGGAACTTGAGAGAGAAATCTCAGAACACAAACAGGTAGAAGAGGAGTTGCGCAAAAGCGAATACCGATTTCGTACTCTGGTGGAGACAACGAGCGATTGGGTATGGGAAGTAGACCAAAGCATTAAATATACCTATGTCAGTCCAAAGGTCAAGGATTTTTTAGGATATGAGCCGGAGGAAGTCATTGGGAAAAGCCCGTTCCAGCTTATGCCCCCTGATGAAGCTGAACGCATAGCCACCTTGTTCGGAAATATCGCAAAGGACAGAAAACCATTTGTAAGATTAGAGAACGTGAACCTGCACAAAAACAAACAACCAGTAGTACTGGAGACAAGCGGCGTACCAATCTTTGATGTAAACGGGAATTTTACCGGTTACCGTGGTATTGACCGCGATGTTACAGAACGCAAGCGGATAGAGGAAGAGCTTCGCAAGTTATCAAATGCCGTGAAACAAAGCCCGGTATCAATCGTAATCACCGACATAAAAGGCAATATCGAATATGCAAATCCCAAATTTACCCAACTAACAGGTTATACCCTGGATGAGGTCATCGGGAAAAACCCTCGCATATTAAAATCCGGTAAGACATCAGCATCAGAATACAAGCGTTTATGGGATACGATCACCTCGGGCAGGGAATGGCGGGGAGAATTCTGTAACAGGAAAAAGAACGGGGAACTTTACTGGGATTACGCATCCATTTCACCTATCAGAAATGCAGAAGGAGTCATTACTCACTTTCTTGCGGTGAAGGAAGATATCACTGAACGCAAAAACTTTGAGGCACAACTTGCGTATCTGGCTAACTGTGACCCGCTCACCAATCTCTTAAACCGCCGCCGCTTCCATGAAGAACTGGAAAACTGGCTTGCGCAGGTACGGCGATACGGCACCAACGGAGCACTTTTGTTCCTCGACATAGACAACTTTAAGTTCATTAACGATACCCTCGGCCATCAGGTGGGAGATAAACTCCTTGTCGATTTAGCGCTTCTCCTGCGGAAACGGATGCGTAAGACGGATACCCTTGCAAGACTGGGAGGCGACGAATTTGCCATCATACTTCCCCATACCAGTACAGACCAGGCGCAGTTAATCGCACAAAATATTCTTGAATCAATGAAGAACACTATCATCGTAGATAAAATGCAATCACTGGGTATCACTGCCAGTATTGGCATAACACTGTTTCCGGAACACGGGGACGAGTCGGAGACATTACTTTCATACGCTGATCTTGCCCTCTATAAAGCAAAAGAGGAGGGACGCAACCGCATCTGTGTTTTTTCACCCGATCACAAAATCCAGATTGAGTCCAGATTAGGCTGGGAAAGGCGTATCAGAGAAGCGCTGAAGAACGACGGGTTTGTGCTGCATTTACAGCCAATATTAGACATCAGACAGAACAGTATCGTTGGTTACGAGGCATTGCTGCGCATGGTGAATGATAAAAAAGAACTTATCAGTCCTATCAATTTTCTGGGCATTGCCGAACACTGTGGTCTCATCAGGGAGATAGACCGATGGGTAGCACGCCAGGCCATCCATTTCGCCACAAAGCAGCAATTCACCGCAAGAAGGCTGTTCCTTGAGGTAAACCTCTCAGGCAGGGCATTTACAGACCCGGAATTATTGTCACTGATTAAACAGACAATTGCCGAGGCAGCGATTAATCCGCAAACCCTGGTATTTGAAATCACAGAAACTGCCCTTATCGAAAGCATGACCGCTGCACAGCGTTTCATTGCCAATCTCAAAGCCATGGGTTGCCGTTTTGCCCTCGATGATTTCGGCATCGGCTTTTCTTCATTCAGCCACCTCAAACATTTACCCGTCGACTATCTGAAAATTGACGGAGGCTTTATTCGAGATCTGACACATAACATAATCGACCAGCACCTTGTAAAGGCAATCGTAGAAGTCGCCCGCGGACTAGGTAAGCAAACCGTTGCCGAGTTTGTTGGATGTAAAGAAACTGTGCAGTTATTGCTGGAATACGGAGTGGATTACGCCCAGGGATATTATATTGGACTGCCCTGTGCAGTACCTGAAATATAATGTATATCAAATATCAAACAAGGAATAATGAATTCCGAAGGATAAATGAATAGAAGGTTCACGGCTACGGCTCAGGGTTAACCAATTCGCTGGTTCAATATTCCCGGATTGAATCGGCCCCGGCAGAAATCACCTCCCGCAGGTATAACTCTATAATCTTAGCGTAAACTTATGTTCGTCTTGCTGCATTTCGTTTTATCATTCGTCACCATTATTGCTCACCGATTCCAATTCGTAGTGGACTGTCTCCCATCTGTTATAAAGGGCGTTTAATTCCTGAGTAAGAGCTTTATACTGTTTATTGATCTCGACACATTTTTCTTTGTTGCCGTAAAGCGCGGGATCTGAAAGGATGTTATCAATCTCCCTCTTTTGCGTCTCTATGGAAGCAATCTTATCTTCTATAGTTTGAACTTCCTTTGTGAGCTTCCGTTTCCTGGCATTTTGCTCCTTTTTCCGCAGGTACTGCTGCTTCTGTGAACCGTTTTCTTCCGATCCTGGCGAGGATAATACTTCTGTTCCGGCATCTGCAGCTTCTCTCTGTAAATCCGATGCCTTCTTTTCAAGAAAATCCTTAAAACTTCCCAAATGGACGTGGATATTGTTATTCTTTAATTCATAGACCTTTGAAACTAGTCCATCAAGGAAGTCTCTGTCATGGGATACAATCAATAGGCTCCCTGTATAATACAGCAATGCATCCTTTAAAATCTTTTTCGTGGTAATATCGATGTGGTTGGTGGGTTCATCCAGGATGAGAAAATTTGTGGATTTTAGGAGCATTTTTGCCAGGGAGAGACGGGACTTTTCACCGCCGCTTAAAACGTTGATAGTTTTAAAAACATCGTCACCCGAGAAAAGAAAGGCGCCCAGTATGTGCCGCACCTGGGAAACCATAGAAAGCGGGGCGACAGACTCGATTTCCTGCAATACCGTATTCTGGTTATTTAATTTTTCTGCATGTTCCTGAGCAAAATAATCGAAGAGGACGTTATGCCCCATCTTGATAGTTCCAGAATGCGGTTGCTCAATACCAGCTGTGATGCGTAATAAAGTAGACTTTCCCGACCCGTTTTGTCCCACAAGGGCTACCTTTTCCCCCCGTTCAATCGAAAGGCAAATATCCTGAAAGATCAACTGCCCATCATATACGTGCGAGACGTCTTTTATGTCCAATACGGTTATACCGCTTTGCCGTGATGCGGGAAATCTAAATTTGACCTGTTCTACCGTATTTTCCGGTAATTCTTCCTTCTCCATCTTTTCGAGCATAAGGATTCGGCTCTGCACCTGGGAGGCCTTGGTATTCTTTGCCCTGAATCGTTCGATAAACCGCTCCACCTCTTTGATCCTCTTCTGCTGGTTGATATAACGTGCCGTCTGCAGTTCCACCCGCTTCTCTTTTTCAGCCTCATAAAAGGAATAATTCCCGTAATACTCATAAACCTTTCCCTTCTCCAATTCCCAGATCCTGGAAACGTTACGGTCGAGAAATGCCCGATCGTGTGATATGATAATCAAACCGCCTTTATATCCCTTGAGATATCCTTCTAACCACAGGATTGAATCAATATCCAGGTGATTCGTTGGTTCGTCCAGGAGGAGCAGGTTTGGTTCCTGGAGCAACAATTTGGAGAGCGCCACCCGCATTTGCCACCCACCGCTAAACGTGCCAATGCCCTTTCCAAAATCCGATTCTTTAAATCCCATGCCCTTTAAGACCTTGCTGGTCTCTGCGTCAACCTTGGCGCCATTAACAACCTCCAGGTGATGTTGGAGGTGTGCATAATGATCCAGGAGAGACTGATGATCTTCACCTTGTATGGAAGGATCTTCCAATTGGGTATGAATCTTATCGATCTGACTTTTCACGCGAAGAACGTCTTCAAATGCGGAGCTGGCCTCTTCGAAGACGGTCTTTTTCTTGAAGACGAAACCTTCCTGCGGGAGATAACCGATGTTGATATCCTTTGCACAGATAAGATCGCCTGCACTGGGTTCGATAAATTTACAAATGAGTTTGAAGAGCGTGGATTTACCAGTGCCGTTGGGACCGATCAAACCGATCCGATCGTTTCTCCGTATGTGGAGAGAAATATTATCGAAAATCGTCCTGCTGCCGAAGGCCAGGCTGACATCATTCAGACGAATCATTTTATCCCGCCGTACACCACTTCCTGATATTCATCTAATATGCTTAATTTTTCTGCCCTGTCAAACGGTAATATCTCGCACACAATGGATGCCATTTCGGCGCGGTTCGAATGTCAGACATCCATGTCGACATTCATACGTGGCAATAGTATCCGTATTATTAAAGGCATGAACTGTCTCTCTCAGAGCATCTCTTTTCATATCGATCATCGTACCGCTCATGTGACATCCTTAACATTGAATTAGGCGGCCTTCGGCAGCGCCTTCGAGTAGCGCAGGCTTCCAGCCTGCAATGAGAAACAGGTAGGGGCAAAAGATTTTTTGCCCCTACATACCCCACTTACGGGGAAGGCCGGAACGGACATACATGCAGGCAAGATGCCTGCGCTACATTGCAACAAATTGAAATTTCTAAACATTGAATTAGGCCTTGCGGCAGCTTTTTTGTAACACTAAGGTAGGAGCCAATCTCCTGACGGCGACTGGTTTTGAACCACAAGGGCACAAAGAGCACAAAGGTTTTGTTTTCCTCCGTGTCCTTTGTGTCTTTGTGGTTATAACATGAACGAATCAATGCTCAACGGTGTGCATAAGCCGGTCGCCAACAGGAGTTGGCTCCTACCAAAACTTTGGAATTCCTAAACGTTTAAATCAGACTGCCTTCGGCAGCATTTTCCCCTTTCGATGGAGATTTCCAATCCTGGAGATTGTGAACTCACTTAACGGTGAATCCCTGTTTCACACAAAGGGGGGAGTCTTTTCAAAAACAACTAAATCCTTTGAACCAGAGGTCGTATTCGTTCCTTAAACAATTTCAAGGCATTGGCACGATGGCTGATCCTGTTCTTGATCGAAGGATTTAATTCAGCGAAGGTTTGATGGTAATCTGGCACATAGAAGATGGGATCGTATCCAAAACCGTATTTCCCTTTAGGTTCTTCGGTAATAAACCCTTCGCAACGGCCCTCGACAACAAAAAACAACCCATGAGGACCTGACAGGGCAACACTACAGACAAATCTGGCCGTACGCCTTTCCTTCGGTACGCCTTTTAATTCAGATAATACCTTTTCTATATTTTTTTCATCGGTTGCATTCGGACCCGCATATCTGCATGAATGAACACCAGGACGCCTATTCAGGGCATCGATTTCAAGTCCTGAATCGTCTGCCATTGCCCAGGTATTACAGACAGTTGCCAGAATGGTTGCCTTTTTTATGGCATTTTCCTGAAAGGTAGCTCCATCTTCTTCTATCTCGGGTAAAAAAGGAAAATCCTCAGGACCTCGGAGTATTATCCCTGGCACATCCTTAAGAATTTCCCTTATCTCTGCCATCTTTTTTTCATTTTGTGTAGCCACCAAAATGGTCTTTGCATGTATTGTATTAACGAACGAAGTCATAACTATTCTCCTCTTGTTTTTGATCTTTGTAATTCATCATTTGATATTATTTTAGAGTTTAGTATTCAGAATTTTGTTGAATTCTTAGGGTTTGTTTTTATGTGGTTTCTAATACCTTCTTTTGGATTTCAGTAATCTCACAAATACCTTTTTTTGCCATCTTCAACATCTCTGATAATTGGCCGTCATCAAAGGCATACTCTTCACCCGTTCCCTGTAGTTCAATATATTTACCATCGCCTGTCATTACAATATTCATATCGACCTGTGCCGCGGCATCCTCTGCATAGCAGAGATCCAACAGAACAGCGCCATTCACAACTCCTACGCTTACGGCTGCAATACTGTTGAGGACAGGATTCCCCTTAATAAGGTCTTTGCCCTTCAGCCACTGAATGGCATCCATCAATGCCACGTAGCTACCCGTAATGGCGGCAGTTCGCGTACCCCCGTCTGCCTGAATGACATCACAGTCAATCCAGATAGTCCGTTCTTTCAACAGGGCAAGATCGATGATGGAACGTAATGAACGGCCAATAAGCCTCTGTATTTCATGAGTTCTTCCTCCTACTTTTCCCCTGGTGGATTCCCTTGGAACCCTGACAGGAGTAGAACTTGGCAGTAAAGAATATTCTGCTGTTATCCAGCCTTCGCCGGTATTTTTAATATGGGGAGGCACACTTTCCTCTATCGTAGCAGTACAGATAACCTTGGTATTACCAGTTTGGATAAGTACAGAGCCGGGCGCATATTTGGTAAAATGCCTATTGATAATTAACGGCCGTATTTCATCAGGTGCACGATTATCGACTCTCATAGTTTTATTGTATCAGTTTGGGTCGCCACAAAGGCATAAAAAACACAAGTTTTAAAGACTAAAACGAGACTTAGAAGAGAGATTATTATTTTAACTCCCTGGTTCCCATCGATATTTCTCATTATTCCATTTGATATTTCAGGTCTTCCTTCGCGCCCTTTGCGTCTTTGTGGTAACTATTATTTTTTATTTACGTAATAAAAGCTTTAAAAGCGCTTTTTCTACATGGAGCCTATTTTCCGCCTGGTCATAGACGATAGAGTGAGGACCGTCAATAACTTCATCGGTAATTTCTTCTCCACGATGAGCCGGTAGGCAGTGCATTACCTTTACATCGTCCTTTGCTAATTTCAAAATATCATTATTGATTTGAAAGCCCCTGAAAGCCTGTTGGCGCACCTCTTTTTCTGCCTCCTGCCCCATACTGACCCATGTATCTGTATAAATCACATGCGCATCTTTAGCCGCTTCTTTTGGATCATGATACAAATGTATTACATCATTTCCATCTGCCATTTGTTTCGTTTTCGAAACAAAATCTGGTGTAAGTTCGTATCCTTTTGGTGATGCAATATGAAAATGAACATTCAGTTTTGTGCAGATTTGCGCCAAAGACCGTGCAACATTATTTCCATCCCCTATAAAGGCGATTTTTATATGCCTATAAGTACCTAATTTTTCCTTAATGGTATACATATCAGTAAGTGCCTGACAGGGATGAAGGTAGTCTGATAAGGCATTAATAACGGGTACTGTCGCATATCGTGCCAGTTCCTGAATAGTCTCCTGGGCAAACGTGCGGATCACTATCCCATCTACATAGCGTGAGAGTACCCTGGCGCCGTCTTTTACCGCCTCCCTCTTGCCAAGATTTATATCATTTTGAGTCAGGTAGATGGCATGACCTCCCATTTGTATCATTGCCACTTCGAAGGAAACGCGTGTACGCATGGAACTCTTCTCGAAAATCATCCCCAGGATTTTTCCATTCAGACACTTTTCATCATATCCCTTGTTATGCCATTCCTTAAGTTCCTTTGTAACATGAAATATTTCCTCGATATCCGCTTGCGAAAGATCTGCAATTGAAAGTAAATCTTTGCATTTCATAGGCATTCTCTCATAAATTAAGGTTTAGAAAGGACAGATTTTAAAATGTTCAACCCTTCATCGATATGCTCTTTCTTAACATTAAGAGGAGGCATAAACCGAATGACTGTATCATGAGTACAATTGAGGAAGAGACCTGCCTGGATGCAACTTTTGATGATTTCGGCCCCCTGTACGTTGAGTTCGATCCCAATCATGAGACCAACGCCACGTACCTCCTTTATAATTTTATGCGTTTTTTGGAGTAATTTTAATTGCTCTATGGAATAACTACCCATTTTTTTCACATTATCGAGCAGACCGTCTTTTTCAATCGTTTCAAACACGGCTACCCCTGCGGCGCATGCCAGAGGATTCCCACCAAAAGTAGAAGCATGGCTTCCGGGAACGAGGCTCTTTGCAATTTCTTTTTTAGCCGTCATCGCACCGATGGCTACGCCACCGCCGAGGGCCTTTGCCAGGGTCATAATATCAGGTTCTATCCCGTAGTGCTGATAGGCAAAATATTTACCGGTCCTCCCCATGCCACACTGGACCTCGTCAAGGATCATGAGCAATCCTTTCTCATCACACAGCCTTCTTATGCCTTGCATGAATTCTCTGGCGGCGATATTAATACCGCCTTCTCCCTGAATAGGTTCCAGCATAATGGCGCAGGTCTTATCGTCTATCGATTTTTTAAGCGCTTCCAGATCATTAAATGGAACATAGGAAAATCCCTCAACGAGCGGTGCGAATCCCTTATGATATTTTGGTTGTGCGGTTGCAGTAACCGTGGCAATTGTCCGGCCATGGAACGAGTCTGAGAAAGTAATTATCTTGTATTTCCCTGTGTTTGAGTTATGGATACGGGCAAGTTTGATCGCCGCTTCATTGGCCTCCGCACCGCTGTTACAGAAGAAACACTGCCCGCCAAATGACTTTTCAGAGATATGCTTTGCCAGTAATCCTTGCGGTTCTGTAAAATAAATATTCGGAGCATGCTGGAGTTTGGCAGCCTGGTTTTGTACGGCCGCAACGACATTTGGATGACAGTGTCCTAACAGACTCACAGCCCAACCAGAAAAAAGGTCAAGGTAGCGTTTCCCCTCAGCATCCCACACATCCACACCACTCCCTCTCACCAGCAAAATAGGATTCCGGATATAATTGGGAATGACATAGCGGTCATAAATTTCTTTAATCTCTTTTGTGTTCATGCTTTTTATTCCTTGAAAAAGAAAAAGGGATTGAAATCAGTCTGTAATTTCAATCCCTAAAATTATACAATATTCATTATGAGATACAACAATCTTTTACACGATAATCTGTGTTCCCACACCTTTATCGGTGAAAATCTCCAATAAAAGTGCATGCGGGATTAGCCCATTGATTATATGCGCCTTCTTCACCCCAGCTTTCACAGCGCTGATACAGGCTAATGCCTTCGGTAACATTCCATCACTGATTATCTTTTTTTCGATAAGTGTATGCACCTCATCTTCATGCAATGTAGAGGCAAAAGATGTTTCATCGTTTGGTTTCGTCATAATGCCGTGTGTGTTTGAAAGAAACACGAGCTTCTCGGCGCCAAGTGACTTTGCAATGAATGCGGCAACATTATCCGCATTGACATTGTAAACATCTCCATTAACACCTTTTGCAATAGGCGGCACGATGGGAATCGTACATGAATTACATAAATTCAAAAACCTATCCTTATCAATAGAAGTGACTTTCCCTACAAAACCAATATCTAACTTTTTCACCTCTCCCTGATCTGTCCTCGTTTCGATAAAGTATTTTTCTGCCATTAACGGACAGTATCCGTTTTCCCAGATGCAGACAGCCTCATTACCCAACTCAGAAATCTTCTTTACTATGAAAGCGCTGATTTGATTGATCAGGATATCTTTTGCTATCTCCAGTGTCTCACGGTCGGTAATTCTGTGTCCCTCAATAAATCTCGGACTCAGACCCCTCCTTGTCATTTCCTGGCTGATATGAGGACCACCGCCATGCACCAGTATGGGTAAAATACCAACAGTTTTCATAAACACAATATCCTGAAGAACGCCTGTTAGCACCTCATCGTTAGACATTGCCCCCCCCCCAAACTTGATTACCACCACCTTATTTCTGAATGATCGTATATAAGGAAGGGCTTCTATAAGGACACTTGCCTTGCGTATGGCATTTTCCATGAGCTAATATATACCTGTTCTATTACCGAAAAGTATGATGATAGTAAAAGAAGTCAAAATTATAACAAAAGGGGCTTCTGTGTCAAGGGTAAACACGGTGGTTTCCACAAATATAACGCTCCGTTTCATCGCACTTGTCCTCATTAGAGGAGTCTTTCTTTGAAGTGTCCACGAGCAAGTCCGCCTGTCGGACTGCACCGCGCATGATAGTTACCGAGAGCATCTGTTCATCGGGGTTCCCACGATCGTTGATTTCACGAAACACCGCACGTCCTGGCAACGCCTCCCAATGCTCCGGCGCCTTCCCGAGCCATTCCACACCGGAGTCCTTATAGGCGGGGTAGGCTTTGAGGGCGGAGATCATGAGGTTCCCTCCCCATGGCCAGGACCCTCATTGAGGTGAGCAGGTGAGGGATTAGCCGGTGCGAATATGGCATCCCAAAAGATGATCTTGGCCAATGGCGTTGGGGTTTCCGCGATCCAAACCCCACCTCAATGGATTTTCCATGATGTACCGGCGGATGAGATCCAGGGATTTGTCGTTGCGAATGATGTGTTCAAAATAATTCCGCTGCCACAATCGGCCATGAAACGGCGGCCAATGAGATTGTTTAACGCCGCGGGTATACAGAACCGTGGTAATGGATTTGAACACACCCACAATATCACCAATTGTAAGGGCAACCCTTGTGGTTGCCCTTTTGTGGGCAGGCACAAGGCCCGCCCTTACGGGGACGTTGGTAATGACAATAATGCCGTAAATGTGGTTGGGCATAACTACAAACGCGTCCAATTTTGCGTTAGGGAATGGTTCCGCCAAACCCTTCCCATTCGGCAAAAATCATGCGCCCTGCGTTATTCAACCACATTCGGCCATTCCTCACATTACCGAACAGACACAATCTTCCCTGCGTGCAAATCGTTACAAAATACGCACCCAGCCGGGAATAGTCGTATCCCTTCAGCCGAATGCTGCGGCGATGGCGCTGCTGGTTCATTGTGGTGTCCCCCAGATCTCCTCCAACAACCCCTCCGCCTCCTTCTCAACGGCCAGCGGGTCCGCCCGGATCTCCTCCAAGGTGCGCATGGCCTTGGTTTGTAGAAGCAACGATTGAAGTTGATCTCGTAGCCGACCTTGACGCTTTCAGGGTTATACCAGGCGTCCGGGGGCATAGGGTAACACCTCACGATGCAAGAATGCTTCGATTGCCTTGCGCTCGTCCTCCTTGGTCGGAAGATAGCCGGGTTGCTGGCAGGCAGGGCATTCGAGGAATGGGATCTGCTCGGAGTCGCGAAGCTCAGTATCAGGCTCGTACTCTACCACACGCGTTTTGCCCTTGATGGTAACCTCAAACATGCCTCGCAGTGGATCGGGCGTAGAGCTGGCTTTGTGAATCTTTTTAATCACCGGGGGACATCTTCGGCACGCTCGGCGGCGGGCGCGCTATGACACGCCCCTACAAGCGCCTTTATCTCCTTTGCACTGTATTCGCGCTCGGAGGCTATGCCCTTCATGCGCAGGGGCTTATACCACTGTGTGGCATCAATGAGCTGCACGTGACCTTTGCAATTCTCCGGCTTGCGGTTGGTGAGCACCCAGATATATAAAGCAACTGACCGTCACTTGAGCGGGTGATGAGCGAAAACTCCTCGCCCTTATGCTGTACAAAAAGCGCTGGTCTTTGATGCCAATTTTGCTGCCCATTCTTTCAAGGTCACTCTTCCAGCTCTTACCATAGGGCGGATTGGAGAGCATAAAATCATACATGATCTGACAAAATTTTATAGGTTTCTATCTTTTCATAAAGTACCTTTCGGCTGATGCCAAGCAGTTCAGCGGCCCTGGACTTATTACCCTCTGCTGATTTCAGTGCATCCATGATCATCTCGATCTCCAATTGTTTTTGAGCCTCATAAAGGGTTCCTGTAGATTTATATTTTTGCAGCCGTACGGCAGATTTATTGTGTATCTCTTGCGGTAACATCTCCACCCCAACTATGCAATCATCCGGAGCGAGGGTGACAATCCTTTCTATAACATTCCTTAATTCCCGCACGTTGCCAGGCCATGCATAATTTGAAAGAAATGTCAATGCTTCAGGAGTGAATCCTCCGATACGTTTGCCAACATCGGCGCAACTCAGCGCCAGAAAATGTGCTATAAGCAAAGGGATGTCTTCTTTGCGCTCACGCAATGGTGGAAGATGGACTGGCACAACGTTTAATCGGTAAAACAGGTCTTCCCGAAATTCCCCCTTACTTATGGCAGCTTTCAAATCTTTATTGGTCGCAGCAAGGATACGCACATCGATCTTAATTACCTTTGTTCCTCCTATTCGATGGAGTTCTTTTTCCTGTAAAACACGCAGAAGCTTTGCCTGGGTATGGACATGCATCTCCCCGATTTCATCAAGAAAAATAGTCCCATTGTTTGCCACCTCAAAAAGTCCCTGCTTGGTTTCCATCGCACCAGTGAATGCCCCTTTTTCATATCCAAAAAGTTCGCTTTCAAGCAAATCTTTTGGAATCGCAGCACAATTTAAGACCACAAAGGGCTGATCGGACCTCGAACCGTTGTAATGAATGGCCTTGGCTACTAATTCCTTTCCCGTACCACTTTCACCAGTAATAAGGATACTGTAAGGGGTATTACTGACTTTTTTCACTAATTCCAGGGTTTCTTTGATTTTTACACTTGTACCAACAATATCACTGAAAGAGGAGTGGATCTTTTGCTGTTTTTTGAGGTTTTTGTTTTCAAATTCAATACGTTCCTTTGCCTTTTTAAGATCGTCGAGGAGTTCGGCATTATAAATCAATAGAGCCACCTGAGACGCTATGCCGGTAAAAAGATCCAGGTCTGCCTTTGAAAATTCGTAGTTTCTACTCTTGCTTTCTATCTGTAATATACCTAAAGTTTTTTGAGGACATATGAGGGGGGCACACAGGATGGAATGAGCGCCAATTATCTTTATACTTACACTGACCCTGGAATCCATTTGTGTATCCATAACAAGCAACGATTTTCGCTCTTTGATGGCACGTTGGGCAAGTGTATGGCTCAGGAGATCCTCTCCTTCTGTAAGGGTAGGGTCTTTTGTTTGAGTCGTTCGGATTGTCAATCTACCCTCTCCAGGGTCTTGTAAAGCCACAAAGCACCGCCCGGCATGGGGAAACACGGTAAAAAGAATCTGTATAATCTCTTTGAGCAATGCATCAATATCAAAAATATTATCGATAGCCCTTGCAATTTCCTGGAAGACTTTTATATTCTTTTGTAATTTCTCAAATTCTTCTTTGCCGGCACTCTCATGGCTAATTTTCTCATCAATAGTTCCAACCGGTAACTGGTCTTTTGTGGCGATAATCTGTGTGTACTCGCTATGTGAGTATTCTGTGGGGCATGGGTATAGAGACTCGGTATCCCTGAATAGTAACGTGTGTGGCCCGATGGAGATCTTGCATCCATCAGTTAATGGATGGGGAGAGGTTATGCGTTCACCATTCAGAAAGACACCATTTCGACTGCATAAATCTTCAATAAGATAACCTGCGTTCGATTGGCTGATCCTTGCATGGTGTCGTGAAACCATGAGGTCTTCAAGCTGGATATCAGTAGTGGATGCCCGACCAATAATGGTAATATCTTTTAGCGGATAACTCTTGTTCTGCCCCGGAATGGTGATATCAATTAGTTCAGCCATAGAAAAAAAGGACAGAATATTTTTGCCGAAAATCGAAAAATTATTTTTGGAAGATACTATGCCTAAAGCGTCAGCAACCGCATGATGTCGTTACGTGTGGCGTAAATGACCAGGGTAATAATAAGACCAAAACCTATATACTGAGCTATGGAGAGTGTCCTTTGACTCACCGGAGAGCCCTTGATCCGTTCAATAGCCAGAAACAATAAATGACCGCCATCCAGCACCGGGACAGGTAAGATATTCAAAAGTGCAAGTTGGAGGCTCAGGATACCCAGAAAGTATACCAGTTTACCGAAACCCACCTTTGCTGACTCGTAAGATGCCTGGGCAATAAGGATAAATCCCCCGACATTCTTTGGCGAAAGTCTCTGGGAGAAAAAACCCCTTATCGTAAGATAGAGTCTCTGCACATTAATAATAGCCTTTTTTGTGCCTACAACGCACGAACCAAGCAGACCATATTGTTTTATTACCGTTTTTTCCCTGAATTTTACTCCGATACTACCAACTGCATTCCTTTCATCCTTTTGGGGCTCAATAGTAGATACAAACCGCTCGTTGCCACGCATCCATTCGATTACCATGGGTTTCCCCTGACTCATTGTTACCATTTGCAGGAGAGTACCCCAGTCTTTTATCTCTTTCTCGTTAAGTGAGATAATTTTATCGCCTGGTTTTAATCCAATCTTTTCTGCAGGAAACCCCTCAACAAGCGAATCGATCTTCAGCCCGTAGAAAGGCGTAAGTCCATCCAGAAATTCCTTCTTCGCCTTTTCATCGCCAAGCAGGACAGAAAGCAGGATTATCGTGCCATTCCTTTCAACCGTAAAGACAACTGTTTCTTCTTCCGAGTCGATAACCAGCTTCCTGATATCAGTAAAACCCGCGACGGGTTTTGAATTAACTTCAACAATCTCGTCACCTTTCAGGAAACCTACTCTGCTTGCAAGACTGTTCTTTTTTACACTGTCTATTATTGCAGTTGCACAGGAGAGACCAAGCATCCACCGTGTAGATTTAAAAGGAACCACCTTTAGTTCCATTTCCTTATTGTCCCGCAATACCGTAAGCGTAATCTCTTTTCCTGGGTTCATAGACTCAACTTCCCGAAATTCATCCTCGGTAGAAATCCGTTTGCCATTTACGGCAATTATTGTATCTTTGACCTGGATACCTGCATCTCTGGCAGGGGAGTAGTTGTTTTCAAAGGCAAATATCTTATCAATTTCAAGGCTGGTAGCCGGTATTATTCCTATGCGCTGGATGCCATGCTCGGTATCGTACCTGGGTATGACATTTACGTCAAATGTCTCACCATTCCGTTCAACTTTAAGGTTCACGCCGGTGGTTGGGTTACTCAGGGCAACAATCGTAAAAAGGTCTTCAAAATCAGGATCTTTGCTTCCGTCTATCCCAACGATTTTGTCTCCACGCTGAATTCCTGCATCCCAGGCCGGCCAACCCGGCGCCACCTGACCTACCTCAGAGGTGATAAAAGGCACACCGATCCGGAAGGCTACAATAAAGGCGATAAATGCAAGAACAGCATTTAATGCCACACCTGCCACAAGCACAGAGGCGCGCTGCCCGACGCTCTTGGAAGAAAACTCCCACGGAGAACCGGTCTTTTCTTCTTCCGGGCTTTCACCAGCCAGTTTAACATAGCCTCCCAGCGGAAAGAGGGAGAGCCGGTACTCAGTTTCTCCCCATCGCTTTTTAAATATTGCAGGTCCAAAACCCAGAGAAAATGCCAGTACCCTGACACCTATCTTTTTGGCCATAAGGAAGTGGCCAAGTTCATGGATGAAGATAAGCAACCCGATACCGATAATTACAAGGATTACATTAGCTGATACATTTACATAAGGCATTTTTTCATCTCCTGTCTTGCCCAGACGTCTGCCGCCAAGATGTCCTCCAGGCAAGGGTTTTTAATAAAGTGGTGATTATTTATCACCTTTTCTACATACAAAGCTATCTCCGTAAACCGGATCTGACCATTCAGGAACGCCTGTACCGCCACCTCATTGGCAGCGTTGAGAGTCACCCCCACTGTGCCGCCTTCCCTGGCAGCCTGATACCCAAGCCTCAGGGCTGGAAATTTTTCCATATCGGGTTTTTTGAATGTGAGGCTTCCGATGCCTGACAAATCAAGCGGCTGAACGTTGAGAGGACTTCTTTCCGGATATGTTAAGGCATATTGGATTGGCACCTTCATATCCGGCATCCCCATCTGGGCAATAACCGACCCATCACAAAATTCTACCATAGAATGAATAATCGATTGTGGATGTATCACAACGTCTATTTGCTCGGCCTTCAGGCCAAACAGCCACTTGGCCTCAATAACCTCCAGCGCCTTATTCATCAAAGTTGCGGAATCTATGGTAATTTTTTGTCCCATCTGCCATGTAGGGTGTCTTAGGGCCTGTTCAGGTTTTATATCGGGAAGTTTATCGGGGGGAAGGTCACAAAAAGGACCACCGGAGGCGGTAAGAATAACCCGTTTGATCTCGGCTTGCCTGCCGGAATGAAGAGACTGGAATATTGCGCTATGTTCACTATCAACCGGTAATATCTGATTTTTTCTGGCCAGCGGCATAACGATATGTCCAGCCATAACCAGCGATTCCTTATTGGCCAGAGCAAGAGTCTTTCCCTGCTCTACGGTTGCAATAGTTGCAGGCAAACCCACCGCCCCCACTACAGCCGAAACCACAATATCCACATCATGGTGCGAAACAATTTCCCGGAGACAACCGTTCCCGGTACGTATTTTTAGTTGATTATACCGAAATCGGTGTTGTAACTTGTCAACAAACTGGCAATCATTTAAAGCAACGTATCTAGGTTTGAATTCTTCGATCTGCTCTGCCAGTAATTCCCATCGTGAGTTCGAGGACAGACCAATTACCCGAAATTTATCCTTTAAATTTCGAACAACTTCCAGGGTATTTTTACCAATAGAGCCAGTGGAACCGAGGACAACGATATTTTTCATTATCTACATCTACGCCATATGGGCAATTTCTTCTAAAAGTTCATCTACCATGCGGTCTTCTGGTATCTTTCGCACCTTTTCGCCTTTCTTGAACAGGAATCCAAATCCCCTGCCGCCCGCAATGCCAATATCAACCTCCCGCGCCTCGCCAGGACCGTTCACCACACACCCCATGATGGCAATTTGCAAATGCTTCTTATCGCCCGGCAAACGTTGTCTGACCTGTTCTACAATGCGCACCAGATCTATTTCACACCGCCCACATGTAGGACAGGAAATGAGCTCAGTCCCCTGGCGCTTGTGGAGACCCAATGCTTCAAGGATATCATATCCAGCCTTGACCTCCAATTCAGACGCACCCGTGTAGGAAACCCGCAGGGTATCACCAATGCCTTCGGAGAGTAAGCCTCCGATACCAATTGCGGACTTGATCGTCGCAAGGCTTGGCGGTCCTGCCGCTGTAACGCCTAAATGCAATGGATAATCACACTGGGCTGCTATCGACCTATAAGCATCCAGGGTCGAAGGGACATCAGATGCCTTTAGCGATAACACAATATCTTTAAACCCCAGCGATTCAAAGTGCTCGCAATACTTTAATACGGTTTTCACCATCAATGCAGTTAGCTCCTCGTGTTCATCTCCTTTGCCACGTACAGAGCCTGAATTAACCCCGATACGAATAGGAATACCTTTATCTTTCGCTGCAAGTACTACCTCTTCCAGCTTCTTCTTGTCCTTCATGTTTCCCGGGTTGATTCGTATTTTATCCACTCCCTGGGCGATAGCTTCCAGAGCAAGGTGATGCCCAAAGTGTATATCAGCTACAAGCGGAATATGTATCTGCCTTTTAATGGCGCCGAGACACCTCGCCGCAACAATCGTGGGAACTGCCACCCGAACTATGTGGCATCCAATCGCCTCCAATTCCCTGATCTGCCGTACTGTTGCATCAATATCCTCAGTATGGGTCTTTGTCATGGTCTGGACGGAGATGGGATTATCTCCCCCAATCAATACACCACCAACATTGACTACACGTGTCTTACGTCGTTGAATCATAATTCTGATGATTATCCATAGGGCCGTATAACAAGCAATCCAATAATCCCCGTTCAGCAAGGGATAATATCAAGATTTCAATAAAAGGGCAGGACTGACGGGGTCTGAATGGTTTATTGCAGCATTAAACACTCTTATTGAAAATCCTGGTTTGCTAAAACATCTTAAAAATATTAATTATATTAGCATATTGCAGATTTTGTCAAATGTAAATTTAGTTATCAATCTTACTTGCCGTTACGTGTAATCACTTTTTCTCAGGCAAATTCACCTCTTCTGACTTTCATATATAACAAAAAATTCCAGTGAGGTTTTTTAAACCTCACTGGAATTTTAACTGCCACACTAGCTATTTAGTATAATGGCCGAAAGACTTTACTCACAAATTATCTTCTTCTCTTCAATTCAAAATTTACAGTAGTAACTTTTCCCGGTTCTACGGTGACCTCCTCAGACACCTCCTTGAGTTTTTCATGCCACGTCTTTACCACATATTTTCCAGGTGGTACGCCTTCAATGGTGTAGTTTCCGTCTTTATCGGTAACTGCAAAATAAGGATTTTCAAATGCTACAACATAACCCGCCATCTCTGCATGAACGTTACAGAGAAGGGGGGTCTCGCCTACAACGTCAAATACCACCTCTTTTATAACTCCAGTAGGATATGTACCTAAGTTGAATTGTAAGGCTGCCGTGGGTGGCGAAAATACGTTATGACGTACGGCGTCACTGTTGGGAAAATCTACAACTGTTCCCTTCTGTAAAGCTACGACACGCGGCACATATGTCAGGTTAAGCTGATCAACAACTGCATGTTCGGTCGGAGGGGGAAACTTATTGTCTCCAACTTTTTCAATAAACACAATAGCATCGGCATTATTCCTCATCTTTTGGCAAGTTACAACGCCCTTTATGGAGCCTGCATTTTCTACCTTTGGTAAATTTTTAAATTCCTTCTTTAATTTTACCATTGCTTCTTCCAGCTTCCTCTGTGCCTCTGCTGCTTCTTCTGCCGTCAATACCTTCTTTTCCTCAGCCTGAGCCCATACCAATGGGCTATGTGAAAATGCTATGCACGACACAGCGAGTATACCAAAGATCAAATATTTTTTCATAAATACCTTTTTCCTCCCTCCTTAAATTATTTAAAAAATCTCAAAATTAAGCGAGCTAACAAATGCTTTATACGTCATTTGTTAGCTCACTTTTTTACCTCACACGTTACATGTCAAGTTCAGGCCTTTTCTATCTTTACTAAATCACCATCCAGATATCTATTCATGAAGCCATTCTCATTTCCAGGGGTATACCCGGTCTTTACTGGGTCCCATACCCCCTTTCCGCCGATACCACCATCTTCAGCTTTGGTGATCTTAACCAGCGTCTCTTTTGGAACAGTATTTATGCCATGATTATCAGCCTCAAACCCGAAGACAAACTTCATACCAATCTTCGATTTATGGAACAAACTATCCAGCTGATGCATTGGCATCGACCAGTCTCTCGTAATACTCTGTTGAGAACCGTAACGGAAGCTGGATTGATACCCGGTACCTGCGGCAAGCGCCCTGCCATCAGGCCTGGTCTCATGGGCCTTTACAGTCCTCTCAGTAGCAATAAAACTTGAATGCTTCATCATGGTTACTCCATAAGGATAGGCCGGATTGTATTTGCACCGTAACATCAGCCTAGACACCTTATAGAACGGATCGTTCGGCTTCCAGCCTTCATACGGCCTATCCGCCGGGTTCGCATCAACATAGACATAGTCACCATCCTCAATACCTAAATCCTTAGCCGCCTGCGGATTCATATGGATCTGATGCTCACCCACGCCCGGCATCCTCTTATCCATCCTGTACGGATCTCCAAAATTATTGTTCCAGATAAAGTTCCAGTCTGTTACCGCCCATTGAGAATGGACAGTATGCCTTGACTTAGGTGTTACACAATAGAACTTGTATCCCTTCTCCCACAGGAAATTCTTCGTCTTTTTAACTTCCGCCCAGGATTTTTTAATATTTCTTACTGTCCTCTCATCCCAGTGCTCAGCGGTTTCCGGAATTCCATAATCATCCGGACGGATATAAGGATTGGTGCTTACTATTACGTTTGGTAAATACTGAGTGGCCTCAGGACCTTCACGATGCACAATAAAATTTTCACCATACTCAATAATCTCAGATTCATCATTGTAAGCCTGCAACCTTCCATGTGGTGTATAGAACGGTATACTCTCGTGTACCTGTTCCCAGAACGGCTGTCTTGGATAGGTTCTGTATAGCATCAAGGCAACGCCAGGTTCGCCATATTTTCCATTTACGATATCCTCAAACGTATAACCCTTCGTAGTGGCACTGCCGTCCAGCAGCCTCTGGATATACACCTCGGGTCTGCCTTCCAAGGCAAATTTCCAGTAATCCCTAAACCTCAGATCCCTGAGTAGCTCTCCTAACTTTGCAGCCATACCTGCGAGGATCATCACATCGTCCTTTGAGTCATTAACAGGCCTTATGCCGCCCTTCCATATCTGGATAAACGGGTTGGAACAGGATGTCGTAATCTCATGTGTCTCAAACTCTGCCCAAGAATTGGCGGGGAACGCAAAGTCTGCGTATTCAATGGAACCTGTCATCTCAATATCGTTTGACATTATCAGCTCGATATTGGGATTCACATTCTTTAACATCTGATACACGTGCTTTGCATTGTTAACCAGATTTACATTGGTAAACCACATGATCTTGGTCGGTGTCGGCATGTGTGTTTTACCGGTAAAGCACTTACGCCCATACTTTGGCGTATCTACAATCAGCGGTCTGTCATTGTGATTCCAGTAAGCCACCTCTTCATCATAAGCGCGGCCTTTTATCTTTAATTCCGTTGCAGGTGCATCAGGATCGAGGTTCGGTTTAAATACATCCTCAGCTACCCATCCATAGAATCCTGGACCGCTCCACTTAGATGCCTGGAAGTTAGCGGCCTTGTAATTACCAGCCCAGGTATGAGAACCGGAACCATTATACCCTACGTTTCCGGTTAACATCAGTGGTAAATATGTTGACCGATTCATGAGCGTTGCGTGGAACCAGTGGTTAATGCCTTCACCATAGTGGATAGCCACAGGTTTTATGGTTGCAATATCGTGCGCCAGTCTTTCGATCAATTCTTTCGGTGAATTGGTTATTTCAACAACGGTATCAATGTCATAATCCCTGAGATGAATTTTATACATCTCAAAGAGAGGCATGACTTCAATCTCTTTGCCGTCTACCGTCTTTACTTTAAATTTGCCCTCCAGAACAGGATCGATGCCTTTTGCCACCATCCTGTCGCCAACATCATCCCTGGTAATCGGTTTTGGACTGTTGGTCTTTGCATCCCACACCATGAAGTCCCCAATTATCTCTCTCTGTTCATCGTGCAAGCCCTGAACTTTATAGCTGGGACCGTGAGAAATATCTTCCAATTTATAGTCAGGAATAATATCGTTAGGTTTCAATCTCTTCAAGGTATCTGTCCTGACAAGTAACGGGAAATCGGTAAACTTTTTCACGTAATCTGCATCATACAGCTTCTGGTCCATCAATATCTTGGTTATCCCAAGAAAGAGTGCCGTGTCGGTATTGCACTTGATGGGTATCCAGTAGTCGGCCTTTTGCGAAGATGGACTATACTCCGGGGTAATAACAACTATTTTCCCACCTCTTTCCATAACCTGGGTAACCCAATGCGCCTCAGGCATCTTGTTTTCAATAAGATTCTTACCCGTCTTGATAAGCAGTTTGGTAAAACGGATATCGTTCATATCAACATCTGAGGTCTGCAAACCATGCGAGAACGGATGGCCAGGAGCCTGATCGCCATGCCACGTATAGTTTGACCAGTTCCTTCCGCCCAATGCCTTATCAGGCCCCACCCCTCTGTTGTGGCTGTCCACCAAGGCAAGCATATTGTTGAATCTGTACATACCGTATTTCCCAATAACGCCTAGGAGACCCATACCACCACGACCCTTAAAGGTACGTGTGCCTGCCCCCTTCATGGCATCCACCATCTCTTTCGGATAGCCTTGCTCTATGAGCTTCTTTGCACCTTCTTCTCCGCTGTACTTCTTGGTGATATGAATAATCCCCTTTGCGGCATATGTCCACGCCTCATCCCATGACGCCTTTAACAGCTCGTCCTGTCCCCTGGCATCAAACATATATTTTGATTTATTTTCCGGCGTTAATTCCGGAAATCCGTCATCCGCCCACTGCTTCCATCCTTTCCTGATAAGTGGATAACGCAAGCGATAAGGACCATAAACCCTTCGGTGGAAGGTATAACCTTTCAGACACATCCTGGGATTCCAGTTTCTTGTAGCCTTATTTCCGTAGAGATCTGAATAATTCTGATGATCGTAGTTCTGCTCTACCCTCATGATTACTTCATTTCTTACAAATGCCCTCACCCGGCAGGCATGGGTATCATTTGGTGAGCAAACGTAGGTAAATGTACGGTCGTACCTGTATTGGTCCCGATATACACTTTCCCACGCACGATCAGGATAAGCATCTAATGGATTCCCTACTTCCACTGCAGGTTTCAGCAGCCTGAACGCCATTGCCTTACTCGCTAAGGTAAATGTCGCCCCCGTTGCGCCTGCAACCTGTAGGAAAGTCCTTCTGGTAAGCTTCATATTTCCTACTCCTTTCTCAATTATAAAACAATTTATATAAAAGTATTAACTATAGACACTATTTGAACTTCGCACCTTATATACTTCAATACACCGCTCACAGGCCCCGTCTTCCGGCTCCCATCCTGGAAAGTCCTTTCTGATGGCATCCACAAGGCATGGTTCCTGCTCAAAACTATCAACCCAGTGATAGGTACGAAATTGACATAATGGACACTGAGCTCCCGGCAAGGGTGTCTTTCTTGTCTTTTGGACATGTTTTACCGGCAGACCTTCTGCAATTTTCATAACTTCATTAACATCCTTTGATAGCGATAAAATCCTGTCATGCGTTAATCGATCCTCTTGCCAGAGCACATCAAAAATAACTATTTTCACCTCGGCTGGGACCTTCCTGTAAAGCGATTCAAACTCCTGGTATCTGGTCTCTCTGTCAGAGACCGTTTCCTTCCCTTTTCTGATTAACCGGCTATCCACAAAAATATCCCAGAAAGTACTATACCGTTCCCTGATGATGCTTTCTTCCATGGGATTGCATCCAAGACGTTCGTCTCTGTAACCAAAGGACTCACTGACCATATCGGCAATATGCATCAGTTCGTGCCTGATTAACTTTTTAAGAAAAGGAATGTCTTGGAAACGTTCTGATAGCACCTTGATTGCAACTTTCTTTCTTGAAGCCTCTTCACTCGGACCTTTCGTAAGGTTAGAACCCTCATCAAACGGATTCTGCGCTTTGATTACAACCCCACCGGCAACCTTGTCTTCAAGATCGGGAAAATCAGCGAAAACTTCCCTGACAACATCCGGAAAACCGAGTTTTTTAAAGAAATCCCATTCAATCTTTCTAAACTGCGCAGGTCTTTCATCCAACGGAAAGTTTTCATAAACAGGGTCTGTTAAGGAATGATACTCACTGGTAAGGGAAAAATCGCCCTTTTCCTCCCTTGTCTTTAATTCCCGGAATATCACTTCCTCAATTAAATTTGGATCAAATTCAATCTTCATAAAAATACCGTTCAATCAGAACCAACATCTTCAGAGGATGCGCATGATAAACACTCATCAGGAGCACCTGCAACCATTTCCTGGGTTAAATCGGACTCCTTAAACATCTCTGTTTTAACGTCCATCAACTTCATTTCCAACCGCAGAAATTCTTTCGTCAGTGCAGATAACGCACAGTAAAAACCTTGTTCGGCCTTCCTGCCAAAAAGAACCACAAAAAGAGGCACCCATTTCCCTACATGCTCCTTCAGGAATTTTTTCTGGGCATCTACACACACCTGTGCCTTTTCTTCTCCATGATTCTCTAATGCATAAGCCTGCTTGTACAACAGAAAATGCATAAATTCCAACTCCACGCTGATGTGGTCACACCGCTCCCTTTCTACATCGGAAACATCCAGACCAAAGGCCTTATAAAAGCCCTGGATATCGCCCAGTTCGTGCACCTGCTGAAACACATGAGCAGCTCCATACTGGGTTTCGTACAAAGGACATTCTTTCGATATGGTATGCCCCACTATACGATTATATATCGTTTGCAGAGTTTCCACAGAGATATTGCTATATGCCTTTCTAACCTCACACAGACACCTTCCTAGCTCTTCTCCGTTGTCAAATTCTTCGTAACACTTGATCAAATTCTTCGAGTGCTCCAGGAAATCCGGCCCCCCCAGTATCTCCAGATTCTTCCCGTCCGGATACAAAAAACAGGCAGAAAGAATCTGATACATAGCACTTCGCGTCAGCAGGTTTTCAACGCTGGTTATCCCCTGTCTCTCTAAAAGACCGCCACTACTCTCCACTACCATAATAAACCTCAATTCTAAATTGAATTGTAATGTTTCGGATCCCTGACATGAATAGGTTCTTCAACTGTGGTTCTTACAATCTCCTGCCCATCTTCACCGTACCCTATAACAGTATCATTATACAGCTCAAATTTTTTCCCATGAATCACTGTCTCAAAAACCTTTGGACCCTCCTCAATCTTGTATTCAAATATGATGGACTGCGTCATCCTGAATAAAGACATGACTGCCAATCTTTCCCTTGAAGGCACCATAAATTTATCAATCGCTTCATCAACACCAGGACCAAACATCTGCCTTAAGTAAGCCCTTGGCGCCCATCTCGGCGGAATATAATAGATATTGGGTTCTGTCCC
Source organism: Candidatus Brocadia sp. (assembly GCA_040048245.1). Lineage (GTDB taxonomy): Bacteria > Planctomycetota > Brocadiia > Brocadiales > Brocadiaceae > Brocadia. The sequence goes on from JABRVT010000005.1 coordinate 33,162, forward strand.
AAACTGGGGATAAAGCGGCAACGCCAACTTATCATGTCTGATCAACCAGGTAACAGGATTCTTTGGATTATCATCTAAAAATCCCTGTAAACGAATCTGTCCTACACAGGCCGACATACATCTCGTTTCCATAGGACGTCCCTTCGTTAACGGATCACGTCCCTCAATCCTTGGATAGCAAGCAATGCACTTTTCACTTACACGCGTTAAACCACGGTACATAGGCTTTTTGTATGGACACTGTTCAACACATTTTCTGTATCCCCTGCACCTCTTCTGATCAATCAAAACGATGCCATCTTCTTTCCTTTTATATATGGCTTTTCTGGGACATGCGGCCAAGCATCCAGGATATGTGCAATGGTTACAGAGCCTTTGAATATAAAAAAACCATCGACTATGTTCGGGTAGCGATGAATACTCGTCAGGCTTATTACTCTTTGCCACATCCTCTCCAAAATTTGGCGACCTCCATTCCTTGTCCTCCGGAATGTACCCAACCGCCCACTGATTGATATTCTTCTTTGCAGCAGCCTCAAATATAGTATCCCCTTCGTACACACCGTATGGAGATAATTTTTCATCTTTTTCATCGGTATACCAGGTATTCTCGCCATTATCTATCAACCTCAACGTTTTTACATCCCAAGACTGCGGATATCCGCCATAAGGTTTAGTCTCCACATTATTCCACCACATATGCTCCTGCCCTTTATTAAACGTCCATGTACTTTTACAGGCCATAGTACATGTCTGACAGGCAATACACCTGTTGATGTTAAAAATAGCAGCAAACTGGTGTTTCGGTCTGGATTCAAAATAGGGATACTCCATCCTTCTCCCTAAATGCCAGTTATGTACTAACGTCATTTTTTAATCCTCCTTAAACTTTATAGTTTCTACAGTAAATTATTGCCAGGCGACTCTTTCAAGTGTCACAGGATGCCATTGAGTAGATATGTTCTTTTGTCCATTCCTGTCTTTTTCGCTCCCGTTCCATACTGCCATGTTGAAATAAGTGTTTCCACCAGGAATAAACTGCACATCGTGAGGATCCTCTGTAACCAACGGACGATACATAATAACCGTCCACACCCCATTCTCATACTTACTGCACCCATTTACATCCTGATGGTCCTGGGTAGTCAGAGTACCAAAACCCTCTGCATTTAAATCCTCTACCGTTCTTCCCCTTCCCGGCTGAGAAAGCAGGTTATGCGCTGCCCTTCCACCTGATAAAACCTCTACGCTGGTTATCAATTCACGGTGATAGTAAGCGCTGTAAGGATTTGTATTAAAATCATCATGCATATTCGGATACTGTACCTCCACATCTTCCAACTCACCCTTTACCAACAAATCCGCCTCCCAATCTGCCTTCCAGTGCCAGAGGTTTGTCGGTTTTTCCCTGTCTCCCATCCTGGGACTAAAATGCTCAGATGGGCCTATCTCTACGGCACCTAACGGAAACATCAACGCAACCGCATCCCTGAACTCCTGCACCGCAATAGCTCTTGCATCCCTTGTTGAGTCACTCCATGATATCTTGAAATAAATCATAAGTCCATCATGAACACCCTTTACTTCCGCGCTCTTCACTGAACCTCCGCCATTGGGAAATGCCTTGTCCTGCATCTGAAGGGGAACCGTAACTGACTGCGCATCTTTGAAAAACCCCTGCAATGATTCTACATCCATATGATACGGCTTTCCCACTTCCACGTATTTTACTGTCAAAATCTCTTTGGCTGGAGTAAATTCCTCTTCCGTCATTCCCTTAACTCCTGGTGCCGTTTCCTCAGCAGCAAATAACGTAGCACTAAGAAACGCACAGCTTAGGAGGGCTACACCATACCTTTTAAACAACGTAAAAGCCTTCTTCATTCTCCACTCCTCCTTTACAACCTATATAAAAATGATTTATAACATTACAAATATCATATCACAATAAGGTATAAAATACAAATATACTAAAAATACCAGCCTCCCTCCCGCCTTTAGCTAACACAAATTACCAGAAAAAATATCCTCTTGTAGTATACTCCTTTCAGGCAAATCCCATTCCATTCATAAAAACCAATCCACACAAGTAAGGATATAACGTAGTTTTTTTATTTTCACGGCATTACAAATCTTTGTCTTTATCTTTACCAAACCATCAGACAGTGATTGTATTTCTCCTTTGAAATGAGTAGTGCATAATCGAAATGGACATTAAGATACCGACAAGAAAAAGACATGAATTAAACAATATTTTCCGAGAATGAGAAAGGTAAGTAAGATGGTAAGGCTATTCAAATTTCTCTGCTTGTATCAAACCCTATGAAACGAACCGTCATCCATAAACATGGTCTTCGCTTCGTTGACTATCTGTGGGGTTATTTCTCTGTAGCCCATCCCATGTGCATATTCCTCGATTTTTTTCCTTACAACATCCCTGACAAAGGAAGGAATACGTTCTGTCTGCATCTGTGCTTCCTGCGTCCAGACCGGAATTTGCGCCCCTGTATGCATCTTTTCGGGAACCTCACGACTATCCTTAACAGTTCTCAAAAAATTACCATCCTTGAGAGACTGATCATGTGTATTCCCTGCAGTTACCTTTTCATTTCTGGATAACTTTTGGAATTCCCCATAATCTGCAGAAGTGTCAATCATTGCCCCCTTGTTTCCCCCCACAAGCAATACATTACAGGGTGCCAGCCGTAACAAGTTTTCTGTTGTGCTGCCAAGATCTAACCCATTAATATTATGTACCCCTGTGCGTCCCAGGATTATCGTTGAGGGTTTTTCGTTCTGTATATATTTTAATATCTTATCATACGGTTTGCCGTCCATCAGAATAATATCCGTTTCCACCCCGGCATCTGCTGTCATACGCTGTACCCGGTCCAGATGGCCCTGATATATCTTTGCAAGACCTTTGTCAATAATCTCCTCATGGAGCGTCTCCTGTTCCTTAAACCTAAAAATCTGCCCCGCTTCCTTGGAAAGCACATTTGCAATACTTTCAAAGGCAACGCGATGATAATGCGGATCAAATACAGATACCGCAGCAAGTTTCAGGTTAAACATCTTTGCAAAGGAAATGGCTGATTTCACTCCGGCGAAGGATGGCGCGCTCCCATCTACTGCAATAACCACCTTCCCCTCGAATCGTCTGTTTTTTACCACAAGAACATCTATCCCGATGCGTCTGACTACGCGTTCGCAGACACTTCCAATTACGTGATCATTCACAGCGGCTAAACCAAGCGCCCCCATTATTACAAGGTCATAGTGATTTCCATGCACCTCTCTGAGGATCTCGTAATAGTTTTTTCCTTCTAACAAAAGACCTTCGTGCGGAACGGCTGCTTCCCTGCACTTATTTCTAAACACATCCAGATAAGATTCAGAAATTAACTTAAGACCGAGATTGATCAGAGAACTATGGAGGTCACGCTGCCTTTGAAGTACGTTTTCATCCTGATATTGGGGGGGTAAACCCTTTTCCATATCGCGAAACCGCCTCTGATGCAACGCGGCATCATAAACATGACATCCTACCAGCAGGGAGTCAAACTTCCTGGCAAGGTCAATACCCAAGTCAATGCAGAAATTAGAGTGACGTGAATTGTCAATGGCAATAAATATTTTTTTATACATAGAAACGCCTGATTCCTTGCTGTCCTCTAACACCGGGAAGATTCACTCCTGAGTTTTTTCCACTCATTAATAGCGCCACCTGCCAATGCCAGAGTAATTACACAAATAAATAACCATCTCACTGATGATTTAAATATGCTGTCCTTTTTGTCTTCAACGGTAGCCGTTTTTACCGCAACCACAGGGGCCTCAGCTTCCGGCGCTGAAAAACTTCTTATATAGGCTACCAGTTCTTTAATCTTTTTCTCCGTAAGCGTCTTTCCCCAAGGAGGACAAAGGTTAGATTTATCAACCGACTTCGAGCCTTCGGTAATGGACTTTATAAGCTGATCATCCGTTCTCTTTTGCATGTATTCTGCATCGGTAAAATTTCTGGGCTTCGGTTTTAGATCAATGGTGAAGAACGTGCCATCACCCTTCCCTTTCATCCCATGACAGGGAGAACAATAATACTCAAATGTCTTTTTGGGTGATAGTAAAAACACCTGTTCACGCGGGGAGACATCTAATCCTTTCGCCGTCGAATAGACACACAAAACACTCAGTACAACGAATAAATTTATAAGTAATCTTTTACCAGATAAAAAATATCCCATTAGTTACCCTCTTTCTTCTTCACATGGTCTACCAAGAAACCTACCAGATGCTTTAACTCATCTTCTGACAAACCAAAATTTGGCTCCACGACCTGAGGATTTACCTGCTGCGGATTCTTCAGATGATAGAGAATATATGCAGACTGCAGCCGATCACCCACAGTTGAAAGGTTGGGACCTACAACGCCACCACCTTTTGTAATATTCTCCGAATGGCAGGTATTACAACCCTTTTCATAGAAAACCTTCTCCCCAGCTGCAATTATTTCAGGGGTGGGAACCCCGCCCTTATAAATATCCGGCAGAGGCTCTTTGATAATCAGATTCTTTTCAAGATACTCAGTGGCTGCCTTTGCTTCCCCTTCACTCAAATTAAACTTAGGCATCTGCTGACTGAGGGGACGGATAATATCGGGCGTCTGGAGAAATTCGCGTTCCCAATCCATTTTTATCTTACTACCCGCAATCGTCAGATTAGGCGCGTAAGTACCGCCTTTATCCTGTATCCTATGGCAGGTCAAACACCGGATCTCATATAAGAGACTTTCAAACCCGGCCAATCCCTCACGCTTTTTTTCCACCACAGGCATTAATTCAGGTATACCCTTTATATCATGACAGACAAAACATCTTGCCTTTTCAACAATATCCCTTCCTTTTTCGGCAAGGACCTTGTCCTTCCTTATATTGTTAAACTCTTTTTCCGTGAGTATCTGAATCTCCGGCACTGCGGGTTTTGCCTCCCCCTCTTCTTCTTTCTCTTCGGGTATAAACTGTGTATCCCGCAGGATAAACTCGACAATCCCTCGCACATCCGCATCACTAAACCGGTACTGTGCCATCATTGTATCAGGAAAATGACTCTTCGTGTTGCTCAGCCAGTCATACAACCAATTTCTGTTTATCTTTGTTGTAATTTCACCCAGATCAGGCCCTACACCCACATTCCCGCCAAGACCTTTTATCGGATGACAAATCGTACATCGGGCACGTCCCCATACACCCTTCCCACTATTATATACCTTATCCATCTTATCATACTCATCGTCAGAAAGCTCATCCTCCTTCTTCAATAAAAAGGCGTCCCACGAAACCTGAGGCGCTTCTTTTTCAGCAATACTGCCAAGAAAGGTTATAACAGCTTTAATCTCTTCAAAATCCAATCCGAGATTCGGCATCTTCGCGTTGGGCACTACTGCCTTTGGATTAGCAATCCATCTGGAAAGCCATTCTACCTTAGCCTTATGAATAATATTAACCAACGGAGGCCCATTTTTGATTCTTTTATAGGGGTCATCAAGTTCAAATGGGAGAACAGTCCATTGTTCTGGAATCCGGTATTTTTTATCCAATTCCAGATAAAGGGCATCTATCTTTCGCTCCTGGCCGAAAGAAACCTTGCTAAACACCGGCAGAGAAAGGCATACCACAGTTATTACACATGTTATTTTCCGTAAGCTAACTATAGACCTTAACCTCATTCAAGACTCCTTAACAAGATATTATTATTGTTCTTCTTCCAATTTTGGTGGGAATCTGCGTAATCTGGCGATAAACCATAATTCAACACTGGCGCCTATAACAACGGCAACCAGCACGTACGCAAAAACCGTCCTGGGAACAGGTTTTTCAAGTATGACATAATACCAGACCGATATTGACTTCCGACCGGCAACATCACTATTTGAACCATCCCATACTGCGAAAGCCACAGGAATTAGCTTCCCGATCTCAAACTGGATATCTCCCTTGGCATCCTCAGTTTTCAATGCCCGTTTCAACACGACCTTCCATCTTCCGTTTTGATATATCCCTTTTCCTGTGACATTCTGACTTCCCGGAGGCTGTATCGTAATACTCTTAAATCCCTTTGCATTCATTTCGGTCACCGTCCCCGGCTCCGCGGAAGACGCTTCCACAATCTGTCCAAAGCCCTCTTGCCAGTGGGCCTTCCAGCTCCACAGATTGACAGAACTGCCAGAATCACCCATAGCAAAATACGGTTTCTTCAGTGATTCCGGAATCTTTGTTGGAAACTGGATGGAAACGGCGTCTCTGAAAATTTCCTCTTGTCTGTTAGTAGAATCATCCCACTCCAGCAGGAAGGCAATTTCTTCACTGTTATACAGCGCCCTGATCATGATTGCATCCACGGACGGGGTCCAGTGTCTGGGACTCGCAATAATCTGACCTGCCAGCGGGACTTCTACAGGAGAAGCCATATTCCAGTTCTCATCCAAAGGGTCAGACGGAAGCTGATCAGCTTCAAGCAACTTAACTTTAACTACAACGTCAGATGCCATGTCCTTTGCCAAACTTTTCACAAAGTGCGCTATATGCCAGCGATCTTCATCAGAAACTTTTTCCAGGTAAGAACCCATTGGAGTCTCATTGAACCCTGTAGAAATTGTACGATAGATGTCTTCTGTTGTATTACCCCCTTTAAAATTCCATCCTTTTGTTAAATCCCTAGCCCTATAAGGCATATCCCACTCAGCCTGCAGGGCCACCGTAAGAGGCCCATTCCCCCTTCCATCGTCACCATGACACTCGAAACACTTCATTTCCCGAAACAACTCCTGGCCACGCTTTACACTCTCCGGAGTTGAAGTAACAGCACTTATGGGAACCACCTTTGGCGCAGATTCTCTTTGAAACTGTGCGTTGAAGGTTTTTATATAATACAACACCTGCCACCGCTCCGACTCGCTAATTGTACTCCAGAAAGGCATGGCCGTCCCTTCTATACCACTGGTGATTATCCTAAACAGGTCTTCGTCCGTAGGAACCGATCCAAACGGAGTAGAACGAACCTTATATTCGTTCCTGGTGAAGTTCCTGGGTTTTGGAAACATTGTTATAGAGGCAGGCCCATCACCTCTTCCCTCAATTCCGTGACAATACCAGCATCTCTTTTCGTAAACCTTTTTTCCTTCTGCAACAGCTCCCGGTGTCTCTGGCAGTTTTTGGGGCACTTCATGTTTATATGTTCTAAACAAATGTGATGCCTGTGCAAATGCATCCCCGCATGTCCAAAAGACACTGCCATATACGCCGATTAATCCAAAACCAATCAATCCTCTTTTAAGTGCTTTTATCATAGTATTACTTGCTCTTTTTCCTTGCTGTTTTTATAAATTAATACTTAAAAACAGTGAAAACAAATCCTGTTTTTACACAAACACTAACTATTCAAGCTTCTCTCTTTGCCGCGGCATAACACCAGCCGTATCGTATTCGCCCATGATAATCTTCCAAATTTCATCATCTTTCAGATCGTCTTTCCATGATGGCATTCCTGAATCCCAAGGTGTTGATTCTGAAGGGAGGCCAGGGCCACCTTCCTTGATTCGCCAGAAGAGATAATTATCTACTACTGTTGCAATCGTACCAGGATCCTGAAAGTTTATCGGTCTTAAACGGAAGGCATTAGCAAACGGCCCGTTGCCATCAGCCTTCGAGCCATGACAGGGACGGCAATACGTTTGAAACAATATCTTTCCTTCTTCAATACATCTTCGCTGGGTATCTGCATCTGTCTTCCTGAATGGATTTTCAAGTTTTTCAAAGTCCTGAGGCAATGTCGGGTGCTGAATCCTCAGTTCAACAGGAGAAGCTGCACCTGGGATTGACCACGTATACACAAACCACCCAACAAGGACAGGAAAACCAATAAACAGAAACTTCTGCAGGAAAAACTTAATCCTCGGCCCCTGATCAGGAAGTAAAAAGCTTAAAAAATCCACGAATTTCTGATTGCTGGTAGTCGCATATACCAACCCAGCCAGGATACCCATGATCATATACCACATCATCAGTGTACTCGGCGTGGGCATAGGGTGACCTTTGCCCATCAACACCTGAAAGATCTTAGGCGAAGCATATTTAAGGAATAAAAACAAACAGACAACGGCTGTCAGTATCCAGATAAACAGAAAAGTCTTGCGCTTATTAGCCATTCATACACTCCTAACTATTGATTCACTTACTTATGCAATAACATATCTTTACTATTTCAAACTTTGCAAATAGGACACAATGCCATAAAAGTCTCTTACACTCAAAAGCTCACCAATATTCCCGGGCATAATGGATACCTCTTGTTTTTTCATTTCCGCAATTTCTGCCTTAGGAATAACGACTTCCTCTATTTCCCCGCTTTCCTCTAGAAACAATACCAACTCATCTTCTGTCTCACTTTTGATCAATCCGTTGTAAGGTATGCCATCGGTAGTTATCACATACATCGTCTCGTAACCTTTCACAATCTTTGCGCTGGGTTTCAGTATGGACTCCACAAAATACTCAGGCGTCTGAATTGCTCCAATCCCGGTAAGTTCCGGTCCAACTTTTTTCCCCCTTCCGTTCACAACGTGACACTTTCCGCAGGTAACAGGGCGTGTTTCGTCAAAAAAGACCTTTTCGCCTTCCTTCGCATCAACCGCTATAGGAGGTACCCATGGTTTTACCTTCTTCTTAGATGCCTCAGGTATCTTATCCTTATACTTCATAATTGCACTAATATCAGGCTCGCTACCCAGCGTCTGCAGATAAGCCAAAACAGCCAGTATCTTTTCACGCGACAACATGATAGGCGGGTCATATACCTTGGGCATAATCTTATCATACCCCTTCACAATATACTTGTCAGGCTCCACAATGGATTCCACAAGATAATCCAGTCCGGAAGGCAATCCCAACTCTTTTGCACGTTCCTCAGCCCTGATTGCCAGACCTTCCTGATCAGGTCCCCTTGTAGCACTTCCGATAGACCCGACTTTATGACAGGTACCGCACTGCCCATCCCCCCAGAATATGCTCTCACCGGCCTCCGGACTCACCCCTCCGACACCGGCGCCATCGCCCGTACCAGAAAGCCCTGCCACATATATTGTGATATAGATATAAAATCCTATAACTGCAATTCCAAAAGCTGTAATTTTTAGCATGCTTTTATTCATAAGTTTTTCCAGGCCTTCATTTCACCATAGTAAAATTCATTCATACTCAACATATCAGTTTCTCCGCCGACTTATTCCAAGTCCAAGAACCACCAACGCTGTATTCACACTGCGTTCAATCCTTCTCCTTTTTACTCACTGCCTATTCACACATTTCTCCGTTATTAAATGTACAGGGTACAATATTATGATGCATAGTGCTCCGGATGAGGCTCTGTTAATTCAAACCCTTCCTTTAGCACACCCTTCTCTTTCTTTTCTCCCAGGTTAGCAAGCCAGAACACAAAAGTAACCAGACCCAGGAAGAGAGCAACAATTAAACCTACCACCCGACCCATAAATGACAATGTCGGCGTGTAAGCCCACTGTGAGGTATCCTGCAATACTCCATAAACGTGCCAATCCATTCTCAGACCGGAACGTATGAAGCCCATAAGCCCCATCAGAATAACAATAACCACGCAGAGAAGAAGCAATGCATACTGGGACCTCACAGGCATCTTTCCCCACACAATACCCCCCACCAGTTTTGCCTTGCGAAACATAAAGATATCTATAACGGCATTCATGATCAGACAACTCATCACAATTGATACCTGCGTTACAGACAGATACCTCAATACCAAGTTTGCCTTCTGCATGACCTCGAAACCGTAATACCAGAAATAGAGTACGGCAATGCACGCAGTGACCGCAAAAAGCAGTGCCTGCGCCAGCTTCCCTCTGTTCTTAAAAGTCAGGAAGGCTGCCAGACAGACTGCAAATGACTGTATATAAAGCGAGCGTATGAGAGGTTTCACAAAAACTTTTATGTTGGCCTCTAATTCTACAAAATTAAGTGAAATCGCATACGAGACCAGCATTAACAAGCAAAAGATCAGTGCAGAAAATATTCCTATCTTACCAGCCCGCCCCTGTTCGAAAAATGGTACTGTCTCCCCTTTATTGCTACGCCGGTAAATCAAAAAGGAAAAAAAGGTCGACAGGATAATCAGGTTGACCACAGCATTTTTTGCTGCCATAACCCCGAAATATTTGGAGAAAGGATGGTACTGCTCGCCGATCATTGCCCTTTCTTCACCGCTCAGCGGTAAATTGTGAGGGGTAAGCCACACTGCAAAACACAGAAAAATAACAAAAACAAGATATTTTATGAACTTTGTGTAGCGTTCAGACCCTTTGATCCTTCCCATTCCTAGCCACAAATAATAATTGGCACCAATAAAGAGCATACCAATCAGGATTGCCTGGATAATAAATGTCCAAGAGAATGCACCACCCATCATGATATTCCCCATTACAGGACTGGCGCTATATACTTCACGCCCCAGCCAATATCCTGCAAAAGGCAGAGGGATTAACGCCCCTACCCCTATAAAGTTTCCCACATAACCCATCCAGTCGTAATGCGCCCTTTCTTCTTCCGTCTTTGCTCCAAGGAATTTTACCGCCGCATAAGCGCCTACTACAAAACCTCCAAAACACACATTGGCAATCAACCGATGAATGTTTACAGGCATCCAGAGCGGATTATATATGGCATGATACAAACTGACAAGCTTTCCCGTCGTGGGCACAATCCCCGCCGGGCTCATCATGTATGTAGCCCAGGAATTAGTCAGAAACATGAGCCCCGTCCCAAAAAGATTGAGGAGCACACCCAGTGTGATATGGAACCATTTCTTAAAAGCCGTCCCTTTAAGAATTTCCCATGAGTAATAGTATCCATATAAGGTAAACGCCTCGCCAAAGAACATAAGGGCATAAACATACATGGTCGGCGCAAAAACATTTGTCATATGGCCCATAAACTCAGGATACAAACCGAACAGGCAAAAGCCAAGCAAACCACCCAGCGACGCAGTTGTGGCAAAGGCTGCCGACAACAGTTTGGTAAACTCCTTTGCCATTTTGTCATATCTGATGTCGCCACCTTTGAAACCCACAATCTCCACAATCACGGCAAAAATGGGAACACCGAGCACAAAAGCAGCAAACATGAGATGCAACTCCGACACGACCCAGACAATCGTCCGCGGATCCATACCAAAAAATGTCCGGTACTGTACGGGCGCCAGTTCCTCTTCCTCCGCAGCAACCGCAGCTTCTGCGCCTTCCACAGGCTGCCCTTCAGGCGATTGAGACGATGCAGGTGACTGACCTGCCTCAAATTGAGGGAGTTCCACACCCCCGCCTTCCGCTAGCGCTTCAACTGCATTTGCTCTCTGAGAAGGCAAAAGAAAAAGGATAAAAGAAAGGGAAAATAACAAAACACCAACAAAAGCAGTACTTTTTGCAAATTTCAGCAATATCTTCAAATTATTCATTAGCAGTGCGCCTTTTTATTCGAGTAAGTTACACATTTCGATAAAAGTATAATCACAGTTATTTCTTCGCATAAACTAAGTCTACCGTTGTTTCTTCTTTAGGCTTTACCGTAACATCGCTAGTCTTTTTTCCAAGCTTTTCCTGCCAGGCCTCTATCTTGTATGAGCCTGCCGGTACATTTTCTATCCTAAAACGTCCACTCTCATCCGTAACTGCAAAATACGGGTTTGCTTTTACTACGATAAAGGAACTCATCCATTTATGGACATCGCATGTTATCTTAACTACCTCAGGAATATCAAATTTTTTTGTCAGCTTCCCACCACCAGACACACCTTCATTAAAGCCGGGATTTTTTATTGACCAGGAATGAAGATTATGCATTATATTATCACTATTCAGCAGGTCCACACTGGTACCGGCAGATACAGCAAGAACATGAGGAATAAACACGCATTCCTTCTGGTCCAATACCGCAGTGGTTGTTTCCACCTTCTTGCCTGCAGCAATATCAACCAGGGAAACCACGACATTTTTAATACCCTTAGACTCCCCATTAATTATCAGTTCCTCCGATTGCTTATTTTCATGACCACAGGTCTGCTCATCTTTGTCAACCTTTAAAACTTTTGCAGACGGAATATCACCGTCATACCTGACTATCCCTACAATTACCCCTCCGTCCTTCACATCAATCTCTTTATAGGCTTCTGCCATCGCTGTATGGCCCGTCCACATCGCACTGGCTATCACACTAAATATCAAACTACCAACAACCGATACATATCGCAAATTTTTCACCATCATTACCTCCATAATTCATCTTTTAAAACATTTTTGAAACATAAGCACTTTGCTCTGTATACCCAATTCAAAGACGCGGATAATACATATATGAAAAGAATTTGTCAACCGCAAATTTAGACACAAAATGTAAACAAAACCATAAAATCAATGGTCTATTAAAAAATCTTGCAATGAGATTTTATACTTAACAATATTCATTCCTTTTTGGGAAAAAGCGAAAAAAATTATAAAAAATCATGTAACTGATTAATTTTCAGACTGTTAGTTTTTGCATTATCTGAGAAAAAAGATTTATTAAAGATCTTAATAGTTGAGACGAAATTTCAACAATGCAATAACAGTTTCAATAGAGTATTACAAAATTATTTATACCCACTAAAACAGTTTCCCTTTCAAAAAACAAATTGGGATACAAAACCTAATTTAATGTCCTCTTCAGTGTTTCAATGTCCTTAGGTTTGGTGAGTTTACCAGCAATAACAATGACATCCGGCTCCATCTTAAATCGTCTGACCCATGTCGTTTCTTCAGGCGGTTTCCAATACATCTTGTACAGTCCAGGCGACACATTTACAAAGCGATAGAAACCGTCTTTATCTGTTATGGCTTCAAGCTCAACAGCCCCTTCGACCGGGCGATACCCTTTGGTTAACAGTCCACCCTTTTCTAACATTTGCAACTTTACCTGGCAATCAGGAAGGGGTTTACCACTATGCAATATCCTCCCTTCAACCATGCCAAGATTCGGACCCTGAACAGCGCCTTTTTTCCCCTTCAATTGTTCTTTAACGGTATCTGCACTTTCCTTATCCGTTAATTCACTTGCCTGTTTTTGTATCTGTCCGAATGTTTTCGTATCTAATTCCTGTATTCTTTCATCCATAAAAGATTCATTGTCATAATCATTGTCGACACCTGCAGTTGCATCTTTTGCCTCCATCTTCGATAGACCGTATTCATCCTCTGAATCTTCCACTTTCTTCTTCATCTTTAGCCGATAGTATTTTTCCCTGCCTGTCTTTTCCGCTGGAGGCATCCTTATCTGATCTGCAATCTTGCCTTCCCCGGTGTGTTCTAATATCCCAGATTCAGTGCCACGTTCTACAATTCGCTCTGCTTTTTCTTTTTTCACAACCACATTCACTACCTCTGGTTTGCCTTCATCCTCGGCGGAAACCAACTGTCTATTCTCCGGCGGGAAGGACATCCTCAACGAAGAAATCATAGAGGTAGGGATAAGCACCTTAATGGCATCTTCTGCAATCTCTTTGATTTTGCATTCTATGGCCGCAGTAGCAACATTCAAAAAAATTACATCGGGGTATTTTGTGGTATCCACAAACTGCATTTTTAAGGATTTCAGGTCTTTTTTCGGTATTATGGCGCTTATATATTCTTCTGTAAGGCCCGTTACTCTGAGATCAATATCTCTACCATCGTTTCTTAACGTTACGGTGTCCCCGTTCACAGCAGCATAGAAATTCACGAACATGCATAATACAATAGCCAAAATTTTTATCATCAATGACTATTCCCGCGATAAACCTATATAAAATTTTTAAGTTAAATTCACCCTTATCTGTTTACAAGAGCAGGGTCATATTTTATCGGCAAGTTACACCCTGTCGGAAACGACTTGATCAAGATCAATCCCTAAGCACCTGCAATAGTTTAACATCCGTTGGTCTTATATCAACTAAAAAAAGAAGGGGTGCCACGTCTGAAGATGTGGCACCCCTGACTTTAAAATATCCTCTAACTGCTAATACTTTTATCTTACAACCTTTACCTTTACCGTTATTTTTAAATTTCCATACCTGAATCTGATCTTTGCATTTCCCGTCTTCTTTTTGGCAGTAATGGCGAACACAGCCTCACCACGAGTATTTGTCTTTGCGCTTTGTGGTAATACCGATACGCATTTCCTGCCAGCCCTATTAACCTTCGCTGTAATAACCCCTCCTTCTTCTGGTTGGCAACCTTCCGCCGGTATCAAAGTTACTACCACCTCGGCACTTTCACCCCTATTGAGTTCCAGTTCATTGGGAGAAGCCGATATTGCCTCAGTCTCGCATCCTACAGGCGTTGGTGTAGGCGTCGGCGCAAGTTGACTTATCACCCTTGTAATCTTATAAATATAGTCCCCGTTATGTGTACCATCTCCATTTGCTTCATTCCCTGTTGCATAGAATGTAACCGGATTCTTTACTTCAGAAGAGGGCGCAGTCCATGTTACATTCCAGCTGGCATTTCCAGATTGACTGCTCCCGGCGGAGGTATGTTTTATGTAATTCCCTTTACCGTCATCTGTCTGTGTCTTATTATCAACACTATTGAATATCCCAGCGTGTTTATCGCTGGCATCGAGGGCCGAAAGTTCAAAGCCATGTTTTGCGGTATTGGAATTATTAAAAGAAATGGTTACGGGTACAACCTCACCCAGGGTATAATAATCCGGTACCGAAATTGAAAACTCTGCTTTTCCTGAATTCAGTGCAAAAGAATTATGGCACCCTATATCTTTACATGTCTTAAAATCATCAGCTGGAGAACCGGTACGACCATTTGGTGGTCCACTTGAAAATGCAAATATCACATTTACATTAACCCCCATTACCCATAATGCAAACACAAGACATGTAAAACTTCCAAAAGGACTTTTCATAAATTAAGCTTCATTAAAGATTTTCACCTAATATAATTCAAGAAACTGCTTAAACCCCACCTAACAGCAGTTAGGAACTCATCCAATGACATCGCACGTGAACACCCGTTTTGAAATCATTCTCTACCGATTATTGGATCTTTTGTGTATATCCCTTACGTTACCCGATTCACCGCTTGAGTGCGCACGGTGACGGGCAATCCATACAGATACCTTCTTCCCATTCTTCTCTGACAAATTCTATCCAATCTTCAGGGGTGTTACGGCAGGATAAACAAATCCCGATATCACAAAGTCCTTCGGTCGTACCGTCAAAATCCTTTATTGCCGCACCGCAACATGCACACTGCCATGTAATCATGTCGCTGCTTATATGACCGCCAACGTCACACATGGAATTCTCCTTTTTACCTTAAACCTCACTTCTTTCTGCTCTCATCCACAAAATACTGTAGTACGTCAGTCTCGGTAATCAAACCAATCAACTTATTCTTATCCTTTACCACGGGCAACCCTCCCACTTTCTTATCGATCATAATCTGGGCGGCTTCCTCAACCGTTGCATCGGGAGAAATAGTAATCACGTTTTTCGTCATTACCTCTGAAACCCTGATGGAATCCAGAAATTCCTTATTTTCCTTCCAGTTCGTAAGGATAGACGTCAATGATGCACGATAGAGATCCCTCTGTGTCAAGATGCCAACAATATTCTCTCCTTTCACAACAGGTAAATGCCGTATCCTCCCCAGATACATTATGTCGTTTGCAAAGCCCAGTTTTGAATCAGCGTTCAAGGTTACCAGTTGTGTCTTCATTATATCTCTAACAAGCATCTTTTTCCTCCGTTTCTATGGCATTTTTGAGTTTCGTTTCCCATTCCGGTCCATAATGGTTTTCAAGATTTTTTTGTATCTTTTCCTGCCATTTATGATATGCCTGCCTTATCGTACCAATAGGTTTATGTTCTTTTGACAAATACAGGATATTGTGGGTTTGTCTGGGTACTGGTATCAAAATATAATCCAATTCCTCCGTATTATCCACTGATAATGTTGCAAGATGAACATCCTTTGTTTTTAATATTTTCTCCCTCACAACGGACACATCCTCATCGCTAACAAATATATTCCGCATCGCCGCCCGGTCGTCCCTGATTGCAAAAAAAGCTTGCCACTCCCTCTTGTATACAAGTTTCTTGTACGCACCGGAGGCGGTATACTCATTAAATATGCACGGACCGCTGATTTTCTTATACAACGATTCGCCCGCTTCGTCAGGATACCCCATACACTGATCTGGACGATGTTTATAAATGCTGCAGCGCAGGTCCATTTTCGGGCTGGAGTCTGTCTGATTTGCAAAAATACTGAAATTCAAAAACCTGCATGAATCGTACAATTCATCTTTGTATCCTTCACTGGTCACCAACAACTTCACATAAGGATAACCTGTACCTTTTTTCCAGAGGGACTTAAAGAAACCAATATGTCCGTTATTTGATGGAATAACGCAGGTAAAACAGCACATCCCGTCCGAACATTCATTTTCTACAAAAGTTATACTATCATAATCTCTCTGTTTCTGGCAAATGGCACTCATAAAGTTCTATGCCGTTATACGGGTTACCTTTTCGTCAATCAATCCACTAACAACCTTATATCCCTCACTCTTCTCATCATAATTTGGCATTCTCCTGATAATTTTTCTTGCATTATCCTGAAGATCTATGGGGTTAATAATGCCGTTAATATTGGTAATTAAAATTCTGCCAAGCTGTGTTGAATAAGCACCAACAAAGTCATATACCCCGCCAATAATCGTTAATTTACCTTCTTTTACCCTGTCGCCGTAATATTTTAATACCTTCTCTATCTGATAGTCCACATTGATCTGACTCAGATAGGCAAGCTCCTTCATTTCATTTTGAATCTTTCTCAAATCCGGTATTCCCCGCTCTATGGGAATGGTTAAAGGAAGCATTTCAGACTTTATCTCCCGGCTCAGCGATGAATAATCCGTCTTCATGAGTTTATCAAAGGACTTTGCCAGATTAATAATCTCTTTGGACTGCGTTATACAGGCATGGGTGGCAAACTTTACCGCTCCGCAATCGGTATGTCCTAGTACAAGCATGACAGGAGTATTAAGAACATAGAGCGAATACTCGATGGAACCCCTATTTACGACAAACTGGTTACCGGCATTCCGTACTATAAATACCTTGTTAAAGATGTCCCGTCCCAGGATCTCACCCTGAACCCTGGAATCGGCGCACGTAAGCAGGGTAATGTACGGAGTCTGGTGTGTAGCATACGCTAAAAACTTTGTCGCTTCTGTATTCTTTACAAATGCCTCATTATGTACGAGCAGATGGCGAAAAATATTTCCAACTTCCATATCTCCTCCTTAACAGAATTAAAATATTTATATATATTAAAGTTCTATTTAACCACAACAAAACCCACTCTTGCTCTTTATACAATAAGCTATTCTTAAAAGATAGTATTTGAAGGTTAAAGAACGAACGTTCAGCTTTAATATATATTTTTAATTCTGTTTATGTCGTTTCGAAATATTTTTTATGTTCCCACTCGGTTACCTGTATCCGGTATTCATCCCATTCAGCCATTTTTGCATGTATATATACCTGGTAGGTGTGCGAACCTAATGCAGTTTCCATCAATTTGTTTTTCTTTAATTCATCAATTGCTTCGCCCAGGGAACCCGGAAGGGTGGCGATATTGCGGTATGCCAATTCATCCTTATTAAACTCATAAACATTCTCTTCCACGGGCTCAGGAGGCAAAATACCCCTTTTAATACCGTCGATGCCTGCCTCCAACATTACTGCAAAGGCGAGATATGGATTATTGCTTGGGTCCGGACATCTCAACTCTGCCCTTGTCGCCTGCTCCCTCCCCTGAGAGAACCGTGGAATTCGTATCAGGGCAGAACGATTCTTTTGCCCCCAGCAGATATACACAGGCGCCTCATATCCCGGCACCAATCTCTTATAGGAATTTACGGTTGGAGATAAAATAGCGCTCATCGCACGGACATGCTGGAGTTGTCCCGCAATAAACTGCTTTGCCAACTTACTGAGCTTATATTCATCCTTCTCATCGAAGAATACATTCTTTCGCGTCCTGATATCAAAAAAACTTTGATGACAGTGCATCCCGCTGCCACATACCCCAAAGATGGGTTTCGGCATAAAAGTGGCATATAAATCGTGTTGATGCGCAATGGACTTAACTACCTGTTTAAAGGTCAGGGCATTTTCTGCCGTCTTCAATGCCTCGGCATATCGAAAGTCAATCTCATGCTGACCGGGGGCGACCTCATGATGGCTCATTTCGACATTGATACCCATTTTCTCCAGAGTAAAAATAATGTCCCTTCTCACGTTCCCCGCAAGGTCTCTCGGTGAAAAGTCGAAATAACTCCCCACATCATGCGGTGTGGGCTCCACCTGTCCGTCACTCTTGGGTTTAAACAGGAAGAACTCCAGTTCGGGTCCCACATTATACTCAAAATTCATTTCCCGTGCATTTTTAATCGCCCTTTTCAAAATATACCTGGGGTCTCCTTCGAAGGGGGAACCATCGGGCATATAAACGTCACAAAAGAGCCTGGCTGTTATCTCCTCCGTCTCCCAGGGAAGCAAGGCATACGTGCTCGTATCAGGCTTCAGATACATATCGCTCTCGCAAATTCGCGTAAAACCCTCAATAGAAGAGCCATCAAACCATATCCCCTTTTCGATGGATTCAGGAAATCTCTCTATCGGTATCGTAACGGACTTGATATTTCCGTTTATATCGGTAAATTGCAACTGGACAAGTTTTACATTGTCTTCTTTTGCCCGATTGATAACTGCCAACTCTGTATGCTCACTGGTCATGGAAATTTCACCTTTCTATAACATTTCGGAAGACACAAAATACAGTGCGATGACGAACTCTAGCTTAAACCAACACAGAATGTTTGTCTGTTAATTAAATGACTAATTCTAATCATATTGCTGCAAAAAAACAAGTAATTTATAACCAGGCCAGGATATGGTTCGTGCTTGACACCATAAACACGCCATGCTAAACTTCAATCTAAATTAGGACTTTGACAACTTTTTAGAAAATCAGATGGGAGCGAAGTGGCACTTCGCCCTCCATGAAAATTCTGAGCATTGGCAGGTATTATGGGAAAGGTTGTTGCCGTTTGCATAAGCAAAAAAAAGGGTACCCAAAAACGTGATGTCGGTACGTGCAAGTTAATTGAGCATTTTGGACTGGAAGGGGATGCTCATTCTGGAAAATGGCACCGCCAGGTCAGCTTACTGGCCAGAGAAAGCGCCAACATTATGCGCGAAAAGGGCTTAAACATCAAGGATGGGGATTTTGGCGAAAATATTGTAACGGAAGGCATCGAACTAAAATCCCTCCCCATTGGAACCATCTTAAAAATTGGCAAAGACATCGTCATTCGGGTGACCCAAATCGGCAAGCTCTGCCATAACCGTTGTGCCATTTATTATAAGGCCGGCGACTGCATTATGCCCAGGGAAGGTATCTTTGCAGAAATTCTTACCGGCGGTACCATTAAAACAGGAGATGAAATTACGATCCTTGAAAAGGGTGCAGAAGTGGAAGTGAAGGTATGATACGGGCGGCGATTTTGACGCTAAGCGACAAGGGATCAAGGGGCGAACGAGAGGATAAAAGTGGCGAGGTTATCCGCAATATGCTCTCGGAAATCGATGCCGCCATCACGGCCTATGAAGTCATCCCTGACGAAAAGGACCTTATCACAAAAAAACTCTTCGAATTCGCCGAAAAAGCCGACCTTATTGTCACAACAGGCGGGACGGGTGTAGGACCCAGAGACGTGACCCCGGAAGCCACACGGGCGGTCATAGAAAAGGAATTACCAGGCTTTGGCGAGGCCATGCGAATGGAAGGGATCAAACATACCCCCAGGGCCATGGGATCAAGGGCTATCGCTGGAATTTACAAACAAACCCTTATCATCAATCTCCCCGGAAGCCCCAAAGGTGTTGCAGAAAACCTGGCCGTCGTCCTCCCTGTCATTCCCCATACCATCGGCCTCATCAAGGGCACGATCACTGAATGCGCGAAAGACCGCGAAAAACACGCTTAATCAGTTGCTCTATCTTCATCTACCACAATAATTCAACAATTTAGATCTGGACATATATTTAATTTTCATTTTTTAAAAATATCTTGCAATTTATGTTGTATCGTTAAGGCGTCCCTGCTCCGATCGTATTGTTGGGAGTTTACATCCCCTGTGTTATGCGCAGGGGATGACCTCGTTTCTTAACAAACGGAAGATACGTATCTTTGATTTCAAACAATTTGCCCAGCCATTCCGTGATACACTCATTCAAAACGCTCAACGAATTGCGCAAGAAAATAACCTGAAGATCGAGTATATTCGGAAGAAAAACTTTCGCAAAGAAGACCGTATTGCAGAGATTATCAAAAAAC
>JABRVT010000006.1:0-16406 GCA_040048245.1 Candidatus Brocadia sp.
GCTTACTACTTTCCTTCCACTTAACCCTGGATACTCTATTGCGTCTTTACACCTTGCTTTCACCTTCTCTCCATCCCC
The DNA here is from genome assembly GCA_040048245.1 of Candidatus Brocadia sp. Taxonomy (GTDB): domain Bacteria; phylum Planctomycetota; class Brocadiia; order Brocadiales; family Brocadiaceae; genus Brocadia. The sequence continues at coordinate 79 of JABRVT010000006.1, forward strand.
CTTTCGACATAATCTGTTACCCATTCACATCTTATACCATAAACAACGAGGAGTGTCTATCTCTTCGGTAAGAAATCTAGGCTAATCCTTGTAGAAGACGGAAAGATACTAAGGTTGTGACTTTTTCAGTAATTTGCCTTCTTCAAAAAACGTCTGCTATGGTTTTTGAATGTTTCGACACAATCTAGAGGTAATACCTCACGAGTATTTGATCGTGGCATGTTCCCCTCGGAATATCTTTATCTGGCCATTATCGAGCCTCAGCATTAAGCCCCCATTATTGGAAATATCAATAACCTTGCCGGTATACTCCGTGTCACACTCCGCAATGGTTAGCCTTTCACCAATCGTAACACAAAGTTCCTTCCATCTCTCCGCAATATATCTGAAGTATTCGTCTCTTAATATCGAATACCACTTGTCGATATTCTGAAGCAGAGCCTTTGCAAGCAGAACACGATCTATAAATCCTTTATTTTCAATGGCAAGTGACGTTGCAGGGAGACGCGTTTGTTTCGGTAACTCTTTTTCTGTGACATTGACATTCAGGCCAATTCCGATCAAAAATATCGATTGCTTTTTGAACCTCCTTTCTAATTCTACCAGTATCCCACCTACCTTTTTCCCACCAATCAGGATATCGTTGGGCCACTTTATTTCTGCGGGCAGTTGGAGTGTTTCCCGTATTGTTTCAGTAACTGAAATGGCCATAGTACCCGTTAACAGACATAAGTGGTCGTGTTGTATCGTATGTGTGAGCAGGATGGTAAATAGCAACCCCTTGTACCTGGGACAAGACCATGAATGACCCGAACGTCCTCTTCCGCTAGTTTGTTCTTCGCTGAAAATTACAGTACCATTTTTAAAACCCGTACGTGCAATCTTTTTGGCAATGTCCATCGTTGAAGTCGTCCGTTCGTAAATGACTACTGTACTTCCAACAATCTTTGTTTTTAATTCCCTGGTAATTTCTTCCGGAATTAAACGGTCTGGCATGCCGGCTAGTATCATCCCATGTCGTGTCTGTTTATGAAAATTGTGCAGTGGATTATAGTCTCTGTTTATTCGGAGCATTTATGTCTTTTTCAGGAAAATAAAATTTTCTTTGCCGATAATTCTTGATTTAAAAATAGTATGTTATAAACCGTTTAAAAGTCAATATGAAAAGATAAAAACCAAGTTGCTTTTTACCTGTTTTATTAAGACATTTGATTTTCTGCCATACTGACAGATGCTATCTGTATTGGAATTTTCCCGCTGTCACAATGGCATCCTTCATGAAAATATCCCAAGGTACAGATTTTATGTAACTACACATAAAGCTATTTTTTATAATAATTTAAAGCGCCATAGCGATATAGTACAATTAAAGGTATTAGATTTGCTAAATGTTGTTAACCGATAGATTTTTGATTCTATAATTTGTTCTCAAAAGTATCCAAAAGTTTGAAAGGAGGTATTTAATGGCGAAACAATTAACCTTTAATGAAGAGGCCAGGGCCGCTATTGCCCGGGGTGTTACAAAACTTGCTAGGGCAGTCAAAGTTACCCTTGGGCCAAGGGGGAGAAATGCCGTACTGGATAAGGGATATGGAAGCCCGACAGTGACCAAGGACGGGGTGTCGGTGGCTGAGGAGATTGAATTAAAAGACCCTTATGAAAATACCGGAGCCAGGCTGGTGCGGGAGGCCGCATCCAAGACCAGTGATGTTGCCGGTGACGGTACGACCACTGCAACGGTTCTTACGGAAGCTATATTTCTGGAGGGGCTGAAGTGTGTGACGGCAGGGGCGGACCCTATGGCGCTCAACCGGGGAATGCACAAGGCGCTGGATAAGATTGTAGAAAAATTAAAGGAAATGAGTAAAAAGATCAAGAACCAGGCAGAGATTGCAAGCATTGGTTCTATTGCCGCAAATAATGACCCTGAAATTGGAAAGATGATTGCCGATGCTATGGAGAAAGTAGGGAAAGACGGTGTCATTACTGTAGAAGAAGGAAAGGGCCTTGAAACCAGTGTGGATGTGGTGGAGGGTATGCAATTTGACAGAGGCTATCTCTCTCCTCACTTTGTCACCAATCCCGACTCCATGGAGGTTGAATTTAAAGACCCTTACATTCTGATTTATGAGGAAAAGATATCTGCTATTAAAGGACTGGTGCCGCTCCTGGAAAAGATAGCAAAGACCGGCAAGCCTCTTTTGATTATTGCTGAAGACGTGGAGGGTGAGGCGCTGGCTACGCTAGTGGTTAATAAACTTCGGGGGACGCTGAGTTGTGCTGCGGTGAAGGCGCCTGGATATGGTGACCGCAGAAAGGCGATGATGGAAGATATTGCTATCCTTACCGATGGGAAGGCAATTTTTAAGGACTTAGGTATTCAGCTGGAAAGTATAGATATCCGCGACCTGGGGCGGGCAAAAAAGGTTACTATTGATTCGGATAATACGACCATCATTCAGGGTGCAGGGAGTGCCGATGCCATCTCCGGACGTATTAAACAAATCCGGAATGAAATTGATGCGACGACCTCTGATTATGATCGGGAAAAATTGCAGGAGCGTCTTGCAAAGCTTGCAGGAGGCGTCGCCCAGATATTTGTTGGTGCAGCCACAGAGAGCGAGATGAAGGAAAAGAAGGCCAGGGTGGAAGATGCACTGCACGCCACAAGGGCTGCAGTTGAAGAAGGCATCCTGCCTGGCGGTGGCGTTGCGCTATTGAGAGCGGCGGAAGTCTTAAATGACCTCAAATTGAAGGGTGATGAGGCTATGGGCATTGATATCGTGAAGAATGCCTTATCTGCACCGGCAAAGCAGATATTTAAGAATGCAGGGCTGGAAGGATCTGTGGTTGTCCGAAAGATATTAGAATCCAAAGACAAGGCATTTGGCTATGACGCGGAGAAGGAAACATACTGCAATCTGATTGATGCAGGTGTTATAGACCCGACAAAGGTAACACGAAGTGCATTACAAAATGCCATAAGCATTGCAGGTATTTTGTTAACAACGGAGTGTATCATTACCGACATCCCCAAGAAAGAAGAAAAGATGCCTATGCCGGGAGGTGGCATGGGAGGTATGGGCGGTATGGGAATGTAACCCAATTGCTTGGGAGTTGAGTATAAAATTTTAGGCAATTTTACATAATTTTGACTGTTTATTTTTCATGAGGAGGTAAATAGAAAAAATGATCAGACCATTAGATGACAGGGTGGTTATTGAACCTATGGAAGCCGAAGAAAAAACGCCTGGTGGAATTGTTTTGCCCGATACGGCGAAAGAAAAGCCCATGAAGGGGAAGGTTGTAGCAGTTGGCGATGGAAAGATGCTGGAGAGCGGGAAAAGGGCGGAACTTCTGGTAAAAAAGGGAGACAAAGTCCTTTACGGAAAATATGCAGGGACAGAGGTCACTCTCGACGGCAAGGAATATTTGGTTATGAGAGAAAGCGACATTTTGGCCAAGATTGAGTAACGCGGCTATGGGCATTGAGTTTTTTTACGGATCGAAATTTTTTGGAGGTTATAAAAATGGCGGCAAAACAATTACTTTATGATGAAGATGCCAGAAAGTTGCTCCAGAAAGGGATTAAGCAGCTTGCCGACACTGTTCGGGTAACTATGGGCCCTACGGGAAGAAATGTGATCCTTGAAAAAGGATTTGGTGCGCCTTCAGTTACAAAAGACGGCGTAACAGTGGCTAAGGAAATTGAGCTGAAAAATCCCTTTGAAAATATGGGTGCAAAGATGGTTTGTGAGGTTGCATCGAAAACCAGCGATGTCGCGGGTGACGGTACCACCACAGCAACCATTTTTGCCGAAGCTATTTTTAACGAAGGGTTGAAGAACGTGGTAGCCGGTGCAAACCCAATGGCAATTAAACGGGGTATCGACAAAGCAGTAGAAGTTGTGGTTGCTGAACTGAAGAAATTAAGCAAACCAGTAAAGGGGCGTGCTGAAATTGCACAGGTGGGAACGATTTCGGCCAATAATGATACTTCCATTGGAAACCTGCTGGCTGATGCTATGGAGAAAGTAGGGAAAGATGGGGTAATTACCGTAGAAGAAGCGAAAGGGATTGAAACTACCCTGACGGTTGTTGAGGGTATGCAATTTGATAAAGGGTATCTTTCTCCATACTTTATTACGGATGCGCAGAACATGGAAGTCGTCCTAGAAGATGCCTATATTTTGATTCACGAGAAAAAGATATCCAGCATGAAGGACCTCCTTCCCTTACTGGAAAAGATCGCCACCAGTGGAAAACCCTTGTTAATTATTTCGGAGGATGTAGAAGGTGAAGCACTGGCAACCCTGGTAGTAAATAAACTCCGCGGTGTCTTGAGTTGTGCAGCCGTAAAAGCTCCTGGTTTTGGGGATCGTCGAAAGGCTATGCTGGAGGATATTGCCATATTGACGAAAGGGCGTGCTATTACAGAGGATTTGGGCTTAAAGCTGGAAAGTATAAGTATCGAAGACCTTGGCCGTGCAAAACGGATTACCATTGACAAAGATAACACGACGATTATTCAGGGCGCGGGCAAGAAAGCGGACATACAGGCCCGAATTGCCCAGATCAAAAATCAGATCGAACAGACTACCTCCAATTATGATAAGGAGAAGCTCCAGGAGAGGCTTGCAAAATTGGCAGGAGGGGTGGCGGTTATCCATGTGGGTGCTGCCACTGAGGCTGAGATGAACGAGAAAAAGGCGCGAGTGGAAGATGCATTGCATGCCACAAGGGCCGCGGTTGAAGAAGGGATTGTACCTGGGGGTGGAGTAGCCTTTATTAGGGCAATACCAGCCCTCGATGAGGCAAGAAAAAAATTCAGGGGCGATGAAAAAGTCGGCGTGGATATCATTGCAAAGGTCCTTGAAGCTCCTTTACGTCAGATTGCCTCGAATACAGGAGTCGATGGCTCAGTAGTTGCTGAAGAGGTGAAAGAACTATCGACCAATATGGGATACGATGCCAACACGGGAAATTACGTTGATATGTTTGACGCCGGGATTGTTGATCCGGCAAAGGTTTCGCGGGTAGCATTACAGAATGCCGCCAGCGTTGCCGGACTCCTATTGACTACGGAAACCCTGATTACCGAGTTAAAGGAAGAAGACGAAGAAGAAAAAGAGATTGAAGGCAGTATCCATTAAAAGTTGGTTTATTGAAGAAAAGCAGGATACTATATAAAAAAGTAAAAAGGCTGCGATACCCGTAGCCTTTTTACTTTTACACTTCAGGAGGCAGGTGCGTAAAACATCTTGATTTTATGCGGTTTGATATACTATAATTTGTTATAATAACATTCCTGTCTTGTAGTATCTCTTTATAAAACCACTCTTATTTTAAATATAATAATATCAATAACATGGAAGAAGATTTTTATAAAATACTTGGTGTTGATAGAAATGCAAGTGCTGAAGATATAAAAAAGGCATACCGAAAGATTGCATTAAAATATCATCCTGATAGAAATCCAGGGAATAAAGAAGCTGAACAGATATTTAAGAAGGCAGCGGAGGCTTATGGTGTACTTGGGGACAGTGACAAGAGAAGGAAATATGACCAATTCGGAATGGATGGTCTCAGAGGCGTAGAAACTCACGGGTACAGCACATTTGAGGATATTTTTGACGCCTTTGGAGATATTTTTGGTGGCGGAAGTATCTTTGAAGACTTCTTTGGCGGAGGCAGGGCGCGTGGAAGGGCAGCCAAACGAGGGGCGAGTCTGAAATGTGATATTGAAGTTGATTTCAAAGATGTCGCTACAGGTGTTGAAAAAAAGATTGAGCTGACACGGAAAGAGATATGTGACGTATGCCGGGGAAGCGGTGCTCGGGAGGGCACTTCCCCGGTAACCTGTCCATACTGCAGAGGCAGGGGAGAGGTACAGCAGTCACAGGGGTTTTTTACACTGCGTACAACATGTCCCAAGTGCCACGGCAACGGCAAGATTATTGAATCGCCATGCACAAAATGCGGAGGTTCAGGACGTTATCCCAAAAAGTCGGTTATCTCTATTCAGGTTCCGCCTGGTGTTGAGGATAATACGCGGCTGAGATTGTCAGGTCAGGGTGAACCCGGAGAAAACGGGGCGTCTCCTGGAGATTTGTATTGTGATATCCATGTCAAGCCACATCCTATTTTTAAACGGCAGGGTAATGATGTTCTTTGTGAAGTCCCTGTTCCTTTCGCACAGGCTGCACTGGGTTGTACCATTGACGTACCTACACTTACAGGAAATATCATTCAGGTTAAGATACCCAGAGGGACGCAAAATAATGAGGTCATTCCGATACGGGGTGAAGGCTTTCCAAGCCTGCATGGGTACGGCAAGGGTAATCTTCTGGTACAGGTGATTGTTGAAGTGCCTACGAAAATGACACCGAGACAGGAGGAATTGCTACGAGAGTTTGCGGAAATAGAGAAGAAAAATATTTCTCCGAGTCAAAAGAAATTTTTTGAGAAAATGAAGAATTTCTTCATTTAAATTTTACCAGAAATATCAGGGAATTTTAAAAATCAGATAATATTTTCCGGAAGGAGGTGAACCGCTTAGTTTTTGATTTAGGCACAGATAGCCGGATCAATAACTAAGTCAGAGAATATGCCTACATATGATTATCGGTGCAATAGTTGTGATCATTCATTTGAATTGTTTCAGCACATTACAGAAAATCCTGTAAAAAAGTGTCCTGCCTGTGGAAAGTTGCAGGTAGAACGGGTAATAGGGGCAGGTGGGGGTATTATTTTTAAGGGAACTGGTTTCTATCAGACAGATTACCGCAGCGAGGAATACAAATCAAAGGCCAAAAAGGAAACCGAGCCGGTAAAATCTGAAAAACCGGAAGCAAAAGTTACGGAGAAAAATAAAATAACAAGATAGAAATAAGATATGCCCAGAATTAACTGTCCTAACTGTAAAAAGGAAGTTGTCTATCGGAAGATAAAAGATATGCCTTATTTCCCTTTTTGCTGTGAACGGTGTAAGCTTATTGATCTTGGAGCATGGTTGGATGAGCGGTATCGCATTGAGGAGCCAATAAGCCCTGAATCGTTGAGCCGGATAGAAAAAAAAGGAGAGGAAAATGGGTGAAGCGAAAACTGTAAAACGTGACTGGCGTGATATTTTTCGTGCATTTAAAATGGCCTTTGATCCCAAGAAGATGTTACTTGGATATGCCGGACTTTTAGCAAGTCTGGCATGGTGCGTTGTTGTGGTGGCATTTTTTTCTGCGTTAAAACTAATCAATACCACTCCCTATACCTTTATAGAACTTATCCTGCGTTCAGTCAGAGAAAGCCTGTTTATCCTTACAAACAGCGTACTGTCAGCAATTATACCCCTGGATGCCGGAGAATTTTTTGTCCTGTCCGTCCTCATTTTTGGCCTTCTGGCAATCTGGTCGCTGGCGGGCGGGGCAATTACGAGAATTGCCGCACTGGACTACGCCAGGGATGAAAGTGTTCGGCTGACAGATGCTCTGAGATTTGCCAGAAATAAGCTCTGGTCTTATTTCTGGTCGCCGCTGGTGCCGGTTATTGGTGTTTTCTTTTTTGCCTTGTGCAATCTAATCGGCGGTTTAATAGGACGGATTCCTGTTTTTGGTGAAGTGGTTGTGGCATTAGGCTTCCCTCTTGCCATAACATCGGGGTTTTTGATGGTTTTCGTCGGTATAATAGGGGCGCTGGGACTGTGTTTCATGTTTCCCACGATCAGCGCAGAGGGATCCGATGCCTTTGATGCAATGAGCCGTGCGTACAGTTATGTCCTTTCACGCCCCAAGCAGTTTCTAATATATTGTATGATAAATACGCTGTATGGGCTGGCTTGTCTGGCTTTGATTGCATTTGTTGCGTGGTTAATGATGCGCCTGGCCTTTTTTACAGTGGGCGCGGGAATGGGGCAGAAGTTTAACCTGGTTCAGTCCTTTCTGTCACAGAAATGCAATATTGCCTGGCTTGGATTTTGTAGTGCAACCACCGCGGAGATAAAGACAGCGTCCGTTTCTCTCGACCGCTGGTCACTGAAATTCCTTGCAGGTATGTTAATTGTTTATATTTTTCTGACCAAACTTGCAGTATGGAGTTTTGTAATAACCTATATATTTTCTGCAAAAACGGTTATCTATTTTCTGCTAAGGAAAGAAATTGACAGTACAGATGTGACCGACGTATATCTCGAAGAAGAGAAACAGGGAAAAACAGGGGTATCCTGATTCCTTAACTTTGTGCAACACTATCGCGGTACACTACAAGCTCTGTTTGCTTAAACCAGCTTCGCAATTATCGCGTCGTTGTAACTGCTTATCTGTGTATATAATCGGCATGGTAAAAAATTGCTTGATATGTCAGCCATATTCAGATGCTTCGTAAGACAATCTATGTTCCTTGTGGAAAGCTGTGTCTTCTTGTCCATAATTTTCTTTTTGCTTCTGACCAGTGGCGTTTGCTGCACGAGCATCGAGCGTTTTGCATATGAGGGGTGCTGGCGGGATAGGTAGCAGTATCTATATCATGTAATCCGTGTACTGGAGATACACGGCTGCTTAGCACATCACTAACCCAGGTTCCGGCAGCGGCTACTTTACCTGCCGCTTATTTCGGGAGATGTGGTAGACTCGATCTTTACCTGCAACGCGTATTATCATATCAAAGACAGGGTGGCGTATTTTCCTCCAGCCAGAAGATTTTTAAAACCGAGCGGTCGCATCGCAATTATAGACCTCAATGGCAAAAGAATGGTTCCAAAAGACTTTCCCCGCACTTTACGGCAAGCAAAGTAATAAATAAAGGAAATGGGATTGGTCGGCTTATCGCCTGCTGTATGAATTCGACTCTCTGCCAGGGTAACATTTCCTGGTATTTTCTCTTGAAAAAGAATAATCTTTGATAAATATACAAGGAATTTCAAGGTTGTGGCACCAACTTCAATTTGTCAGGGATGTGTATTTGATTTAGACCGTGGGAATGATGGGTTCGGTATGATTAATCCATACTGCTCATTTTTTAATTTCAACTGAGTGTTTATACCAAGTTTTATTCAAAATGTTTAGGGTGGTAACAAATCTCGACGATTTGATCAAGGTGTTTGTCGTACGCAGTATGGTGTTTGTTGAAGAACAGGGGATTTCATATAAGACAGAACGTGACGAATATGAGCACTCTGCAACGCATATTCTGGGAGAAGAAAACGGAGAGCCAATTGCGGCAGGCCGTATACGTATGTACGGTGAGTATGCAAAACTGGAACGTATTGCAATACGAAAATCGTACCGCGGGAAGAATCTGGGTCACAAACTAACCGAGTTTATGATATCATTTGCAAAAGAATGTGGTTTTAAGAAATTCAAGGTGCATGCCCAAGCATACCTTGCAGGCTTTTACCAAAAACATGGGTTTGAAATCGTTGGAGAGATGTTCAAAGAGGCTGGAATCGACCACTATGTGATGATTAGGGATGATTCGGATCAATAACCTGAACACGAACAAGCCCTTGTCTGTCCGTGTTACCCAGTTATCAGTTTAAAATTATCACTACGTCCCTACTTTGCTAAAAACAGTAAACAGTGTCAGGAAAAGAATTTTTAAATCTAAAAAGAGAGATCTTTTCTGTACATATGTGGTGTCGTAATTTACCCAATCGCTGAATTTACCGCTCTCTCTTCCCATTATCTGCCAGAGTCCTGTCATACCAGGTTTAACCGAAAGCCTGATTCTTCTCCAATTGTCATCTCCCGTCATCTCTTCATATGCCAAAGGTCTTGGACCAACAAGGCTCATCTGTCCTTTGAGGACATTAATCAACTGAGGCAATTCATCGAGGCTGTATTTTCTGAGAAATCTCCCTATTTCTGTAATCCTCGGGTCGTTTCTCATTTTAAACATGGGGCCATCCATCTCATTCTTGAGCCTTTTTTTCAACGACTCCGCTTCTTTAACCATCGTTCTGAATTTGTACATATTAAACACCTTTCCATACCTGCCACACCGTTTCTGCAAAAAGAAAACAGGCCCTTTGCTATCCACTTTTACCAGAACAGCAATAATAAGAAACAAGGGGAAAAGAAGAGCAAGCAAAAAGAAACTACATACAATATCTAACATTCTTTTTAAATAGTCTTCTGTCGCAGTACTTAGATTCATACTATCAACCGTAACCATTCCCGCCAGTGTCGTTATGGAGGACATATCGTTGTCCCCGTCTTTAAGCTTCAACATTATAATAATCGGCATAATTTTTTCAAAAAAAATATATTTTTATTAATAATCCTTTTGTCTAGTCATATCCATTGCGCAACGTCCAGAAGCGCTGTTATTCATAGGTACTTTTCCGCAGACGTTTTTCCATTTGATTTTAAATTGTCATTTACGCAGATTTTGGATATTATTGAGTATTATATGGAGTAATAATTTTTAATCTTTAATGAATCTGATAAAAGAATACACGTGCGGGTAGCAATAGTTCATGACTGGCTTACCGGAATGCGGGGAGGGGAAAAGGTTTTAGAGGTATTCTGCGAACTCTTTCCGGATGCGGACATCTTTACATTAATCCATTGTCACGGTTCAGTTTCGAAGATAATAGAGGAAAAAAACATACAAACCTCCTTTCTTCAAAAAATACCCCTTGTCAAAAAACACTACCGTTCGTTTCTGCTGCTCTTTCCTTTAGCAATAGAAAGTTTCGATATGAGAAACTATGATATAGTTCTGTCCAGTAGTCACTGTGTGGCCAAAGGGGTACTGACCTCTCCATCCGCAATCCACGTCTGCTACTGTCATACCCCAATGCGTTATGTATGGGACCAGTACTATATCTATTTTGGCAACGGCAAAAAGGGAATTGTCTCCAGGTTTTTGATGCCTGCCATTGCCCATTATCTGAGGATGTGGGATGTTGCCTCCAGTAACCGGGTGGATCACTTTGTGGCAAACTCCTGTCACGTTGCAAACCGGATAAAAAAATATTATAAAAGATCGGCAGAGGTCATTCACCCGCCAGTAGATTGTTCGCTTTATACTCCACTGGAGAGTCATAGGGAAGGAGACTACTATCTGATTGTATCAGCCTTTGCTCCTTACAAGAGGATAGACATCGCTGTAGAGGCCTTTGAAAGAATGGGTTTACCTCTTGTCATTATTGGTGGGGGGCAGGAAGAAGAGAGGGTCAGGAGGATGGCAAAAAAACACGTGCAGTATATTGGATGGCAATCCAGCGAATCTTTGAAGGAATATTACCGTGGGTGCAAGGCATTGATCTTTCCAGGTGAAGAAGATTTCGGGATCGTTCCTCTGGAGGCGCAGGCATGCGGAAAACCGGTAATTGCTTTTGCAAAAGGCGGTGTACTGGAAACCGTTTACGGAGTATATCCTCGCCATGATTCTCAATCGGAAGTGACAGCCGGGCAGCCCGAAACGCCCACCGGTGTATTTTTTGTCAGACAAACGGCAGAATCTCTGGTGGAGGCTGTAAGTTTTTTTGAAGATCATAAAAACCTGTTCAATCCATTGTCGATTAGAAAACACGCAGAAAGGTTTGATTGCTTAATATTTAAAGAAAGGTTTAAACAATATATTGAAAAGCTTTTATGTTAAAAAAACACAGCAAGTTTTTCGAATCATTACTACTCCTTTCCGACTGGTTCACCCTGTCCATTACGTGGATATCCTCCTACTACCTGAGGTTTTATTCCGGCATTATACCAGTTTATAAAGGGATCCCTCCGCTTAGAATCTACCTGACCCTCCTTATTTTTATGATTCCGCTATGGGGTGTTGTTTTTAAGGTATTCGGGTTATATCGTCCCCGCAGAGTCTCGACCAGGCTTTCTGAAATCATGGATATTGGCAAGGCATCTACATTTGCCACACTGATCCTTATTTCATTAACGTTCCTCTTCCGTCAGTATGAATTTTCCCGATTGACATTCCTGTATTTCTGGCTCATCAACATTGTAGCTCTCAGCCTGACCCGTATCCTGTTTCGGGAATTTCTGCGTTTCCTGCGACAGAAGGGATACAACCAGAGATATGCCATTATTCTTGGTACTGAGAAGCTGGGACAAGACCTCGTAAAAAAGCTGCAGAAACACCCGGAACTCGGAATTCAAATATCAGGTTTCCTGACCAGCGACCCGAATAATGTCGGGAATACCATACAGGGAATAAAGGTACTGGGGGAATATTCGGATGTCCGTGAATTTATTACAAAGCTTGGTATCGATATTGTTTTTGTAACCTTACCCTTTGATGCCCATAATCAACTGAAAGAAGTTTTAAACTGGATTGGTGACGAGATGGTGAGTATCATGGTCTTGCCAGACCTATTTGAGTTCATCACCCTGCGCGGCAGCGTGAGTGAGTTTGAGGGCATGCCGCTCATCACCCTTCGCGATACTCCTCTTTATGGCTGGAATATTGTTGCGAAAAGAGTTCTAGACATTGTTTTTGCCTCTCTTGTACTTGTCTTTACGGCTCCTCTTATGCTTATTATTGCATTATTGATTAAACTAACTTCCAAAGGCCCTGTACTCTTCAAGCAGGAAAGGATGGGGTTGGACGGTAAGATATTCAACATACTCAAATTCCGAACGATGTTTGTCAATGCGGAACAGGCAACGGGACCAGTCTGGACAAAGAAGGACGACCCGCGGTGCACCAGGATAGGCAAATTGCTGAGAAGGACAAGCCTGGATGAACTCCCCCAGTTTTTCAATGTGTTACGGGGAAACATGAGCATTGTCGGGCCTCGTCCTGAAAGACCCGTATTCATACAAAATTTCAGGAACACCATTCCAAAATATATGTTAAGGCATAAGATGAAGGCGGGAATTACTGGCTGGGCACAGGTATGTGGCTGGCGCGGGAACACATCCCTGGAAAGGCGAATTGAATACGACCTTTATTATATTGAAAACTGGTCATTAAATTTTGATCTGAAGATAATCTGGCTTACGATGTGGAATGGATTTATCAACAAGCATGCATACTAAAGAAATGAAAAAACGGCCTCGGATTTTACAGATTATACAGATAAATAAAAAATCTTTGAAATCTGGTTTTGTATTTTTTTTCTATGCAATCTGTATAATCGGCGGTCTCAGATATGCTTTCATTTGTTTGAAGTATGCCTCATTCGACCTGTTGGCAGAAGATTTCAGGCCAAACCTGGTCTGGGAAACTAATACGCAGGAAACAGGTCTGGCAAGAATCGCACTTCAGATTGCCCAGGAGTCATATCCGGAAATAGACATAGAAGAGTATCTCAAAAAGCTCGATAACATTGTCAAAAATATTAAGACAAGCCTCAGAGACGCGACAGAACCGGAACAGGTTATCAAAACTGTCAACATTGTGCTTTTCAACGAACTCCAGTTTAAATATGTACAAACAGGTGAACTAGAAGATATCTCTTTAAATAAGGTTTTGGACACAAAAATTGGCAACTGCGTCGGGCTGTCAATTCTCTATCTTAGTATAGCAGAAGGGTTAAATTTGCCTATCTATGGTGTTAGTGTACCAGAACATATTTTCGTACGTTACGACGACGGGGATTTTCGTAGGAACATTGAGACGGGTTATGAAGGTATGGCGACTCCCGACAGTTACTATGTGCATATGCCTGGAAAGCGTATTTCTCAAGTGAGCATCAGGAACGGATATTATCTCAAAAACCTCACCACAAGCGAAGTGATTGCTAATATTTACCTGAATCGTTCAATAATACAAAAAGAAAAAAACAACATAACCGATGCGTTAAAAGATATAAACCACGCTATTCAACTACACGGGAATGATGCTGTAGCCTATTGTAACCGAGGTGTCCTTCACGAAAAAATGAATGATATTGATCTTGCGATAAAAGATTACAACATAGCCATTGCACTGAACCCGGATTATGCTCCAGCCTATTACAATCGTGGTTCTCTTTACGCTTCAATAGAAGTTATTGACAAGGCCATCATGGATTATAGCAAGGCACTCTCTTTGGACCCCAATTCAATCTTATCCTATTATAACCGGGGTATTGCCTTTAAAATGGTTGGCAGGGCAGACCTGACCATCGAAGATATGAGTAATGCCATTTCTTTAAACCCTAAATTTGCTGCGGCATATGCCCAACGTGGTCTGGCTTACGCCGAATCGGGTGAACCAGAAAAAGCCCTGGAAGACTTTAACAAGGCACTGGAACTCGATCCCAATAACGCCGAAATTTACATGAAAAGGGGAATTCTTCATGCTGACGCACAGCGTTTTGATGAAGCTATTGAGGACATAACGACCTTTATGAAATTCACACCAAACAATGCCTTTGCCTATTATATTCGAGCCAAGGCATATCGTGGAAAGGGAGACATTGAAAATTCTCTGAAGGATTATGACATGGTGATAGAATTGAGTCCCCGGCTGGCAGGTGTATATTTTGAGCGGGGTCAAATGAAAAACCATCTGAAAAGGCCCGAAGACGCCCTTGCGGATTTTAACACATCCATCGACCTCTTTCCTTATAACCCTTTTGCCTACCTCCACCGTGGAAATACCTTTAAAAAGCTGGGGAAAAATGAAAACGCATCGAAGGATTACATGACCTACCTAAAACTCAACCCCAATGCACCCGACGCGGAAGAAGTAAAAAAAGAGATAGAGAACATGCAAAATAAAAAGTAAGAAAGGAGCTTGCAGCGATAACTTATGCCTGAAGAAATTGTTCTAATGAGTGGTGTAAGGACAGCTATTGGTAAGTTCGGCCATGCATTTAAGGAAGTGCCTGCTCAACAGTTAGGAGCCATAGTAATAAAGGAGGCTGTAAAGAGGGCAGGCATCCAGATGCAAGACGTGGAAGAGGTTATCATGGGCAATGTGATCTCGGCTGGCCTGGGCCAGAACCCCTCCAGGCAGGCTGTGATCTATGCCGGGGTCTTAAATCTGTTATCCTCGTTTACCAGGCTATAGAAGTAGGTGACGCAGATGTCATTGTTGCAGGTGGCAGGGGAAACATGAGTGCTACTCCCCATTTAATCAGGAGTCTGCGGTGGGGACAGAAATTTGGAAATGCCTTGACTACCGATGCGATGGTTTTGGGACATCTATAACTGCTACCACATGGGAATTACAGGGGAGAGGATTGCTCAGACATATAGTATAACCAGGAAAGAAGAGGAGGCATTCAGCCTGAACAGTCATGAAAAGGCCTTTTATGCAACAAAGGACGGAAGATTTAAAGAAGAGATAATAGCGGTTAAGATTCGTGGTATTGCTGTTGAGAAGGATAAGGGGATGCGAAGAAGATGATACCTTGGAGAAACTGGCAAAACTTACCCCCAGTTTCAAAAAGGACGGAATTCTCACTACTGGTAACAGTTCACAACTCAGTGATGGAAGCCCCTGTCCCGGGCAGTCAAAAAACTGCTGGCGAAGACAGACTTTACGATTAATGACATGTATCTTGTTGAACATAATGAAGCCTATGCCCCTGCGTCAATTGGAATATCTAGGAACTGGATATTGATCTCCGGAAACTCAATGTAAATGGCGGTGTCATTGTACTGGGTTACCTGATAGGTTTCGGAGAAGCTAGGATACTTGCTACGCTATTACATACCTTGAAAGAGGACTGAAAAGGGGACTTGTTACCCTCTGTCTGGACGGAGGGAATGCGGTGGCAATGATACATGAATTAAATCAATAAAACATCATAAACTTTTTTAGAAAAAAAATGAATATACCACATAAATTGCATTAAAACTGATATAAAAGCCTGCTAACTGCCGATACGTAAGAGGACAGGATTGTTGTGACATGGTCCTGGTAGCAGCCCAGAGCGGCTACATGGTAGTCCTGGAGGATGCGAAGGAAGAATATGTGAAGGTAGGATTTGCGAAAATAAATGCTAAGACCCACAATAAATGACTCAGAAGGAATTAGTAGTTGGAATCGATCATGACGATGTCCGATGGTATTGAAGTTTTTTTGCAGCGGAAACACCTGGCGAGGGTAGTTTTTGGGTTGGTAGCGGTGTGAAAATCAGAACAGAGAGGGCAGAAGAAACGGGAATAGCCTTCGGCGGTTTTATTGGGGATTGCGAGGACGTTGGTAATGAGTTGGTCAATGGAGATGTCATTTCGCAAGGAGCGTAAGAATTGAGGAGAAAAGAGACGAGTCATGAGAAACCTCCTTAAAAAGATTGAAGTCCGGTAAGTGCCTGATGGCAGATATCAGGGGCGATTTTCGTAACTATTCAGCGAAAATATTTTAGAATATGCTTGACAGGAGATTAGGGGCAAAGAGGCATTTGGATTAGTTTGTGGTATATATGGCCTGTAGAG
>JABRVT010000007.1:0-50596 GCA_040048245.1 Candidatus Brocadia sp.
TGCCTTAATGTGTATTTGAAAATTTGTCCCTAAAATAGCTCGACTACGGCTTAAAATCGGACATCTCAAATGTTTTTTACATAATTGTGCAATAGATTTAATAGTTAAAGAACGTAAAAAACCAGAAAGGACACGTTATAACGTGTCCTTTTTTATTTACAGGAATTGCCAATTTTGTTTATTCGTGTGACCTTTTTTGTGTTCTTCCCCTCTGGCTAATTCTTTCTCCTGCTATATGTTGATGAAATTACGGTATTTCATTACTGACGAATATTTCAATATTTAAGGCAAATTATTTATGTTTTGTAAAATTTTTTAGTTATTGGTTTATGTTTTGCATAATTGCGATCCCGTACACGTGTTCATGTGGAGTCAAAAGGCCTTTGTGACTTTATTTGAGGATCTTTTTATAAGTGGGGGTTACTATGCCTATAATTAGCAGGTCTTTTGTTGCAATTGTGCTGATGTTCGTACTGGGTTTTGTTTGTCATGCAAGGATTTGTTTTTCTGCTGTGGAGGTCGAGGGAAAGGTAAATATTAATACTGCTACGGTGGAACAGATTGCATTATTGCCTGGCATTGGTATCAAGCTGGCCGCGGAAATTATAAACTACAGGACAAATAATGGTAATTTCAAGGCAGTCGATGAGGTCAAAAAAGTAAGTGGTGTCGGCGACAAGAAATTTGAAAAGATCAAAGATTTTGTCACGGTAGAGGGGGATACCACCATAAAGTCAATAAGGATGGGAAAGGGTGAGAAAGAGTAAAAACAAGAACGATAAAAAAATAAGTCGGGAAGAATAAAAAGGACAGCGGAGTATTTTGAAAAAGAGGATAGACCCGAAAGTCTATCCTCTTTTTTTGTTTTAAAAAGGCAGAATTTTTGTATAATTATCCTGTGTTTTTTACAGGAAATCAATGTGCCTGTTCCGTGGTACAGTTTTTTACTTTGTTGAAGAAAGGATACTATACTTATGCGTTTATATTCCAGCTTTATACAGTATTTCATATTTAGTTTGCTTCCTCTCTCTTTGAGTTCATCTTACGCCAGCGACCCCAGGGAATGGTCGCCTACATGGAAACTTCCTCCGGGTCAGAGGCCAGAAAATATTTTAGATCTGCCTATTACCGTACCTGGAGATGTAAGGATAAGTCAGTTCTTCAGCCCGATTTCCTGCGGCGCATGTCATCCTGAGATATTTAAGATGTGGAATGGCTCTACCCATGCAAATGCATGGAGAAATCCGCTCTTTCAGTCCCTTTATAACCTGGGTAAAAAAACGGCAGAAGGAGAATCAGAGAGGAAAAACATAGAATCCTGTGTGCGCTGTCACTTCCCTATTGGACACAGCGGAGCGGAGACAAATCTTTCTCCTGATGATGAAAAGGGCGGTGTTATTTGCGATTTCTGCCATTCCGTTAGGGCGATGTCGGGTATCGGGAATGCACCGTATATACTGAGTCCCGGTAATGCTGCCGCCATGGAAGGTGGTACTAAATACGGTCCATTTGATGATTCTCCTGATACCATCCACAAAAATCAGTATTCCGAGTTACACACACGCTCGGAGTTTTGCGGAGGTTGCCACGATGTATCGCATGCAGGAAACAATCTTCCCATCGAACAGACTTATACAGAGTGGCGACAAGGTCCTTATAATACAGGCGATCCCAAAACAACGGTGCATTGTCAGGATTGTCACATGAGGCAACGCCCTGGTTTTCCATGTACGGGCAGCACAGAGAGACCTGATAATCCCGGTTTCGCATCGCCTGAGATAATGGGCGGCAAAAAACGTCCCCATATATGGACGCACTATTTTGTCGGAGGAAGCGTTACCCCTATATCCTTGCCGCCGGGCTCAGAACTGCAACCACAAATGGCAGTCGAGAGATTACAGAATGCTGCGACACTAGAAGTATCTGTGAATCCTGCTTCAAAGAGGGGCGATTTGCTAAAATTCCAGATAAATATAAAAAATACAGGCGCAGGCCATTACATACCCACGGGACTTACTGAGATGCGACAGGTATGGTTAAGTGTTTTAGTAACAGATACTGAAGATAAAATTATCTACCAGAGCGGTAAAGTGGACGAAAAAGGGAATATTGATCCGAATGCTACTATTTATCATACCGTGTTTGGAAATGAAAAAGGAGAGCCGACACTTCACGTGTGGGCTGCTACGCACATCCTATCTGATAACCGTATCCCTCCTAAGGGAAAAAAAGAAGAGCATTTTATTTGCCTGCTCCCCAATGACGTCAAATCTCCGTTAAAGATAAAGGCCGTACTGCATTACCGAAGCGCTCCCCAGGATGTTGTAGATGCCCTTTTGGGAGAGAAATCTATAAAGCTTCCCATAATTGACATGGCTGAAATATCAAAAGAAATCAGTTTGTAAAGGAATCAGGTAAGGATAAAAACTTTATCAGCGAAGTGTTTCACAGAATATTTAAAAATTTCAATGCAGGCGTTCGCTTACCTGCATTTGTACTGCTACCCTTATTGCAAATTGGACTGATATTGCAGTGCCGCTTATTAATTGGGTATTCCACAACCTTATCAGGCTGGGGAATGAAATTGACCCAACCAATACATACCGCAATATTGTTTATTGACGTGATTACTTGTAGACAATTAGCAGGTCTCCCGCTTCGACACAGTCTCTTTTCTTAACCAGTATCTGACCAATTTCGCCATCGTGTTCTGCATAAATAGTCGCTTCCATCTTCATGGCCTCCATGACCAGAAGCGGATCGTTCTTGACAACCTTATCACCGACTGCCACTTTTACATGAACAATCATGCCCGGCATGGGTGCGCCGACATGTTTGATGTTTCCTTCTTCTACCCGAAGACGTCTGGTTGTTGAAGCAGCCACCTTACGGTTGGCAATAACTACCTCACGCGGCTGACCGTTCAGTTCAAAGAACACGGTGCAGTTTCCCTCTGCGTTTACCGGACTTATGGCTAACAGCTTGAAAATCAGCGTCTTTCCTTCTTCAATGTCAACGGCGACTTCTTCGTTCATGGGTAGGCCGTAGAAAAATACATCCGTGGGGATGACTGAAACATCATCGTATTTCTTCCTGTGCTCAGCATATTTAATGAAGACATCCGGATACATCAGGTAAGACATGAGTTCTTCGTTGGTGATGGGTCTTGAGATACGATTCTCAACCTCCTCCTTGATTTTATCAAGATTTACAGGAGGCAGATTGGCACCGGGTCTTTCTGTGAAAGCAGGTGCGCCGCGCAAAATTCTATATTGCACATCTTTCGGAAAGCCACCGGTTGGCTGGCCGAGACGTCCTTCAAAGAATTCTATCACAGATGTGGGGAAGGAAATTTCTTTATTGCTATTGAGGATATCCTGAGCCTTGAGGTTATTTGTAACCAGAAAAAGCGTCAGATCTCCGACAACCTTTGAAGACGGAGTAACCTTTACAATATCGCCAAAAAGCTGGTTAACGTCTGCATAAACGTCAGTAATTTCATGCCAGCGGTGTGCCAGTCCCATAGAGTGTGCCTGTTGAAAAAGGTTGGTAAACTGGCCGCCGGGGATTTCGTGATGATATACCTCGGCAGTGCTTGATTTCTGGATGGATTCAAATGGCGCATAATACTCCCTGACTACTTCCCAGTAGTCCGAAAGTAATCCCAGCGCCTTGAAGTCCATGCCTGTATCTCGTTCATGGAAACGCATCATCTCAACAAGGGTGTTAAGGTTGGGTTGCGATGTCAGTCCGGAAAGAGGCCCCAGCGCTGCATCAACAATATCCACGCCGGCTTCTGCGGCCTTGATAAGGGTGGCAATCTGGCCGCCCGATGTGTCATGGGTGTGCAGATGTACAGGTATCTTTAGTTCGGACTTCAGGGCGCTTACCAGTTCATAGGCGGCATAAGGCTTCAGCAGACCTGCCATATCCTTGATCGCCAGGATATGGGCGCCGTGACCTTCCAGCTCTTTTGCCATTTTTAGGTAATAGTCAAGCGTGTATTTGTTCCGTTTCGGGTTCAGGATGTCCCCGGTATAACAAATGGCGGCTTCACACAGGGCATTGGTCTCCAGAACGGCGTCCATGGCAACTTTCATGTTTGTGACCCAGTTAAGGGAGTCAAATACACGGAATAGGTCTATGCCGCTCTCTGCTGCCTGTTGTATGAAGGCCTTGACGACGTTATCAGGATAGGTGGTATAACCAACGCCGTTAGATGCCCTGAGCAGCATCTGAAAGAGGATATTGGGCGCAAGTTTCCGCATAAAACGCAGGCGTTCCCAGGGACACTCAGTGAGAAATCTCATGGCGGTATCAAAGGTTGCTCCGCCCCACATTTCGAGCGAGAAGAAATCTGCATGATTTCTGGAGTAAACCTCAGCTATGTTTAGCATATCAATAGTTCTCATCCGGGTGGCAAGCAGAGACTGATGGGCATCGCGGAAGGTCGTATCCGTTAGCAGCAGTTTTTTCTCCTGAATGATGTGTTGCGCGAATTTTTTTGGCCCCATTTCCAGGAGAAGGTCACGGCTTCCCATTGGTCTTGGCTTTTTAAGGTCAATTGAAGGTACAGGCGCCTTGCGGCGGTATATGGAATTTGGCATTTCCTTAATCAGCGGATGACCGTTGACCAGTATGTCTCCCATGAAACGCATGATAAGGGTAGCACGGTCCCTGCGGCGTGGAAAGTGGAAAAGACCTGGATTTTCGTCAATGAAACGCGTGGTGCATTTGCCGTTCAGGAAATCCTTGTGGTTGATCAGATTAATGAGAAACGGAATATTGGTTTTCACGCCTCGAATCCGGAACTCATGCAGCGCCCTATCCATACGGCGTGCTGTCTCTTCAAAACAGGTTCCAAAGGCTGTAATCTTTACAAGCATGGAGTCGTAGTAGGGAGTTACGAGCGCGCCGGAAAAGGCAGTCCCGGCGTCAAGACGGATACCCATGCCGCCGGCAGACCGGTAATGCTGGATGCGCCCATAGTCGGGAACAAATCCATTGGAGGGGTCCTCTGTGGTAATACGGCACTGGAAGGCAATGCTGTTGATCTGGATTGCCTCCTGGTTTGATATGCGGATTTCCGGCGAATTGAGCGGGTACCCTTCGCTGATTAATATCTGCCTCTTGACCAGATCGAAACCGGTGATAGTTTCGGTAACGGTATGTTCAACCTGGATCCTGGGGTTGATTTCGATGAAATAATATTTACCAGTTTCCGTATCAAGAAGAAATTCTACGGTGCCGGCATTGTCATAATTTACAGATTTACATATCCTTACAGCAGCATCGCAGATATCCTGTCTAATGCTTTTGTCGAGATTCTGCGCCGGGGCAATTTCAACGACTTTCTGGTGTCGTCTTTGAAGAGAACAGTCGCGTTCAAACAGGTGTACAATATTATTGTACTTGTCGCCAAGGATCTGTACCTCGATGTGCCGCGCCTTTTCAACGTATTTTTCTATGAAACACTCATCAGAACCAAAAGCCGTCAATGATTCTCGCTGCGCTTCGTTCAGCCGGTGGTTCAATTCAAATTCACCTCGGACTACACGCATGCCGCGGCCTCCACCGCCATGGGCTGCCTTGATGATAACTGGGTATTCCAGTTTGCTGCAAAGCGACACGGCTTCGTCCAGGTTTTTAACGGGGTGATTACTTCCATTAAGTATGGGAACCCGTGCCTTCTCGGCGATTACCCTTGCCGAGGTTTTATCACCGAGCATACTGAGAATTTCAGGCCGGGGACCGACAAAGGTAATGCCTGCCATTTCACAGGCACGGGCAAATCGGGCATTTTCTGAGAGAAACCCGTAACCCGGGTGTATGGCATCAACTTCCTTATCTTTGGCCAGCTGAATGATTCCTTCGATATCCAGATAAGCCTTAATGGGCTCTTTGCCTTTGCCAATCAGATAAGCCTCATCAGCTTTGAATCTGTGAAGCGCAAAGCGGTCTTCGTGTGAATATATTGCCACTGTTCTGATGCCAACCTCATGTGCTGCCCGGCAGACCCGTATTGCTATTTCACTACGGTTGGCGACTAGAAGTTTTTTAAATTTTCTGATTTCCATAAAAAACCTTTGAATAGAGTTACCTGATAAGCTTATTTTCCTGATTATATTAACGTTCTCTTAAACCGCCGACACAGTTTATATTGTTATTATAGTATATACTATTAATTTTTGTATGTAAATCAGCTTTAGGAATTTAACGTGCGGTCCGTTTTATAATCAATAAGGAATGTTATGAAATTTGCGAGTATGCGGAAGAAAATACTTGTTTTTGGCCTGCAATGTTTATAGAATTTACAATTTAAATGGCAGTTTTGTTGTGATAATTCACGATGGCCGCTGCATTGCTAAAGTTGCCGAAAGCAGATTAGATGCTAAGGAATTTCCTCAACAGAAAATTGTTTATTGTAAAATTGGCATAGAATGCAAGCGGCTACAGACAAGAGCATATCTGTCATACCTGAACACGCAAGTCTGACGGCAAAATCTTTGCGAGAATCTAAAAGTAAATAATTCTCAAATATTGTCGATAATCAAATGTGTCTCTATAATTATTCATCAAACCGTAACAACTTGGTTTTCTGAAAACATTGAAAGTCGTAAACATCTTAGCGGTAACTATGTAGTGGCAATTCATGAATTGCCACTACGGCACATGGTAAGCGCATCATTACTGGAATTTTTCAAAAACTAAATTGGTACATAAAATCAAGTTAATGTAATCTACACTTTTTAAATTTTTGAATCAAAAAGGTGGTGAAGATGATAAAAAACTTTATTTTCGTTTTCGTTATATCATTAAGCGCTTTTATTGCATCTGCTTTTTGTTACGCAGATGAACTTAAGGAACAGGGATATATTGTTGGCGCCGATGATGTGCTTAACATAAATGTGCTTGGACACGATGACCTTAAGACGGTAGCAATTGTAACCGCTGATGGTTCGATATCGTTTCCCTATATTGGAACCATATATGTTAAAGGAATGAGTTTGTCTGAGATTGAGAAAGAAATAGCAAAAAGGCTTGCTGCCGGTTACATAAAGTATCCTGTTGTGTCTGTGGCCTTGTCAACTTCTAAAAGTATGAAATTTTTTGTATTTGGTGAGGTTAAGAATCCGGGAAGATACATACTTGAAGATGGTATGACAGTATTAAAGGCCATTTCATCGGCGGGGGGTATTACTCCTGAAGGATTTTATGGCGATGTTAAAGTGAGGCGCAGGCAGAAAAACAAAAAGGAATATAAGGAAATAAATGTATATCTCAAAAGTACTAAAGAAGGTGTAATGAACAGCGATATGCCCGTTGAGCCAGAGGATATCATAATTGTAGAACGCAGCAAGAGTTTCTTCGTATATGGTGAGGTTTTGAAGCCCGGTAAATTTACGCTTGAGGAGGGTACGACAGTTCTTAAGGCAATATCTCTTGCCGGCGGCTTTGCAAAATATGGCTCTCTTGACAGAGTTAAAATTCTCAGAACGATTCCTGGCAAAGAGGAATATACAAGTATCAAGGTTGATATGAAAGGCGCCGTGAGCGGTCAGGTTGGTAAAGATATCAGGTTGGAACCGGAGGATATTGTCGTGGTATTGGAAGGCATTCTTTAAGGGGGAGGGGCATAACTTGAATTTTCCTGCAAGTACTTTACGTGATTATGTAAAAGTTGTATTCAGACATAAGGCTGTAATTATTATTACATTTGTGGTCATAATTATAAGCGTTGTCATTGGTCTGGAACTTAAAACACCTGTTTACCGGTCCCAGGTCAAGATACTTATCACAGGGGAAAAGCAGTATGATTCCCCATACTATAAGGAATTGGGCTCTCAGCAGGCAAGCGGGATGTCTCTTACTCAGGCTGAAATTGTCAAATCAAACCCTGTAATCGAGCGTGCTGTAAGGGCGCTTAAGCTTGATGAACGTCCGCCTGATTATGAAAAGAATTACTGCTCCTCGCTTAAATCATATTTGA
Source organism: Candidatus Brocadia sp. (assembly GCA_040048245.1). Classification (GTDB taxonomy): domain Bacteria; phylum Planctomycetota; class Brocadiia; order Brocadiales; family Brocadiaceae; genus Brocadia. The sequence continues at coordinate 7,991 of JABRVT010000007.1, forward strand.
TGGATTTAAAGAAGCGGATATCGCAATGGATAGAAAAACCTGGTGGCAATCCTGAAATTGGCGCTACCGTATCTGATGAGTTAGCAGTTTCAAAGGTTGAAACGCCGAACCATGACGGTGTTTCGCCTGAAGATGAACGTGCATACGCCATCCGAATGACGGCAGAATGGCTGAAGGAGTGTATCGAGGTTAGTCCAATAAGGGATACTCAGTTGTTTACAATCGCAGCATATGATTTTAGTCCTGAAGCGGCAGCGGCGATTGCCAATGTAGTAAGCCGCTCATATGTCATTTACGATCTTGAACAGCAACTGGCGGAACTTCAGTTACGGTACGGGGAAATGCATCCAATCGTAGTACAACTGAAAACCGCAATTGATAAGATGTCAGAAAATCTTACAGGAAAGACGTTGCCTGCCATAGAGGCTATTGGCCCTGCAAGTGTCAAAATTATCGAGCAGGCACAACCACCACTCGAGCCAACCGGAACTAATAAGACCGTCACTCTGCTTCTTGCCATTTTTATGAGCCCCTTTTTAGGGGTTATACTTGCCTTTGGATTTGAATATATTGATCATACATTTAAATCGCCACAGGATGTGGAGACTTTTCTTAATTTACCCCTTTTGGGTTCTATTCCAAAGAAAGCGTTCAGAGACAAGACTCTGATTACAAATCCAAAAAGAATGGATGCAATTGCCCCCTCCTATCAGAACCTCTCTGACCAGATGTATTTATTGATGAAAGATAAAAACCTGAAGTCTATCATGATAACTGCGTGTTCGCCTGCTGACGGTTCCACTACCATTATAGCAAATCTTGCTAATTTTTTGTCGAACAAGGCAGGTCACAAGGTAATGGTTATTGATACAAACTTGAGGGCGCCGGCGATACATGAAGTTTTTAATGTTTCAGATAGCACCGGTCTTGCAAATGTACTTGAAGGAAAAATTCCGCTGGAGAAAGCTGTTCAGGATATAAGCCCAAATCTGACGGTATTACCGGCAGGTAATACCGCCCTCAATCCCACGCCCCTTTTAGATTCTACCCGTATGGCCAGTATAATTAAGGCTGCAAGAGAAAAGTACGAACTGGTTTTTCTGGATTATGCAAATTTAAGGAGCTTCAAGGATGCCTGCGTTCTTTGTCCCTATCTGGACGGGATTGTTCTTGTTGTTAATGAAGGAAAAACCAGCCGCCATGTCCTGCAGACAATACTGACACCTTTAAAACAGAAAAAGGCAAATCTGATAGGCGTTATCATGAATAATCGTACCTATTCGATTCCCAGGATTATTTACGAGAGACTGTAATTATCTTTCACACTGAAAGGGTCGGAGTGCATTTTCTGTGAAGGCAATAATCCTTGCTGGAGGTAGTGGGGAGAGGCTCTGGCCGCTATCCAGAAAAAACTATCCAAAGCAATTTCTGAAACTAAACGGGGATAAGTCCCTTTTACAACAGACCGCGGAGAGGCTTTTATGCGCCGTGTCCGCCGAAGATATTATTGTATTAACAAACAATACTTACAAATTCCATGTCCTGTCAGATCTAAATTCCTTGCCTGCGACCAATCATCGGGTATCAGATGTCCATATAATTCTTGAACCTGCAAGCAGAAATACAGCGCCCGCAATAGCGCTCGGCGTTAAATACTGTATGGAAAAGCTTGGCTGTAAAAAAGACGAGGTTATATTTCTGTCCCCTTCAGACCATGTCATAAAACCGGCGGACAAATTTGCAGAGTATATGATGCTTGCGGATGAAATAGCCAGGGAGGGTTACATAGTAACATTTGGAGTAAGGCCTGACAAACCTGAAACCGGTTATGGATACATAAAATTCAGCAGACAACACACAACAGCAGGCGGTAAGAATTTTTTTCAGGCAGAGCAATTTACAGAAAAACCCGACTCGGAGACGGCAAAGAGGTACGTACATGACGGAGCCTATTTCTGGAATTCCGGTATGTTCGCGTTTAGTATTGGAACGATAATCGAGGAGTTAAACAGCTATGCGCCTGAGATTGGGAGAATGATTGACCTGAGCTTCGAAGAAATGCTGCTGGGTTTCAGTCGGATGCCAGACATTTCCGTAGATTACTCAGTTATGGAAAAATCAAACAGGGTTGTTGTCCTACCTTTTGACTTATACTGGAATGATATAGGTTCCTGGGATTCTTTGTATGATGTGTTAGATAAGGACGAAAACGGTAATATAAAACGCGGAGATGTCCTGACGATAAACACTCGGGGGACCCTTATACTGGGCAGTAAAAGGCATATAGCGACTATCGGATTGGAGAATTGTCTTGTTGTTGAAACGGATGATGCCGTACTGGTTGCCAAAAAGGGAGAGGCGCAAAGAGTAAAAGATATTGTAAATAAACTGAAAGAAGATTCACGGACAGAAGCGGAAGATCACGTTACCACATACAGGCCATGGGGAAGTTATACTATCCTTGAGAAAGGTTACCGGTATAAAATAAAACGGATAGTGATAAATCCAAATGAGAAACTAAGCCTCCAGATGCATTACCATCGGTCTGAACATTGGGTTGTTGTTAAAGGATGTGCAAAGGTGACTATAGGCGATAAGGAGATGTTTATTCATGAAAATGAATCTGCCTATGTCCCGAAATCTACTTTACATAGACTTGAAAATCATGGTAAAGTGCCTCTGGAGATAATAGAGGTTCAAAACGGAGAGTACATGGGTGAAGATGATATTATACGATACGAAGATATTTATGACAGAATATAAGCGCCAAAACAATACTAATAGCCGGCGTGAAAAAAGGCTTTAAACCTTTAGTCAGAGGCGCAGTTCCGGAAGATAACACAGCCAGCAGAATCTGTCGCCAGGAGCGTTTGTTGCGGAGTGCAGGACGGCGCGCAAAATGCATGATGTTTATTAAATTATCAAATTCGCAGATAGTTCAAGTGGTTTTGACTGCAATATAAAATTATTCATATATGCGAAAGCTGGAATTAATTAAGTTTGAATCGTTGATTTGGTTTCTGAATGCGCTGAAATTTATCAGAAACCTACGCCTGCTGGTTACAAACGGGTGAATATAAAGAAGACATCTGATACCTTTTCGCCATATTCATTTCCTGATATCACAGTTACGGTAAATTTTGTTTTAGGAAAAGTTTAAGGTAACGTCTATGAGTTTTGTGTCCATGTCTATATGACTTCTGCCTTTTGGTAACTTCAATAGATTTATGTTTACATTAATAATGAATTTCAAATTTTCTGGTTTTGCCGGTTTTGTGCGGTATAGCAACCAGATAATGTCACACTCCCAGAAATCTTCCTGATTGAGGGGTGTTGTGGGTTTTTCCCCTCTGAAAGGATAAGGTAAACGGGCATATAATGAGTTTGTTTCCATAAGTAAAAAATAGGAAAAAACAATTGTGAAAAGGGCTTTAGTGACCGGGATTACCGGGCAGGATGGTTCATACCTGGCGGAGTTTCTGCTTTCCAAAGAGTACGAGGTGCACGGAATTATAAGAAGGGCATCGACGTTTAACACCCACCGGATAGATCATATCTATGTCGATCCGCATACCCCGAAGGCGAAGTTTTTTCTTCATTACGGAGACCTTTCGGATCCGGGTATTATTACTGAAATCATATGGAAGATAAAACCTGATGAGATATATCATCTTGGCGCGCAATCCCATGTAAGGGTTTCTTTCGATATGCCAGAATTTACCGGAAATATAACCGGTTTAGGCACGACGCGTATTTTGGAAGCCATACGGAGGAGTGGCGTAAAAGCCAGGTTCTATCAGGCCTCATCTTCGGAAATGTATGGAGCGTCTCCGCCTCCACAAAATGAGAAAACGCTATTTTATCCCAGAAGCCCTTACGCTATCGCAAAACTTTACGCCTACTGGATGACTGTTAACTACAGAGAAGGATACGGGCTTTTCGCCTGCAATGGAATACTTTTTAATCATGAGAGTCCCCGGAGAGGAGAGACGTTTGTGACAAGAAAAATTACCAGGGCAATTGCCAATATCCTTGCCGGAAGGCAAAAAACAATTTTTCTGGGAAACTTAAATGCCAGAAGGGACTGGGGTTTTGCTCCTGAGTATGCAGAAGCGATGTGGCTTATGGTACAGCAGTCTGTGCCTGACGATTATGTAATAGGTACAGGAGAAAGTTACGCCGTGAGAGAGTTCGCAGAAAAAGCGTTTCACTATGCAGGGATAGAAATAGAGTGGGAAGGTGAGGGAGTGGAAGAGAAAGGTTTTGTCAAAAGTGCAGATAAAAAATGGAAAGATAAATATAAACCAGGAGTTCCTTTGATTGAAGTAGATCCGAAATATTTCCGGCCGGCAGAAGTTGAGCATCTGAGAGCGGACATAACAAAGGCAAAACAGAAATTGAACTGGCAGCCCAGAACTAACTTTGACGAGCTTGTAAAAATCATGGTTGATTATGATATGCAGCTTGCTGGGCTTACTCCCACTGGAGAAGGAATAGCAATTTCAAAGAGAAAAGGGTTTGATTATACAAATCATGATTTTTCACTATGTGAGAAGATAACAGAGGGGTGTTAGTAATGTAATGAACAGAAAAAAGTTATTAAAATTCTTCCTCCGCATTCAACACTACACGTAAATTTCCGATAATTTATGCATAAATTCTCCAGGATTTACATTGCCGGTCATCAGGGTTTGGTGGGTTCAGCAATTGTCCGAAAACTTCAGGACTCAGGCTATGAAAATCTTATTGGAAGAACCCATGCTGAATTGGACTTAACAAGGCAGGCTGAGGTAGAGGCATTTTTTGAAAAGGAAAGGCCGGAATTTGTTTTTCTGGCTGCCGCCAGGGTTGGTGGAATATTGGCCAACAGCGTTTACAAGGCAGAGTTTATCTATCAGAATATCATGATTGCCGCAAATGTGATCCATGCAAGTTACAAATGCAATGTTAAAAAATTGTTGAATCTCGGTTCCTCCTGCATATATCCAAAATTTGCTCCTCAACCAATGAGAGAAGAATATTTGCTTACCGGAAGTCTTGAGCCTACCAACGAGCCTTATGCTGTGGCAAAGATATCTGCAATAAAGCTTTGCAGATATTTTAACGAACAGTACGGAACAAATTTTATCTCAGTTATGCCTGCTAATCTGTATGGTATTAATGATAATTTTGATCTGGAGACATCACATGTATTGCCAGCTTTAATAAGAAAAATGCATCTGGGAAAGTGTCTGGAAAATGGAGATTTCCGGTCTGTCAGAAGCGATTTGCAGAGGCGTCCGGTACGGAATCATGACGTAAATAAAATGACGGATAAAGAAATCGTCAATCTCCTTTTCAAATACGGAATCAGGTGCAATTATCCAGGAAGTCAGATACCAGTGGTCCAAAACTCAGAACCTGAAACTCATAACCCGGAACTCACAACCACTGTTGAGGTCTGGGGAAGTGGTACCCCTTTTCGTGAATTTCTCCATGCGAATGATTTGGCCGACGCCTGTGTATTCCTAATGGAGAACCATAATGCGCCTGACATTGGTGAGTTTATAAATATTGGCACTGGCAAAGAGTTGAAGATTAAAGAACTTGCTGAGATTATTAAGAAAATTGTGGGATTCAGGGGAAGAATAGAGTGGGATACTTCGAAGCCTGATGGGACGCCCAGGAAGCTCCTGAGCGTTGAAAAGATAAACAACCTCGGCTGGAAGGCGAAAATTGACTTTGTTGACGGGTTAGAGACGGTGTATAAAAATTATAGTTTACAGGATAGCTGATCATGGATTTCTGGTTTTATCGGTTCCTGGCCTCCAGGTAGTGGCATGGCCGGTTCAGGATTCTTCTCTTTACTGAACGCAAAACTCTTCCGCCAAGCGACCGCAAAAAAGCCGAAGGCTTGTTGTTAGTGATACAGACCTGATAACACTCCTCCGGGACGGCCTTCCAGTGCATTTTATAAGGCTCATCCCCCCGAAGAAAATCATATGCAACAAAACCTTGTTCAATGGCTTGTTTGAAGACCGCAATAAAAAGAAGTTTCCCGGCTGCCCGGATCGTGCATTCTGGATCAAAACCGCTTGCGTAACCGTAAATGACCCTTTCTCCAACGAAGTCGTAGAGTATGGCAATAGGTTGGTTTTCGTACTCTAGCCAGACAAGATTTAATTTACCCTCCGCCATTAAACGCGAGCTTGCTTCTCTCTGAAATTCAATAAACCGGGCGGAGGCAAATGTAGTGTTTTTTGAGAGCGCTTTCTTCCTCTTCTGGTGGAGAGCGACAAGTATTTCGAAACATCTTTTGAGTTCTTCCTCTTTTTTTGCATGACGCAGCGTTACCTTTCCCGAAAGTAAATATTTTCTTTCCAGACTTCGAAGTTCACAGCGATGAGAACTTGACCGTCCTGCAAGGTAGGCCGCCCAGCTTTCCGGAAGAGGCAGACGCCATCGGTGATAAATGCGCATAGAATCAAGTATGCATCCTGAAAATCGAAGCTGCTCAATGAATTTCCAAACAACCCTGTCCTGAACGCCTATACTTTCAAAATTGCAGTGGTCCCAGAATTCCTTTCCTTGCTGAGTCATCCATCGGGAAAGAGTAATCGCGACTGTCTCCTCATCCTCTGGTCTTGCGAGAATACTTACATAATCCGAACACACCTCGCCATCTCCGAGAAAACGGATCGTTTTGCCCTGATACAGAGAATTCTCCAGATACCATGGCGCGATACCGATAATTTGTTGAGAAATGTCGCAGACGAGGAGTGTAAAGAGTTGCCTCCGGCCTGGCCTGCCCGTACCGTAATATTTCCACCAGCATTGAAGCCAGTCCCAGGTACAAAATGGGACTGCTTTCGAGAGACGGTTCCATGAATCACGGAGGATATTCATCTCTTCCTGCGTTGAGATACGGAAAACATTCAGATTTTTGGCATCTCCACTCATGTGATTTTCTAGAGATAAAAATGCTTGCTGGAGATGATAAAAAATTTTATCAACATTTATGCCGTTTAAAAATTGCCTCTACATTATCCACAACTGCCTGTTCAAAGAAGACTTAATTTGTTAAATGCCTTGATATGGCGCAATCATTATACCGTTTCCAGAAGCTATTGCAACAAGGTAGATAGTAATAATTTTAGTTTTTTGAAAAATTCCAGTAATGATGAGCTTGTCAGGTGTTGTAGAGGCAATTCATGAATTGCCTCTACATAATTACCGCTAAGACGTTTACGACTTTCGATGTTTTCAAAAAACTAAATTGTTACGGTAAATAAAGCTTTATTATAATCAGGAACGAATTGGGGAAAAGCGGCGATAATCTATTGCTTATGTCTATTCTTAAAGGTAGAATATCTCCTGTTTGTTCAGAAATAAGGAGATATTTGTTGAAAATTTGAACTGGGTGCAGAAGTCCTTGAGATAAATTGTTGAAAAATTTTATATACATTTGTCATTAAAATTTTATTTTTTGCTTGACATCGGAAAAGATATAGTTATAATTTCCAAAGACGTTGGGTATTTTTGGGAAGAGAATAATGGATCGATCTATAGCTGTGTAATATAAGTAATTTTTTATCGGGCGATAATTAAAAGTCTGGATATCAGGAAATACGATAAAGGTAAACCCTGAGCGATCAGGGGGCGCAAAGTAAAGGGTCTTGTAACTTACAAGGACGTGGTGAAAGACAGCCTTACTGCCGAAGATATTTTGAGTAAAAAATGTCTTTACAGTAAGGTTTTTTATTTTTAAGAACTTTAATTTGATCAATATTATAATTTTGCCTTAGTGAAGTTGTTAAGGTAAAGGGTTGCACAAAAGGTTACGTTGCGCTTTCATGTAAAGATGTTTTTGAGGAGCGTTAATGGTTAGAGTATAATTAAATTAAAAATTCATTACACACACATTACGACAAAGGCAAACCCTGAGTGATCAGGGGGCGCAAAGTAAAGGGTCTTGTAGCTTACAAGGATGTAATGAAAGATGGCCTTACTGCCGAAGATGTTTGAAATAAATATCTTTTTCAGTAAGGCTTTTTTTTTGGAAGCATATTCTTCTTAAGAAATATTACATAAATTCCTTTCAATAAGGTATCACGTAAAGGAGGAAAAACAATGAGAGGCACAGGCAAGGTCTTTGTTGTGCAGGCAGCGTTTCTATTGATAACATTTTTCCTTTCATTCCTTCTGTCTAATTACCCGTGCGCAGCTGCGCCGTTAAAGGCAGAGATTATTCAAAAGGTGCGGACAATTCAAATACCTTTCATAGAAAATACAGGACAGACAGACGAAAGGGTAAAATACTATGCTACAGCTGCCGGGGGTACCGTTTTTGTTACTGATGCCGGAGAGATAATCTACTCTTTAACAGGATTAAATGGGAAAGATAAAGATGATGCTGTCGGAAGGAAAGACGGTTTAAAGGCATTTCCGGAAGAGAAAATCGGCGGGGTGGTATTTAAGGAAGAAATAGTAAGCGGGAAAGCTAATAAGATTACAGGCGAAGGAAGGTCAATAACGAATGTGAACTATTTCAAAGGAAAGGACACTTCGAAGTGGCGGACTGATATCCCTGCATATGATATTGTAAAACTTGGTGAGATATATGAAGGAATAGATTTAAAACTGGCAGCTTACGGAGACAACGTTGAAAAACTTTTTTATGTAAAACCCAGCGCTGAACCAGGCGAAATAAAAATAAAGATAAGCGGAGCAAATTCACTGAGGATAAATAGAGAAGGATTACTGGAAGTAGAAACTAACGCAGGAGTTGTTAAATTTACAAGACCCGTCGCTTATCAGGAGATTAATGGCAGGAGGGTTGAAATTGCAGTCGAATACAGCCTTTTAAACCCAGAATCGGGAATCCGAAATCCTGACATGGAACACGTTTATAGTTTTAAAGTGGCCGCCTACGACAGGACGAAGGAACTCATTATAGACCCTCTCCTTGCGTCCACATTTTTAGGGGGAAGCGGTTACGAGTGGGGCTGGTCCTGCGCCGTTGGTCTGCATGGCAATGTCTATGTGACCGGATATACTACTTCCTCAAACTTTCCCACAAGCCTGGGCGCTTATGATATTGCCAGAAACAGTCTGGACGGTTTTGTGTCAAAGCTCAGCGGCGATCTCAGACAGTTAATTGCGTCCACGTTTTTAGGCGGTTCATCAAGTGACTATGGGAATTTGGTCGCTACCGGCTCTGATGGAAATATCTATGTGGCAGGCGACACGTTATCATTTGATTTTCCTACGACCATGGGCGCCTACGATACTTCTTTTAACGGCGGCGTAAGGCTGGGCGATGTCTTTGTTTCAAAGCTCAGCAGCGATCTGACCACCCTGATTGCATCCACGTTTGTTGGCGGTTCTTTGGATGACAAGCCGCTTGGAATGGCTATTGGTTCCGATGGAAATGTCTACGCATCGGGGTTTTCGCTATCGGCGGATTTCCCTGTAACTCCTGGCGCTTATGATGCGTCGCATCACGGAAACGAAGACGTCATTGTGATAAAACTTAGCGGAGATTTATCAACTCTGCTTGCGTCTACTTTTTTAGGCGGGTCAGAAGACGAGAGGTCTCATTCCCTTGCCGTTGGCTTTGGTAACAATGTTTATGTAACGGGTTATACATACTCAACAGACTTTCCTACAACCCCGGGCGCTTATGATACTTCTTATAATGGCAATCGTGATATTTATATATCAAAGCTCAATGGCGATTTAACCAGCCTCATTGCATCCACATTTCTGGGAACATCTTCCGGTGAAACAGGCAACTCTGTTGTTGTTAATCACGGCGGAGATGTAACCCTTACCGGTTTTACATGGTCTCCGAGATATCCTGTAACGTCAGGAGTTTATGACGCTTCATACAATGGCGGTTCTGATGTCTGCGTATCCAGACTCAGCGCAGATTTAAAGTCCCTGATTGCATCTTCATATATAGGCGGGACGTCAAATGATCAGGGTACCTCTGCTGTTCTCGACACGGACGGGAATATATATATAACAGGCCGGACGAATTCAGAAAATTTTCCGGTAACTGGCGATGCATATGACACTTCACACAATGGTAATTATGATGTTTTTGTATTAAAACTGGATGGAATGCTGGCCACCCTCATGGCTTCAACGTATCTCGGGGGGTCTCTGGATGATTACAGCAGCTCAGTTGCCATAAACCCAAATGGGGACATCTATGTGACGGGCTGGGCATTCTCGCCTGATTTTCCTGTAACAGAAGGCGTCTATGATACCTCCTTCTCCGGTGGTCCTTACGACGTATTTGTATCGAAATTTGACAGTAATCTTGATAATTCTCCCATTGTTACCCCAACGCCTGGTACTCCAACTCCAACCCCGATTCCATCACCCACACCAACAATTGTTGCAACGCCGACACCCACCCCCGTGCCGTCGCCTACACCGACAATTGTAGCAACGCCAACGCCTGTTGGTCTGGTGTCTCTGTATACTTTTGATGAGGGAACAGGAACGGTTGTAAATGATTTCTCAGGTAATGGTAATAATGGTATTATTGTTAATGGCGCCGCCTGGACAACTGGCAAAAAAGGCAGCGGGTTAAGTTTTGACGGTATCGACGATTATGTGTCTGTGCCTCTCATGAATAATGACGAGGTCTCCATCTGCCTTTGGTTCTTTAAGAATGAAAATGACACGGTAAATAACGACGTTATTTTTGGCGCGTTCAGGCCAAATTCCAGTCCGCAACTCCACGAGGGTTTTGATTTGCGGTTCCGGTCAAACGCCCCAAACAGACTGCTGTTTATCGTTGTTACCCAGGATGGAAGCGGAAATAAGACCACAAGAACTGGCCAGAGGGATCTTGTCAGTTCTGTCGGCAGATGGTATCACGTTGCGGGAACGTACAACAAAACCACGGGGGAACAGAAGCTCTACGTCGACGGACTTCCCGTAAATACACAAACACATCCGCCGGGGAATACAATAGTGCCCTTAACCTTTCCTGATATGAGAATAGGGTTCGAAAGAGGCAACACGTATTTTAATGGTATAGTCGACGATGTCCATCTTTACAATCGCGCCCTGAGCGATCAGGAAATACTCGACCTGTATAACAATTAGCGTAATAATTTAGTTTTTTTAAAACACCGAGAGTTGTAAACGTCTTAGCGGTAATTATGTAGTGGCAATTCATGAATTGCCACTACAGTACATTTTCCCCTGTGTCCCCAGTTTACGGGTGACACAGGGGGTTACTGGAATTTTTCAAAAAACTAACCTTCTACTTAAAAACTAATCCTTATTGGATGGTGTTAACATGAATTATGACAATTCCTCAAACAAAGGTATATTGCGCGCCGACCTCCAGGCATCCTTAAACCGGAGTCCTATTAACCCCAGGGATATTACCCCGTTTCAACGTATTCTTCTTACGACAGACGGCATGGTGACCGAGATACTGGAGGCTTATTTGTGGGAACGCATGAAGGTTGTAAAGTTGTCTCAGGAGCACGTTACCTTGGAGAGCGACATTTCCCCCCTGGAGGTTGAAAAAGGGCGCAGGGTTATGAGACGTGAGGTGCTCCTGTGCGGAAGATTAAGCCAGAAAAACCATCTTTATGCCGAATCTATAATAATTCCCGATCGGCTTGATGAAAAGATAAGCGACAGTTTACTGAACACCAGCAAGCCTATCGGTTTGTTAATTCTGGAAAATCGCCTGGAAACATTTCGTGAAATTCTGGATTGTGGCAAAGAAGAAGCTCAGAATCTGGCTGATTATTTTGGTATTAAAAGAAGCGATTTTCTCATCTTCAGAACTTATCGGGTCTTTTCGAATCGCCAGCCAGTTATGCTAATTACTGAAAAATTTGCTGAAAACGGATTGAGGGTATAGTGGCGCATTACAGTTGCAGCGTTAAAATTTCTTCTTGAAATGATCAGGAATTTCAAACTAAGTAGCCGCACCCTTCATGGGCGCGCCTCTGGCGCAGGCGTAAACCCTGCGGCTACCATTGCTGCTACAGGCAGCCTAATTTCGATATAGCGTCATGTTCGGTTACCAGCAGTATCCAATTATACGAAATGCGGGTTTGAATTACTTTTAAGTCCAATACAGAAAGGAGGCAATGGCCATGAACGGAGATTTGACCAGCGTTGAAGATAAGGTAAAGAAGGTAATAACTGAGAGACTGAAGTTGAATGTAAATACAGATAAAATATCAAAGGATACCCCTCTTATTGGGAAAGGACTGGGTCTTGATTCCGTTGGTGTCCTTGAATTGGTGGTCGGTCTGGAACAGGAATTTGATATCATGTTTGACGATTCAGAGATGAATATTGAACTCTTTGAAAATGTAGGAAGTCTTACTAACTATGTCAGCAATAAATTAGTTCACAGGTAGACTTCGCGCATGAAGGGTATATGGTTGTAGCCCAGCCTGTGTCACTGAAACGGAATACCGTCAGCGGGAAGGCAGGAAGAATGATGAATCGCAGAATTTTTCTTAAAAGAATCGCCGCATATATAGCAGGATTTCTTTTCTTTGGAAAGCTTGCAGGTGAGAAACCTGCAGTTTCCGCAGAGAAGAAAAGACCAAGGGTTCTTCGTGTCTATAATGCTCATGCTACTGACTGGAATTTCCAGGATAGTAAGACATCAGGAAGTCATTACTGGGAGCATGTTAACACTGATGTATGCCGCAAAATGGTGAATAAAGGTTTAAGGATATTCGCCAGGAGGCCAACCACTGAAGCCGCCTGGAAGTGGGTCTTTCGTCAAAATGGCGGTGCCGGGTATATCAGAGGTCAGAAGATTTCCATAAAGCTTAATTGGAATGACTGTGACCCGGGGCTTGGAGACGGGCCTGATGGCAACTATCTCGTCTCAAATACACAGTTGGTTCAGGCCGTCATTGAAAGTTTGCTGTCCCATGTGCCTGGACTAAGGTCCGATGATTTACTGGTGGGGGATCCCTCGCGCACCCCTTATGACAGGATACGTTCTGCCCTTTCGGGTCTGGGAGTACAGGTGATAGAGTTTAAACCGGATGTCTTTGCTGCATTGTCTGATGCCCGTGTGGATTATCCAAACTGGCAGGGCGATTATCTGTGCAGTTCGATGTTTGGGCAGTCTGCCCATCTTATAGATATGCCCCTTCTCAAAGCAATTTCCGCATCCTGGGGAATTGCCGGCGCGCTGAAAGACGCTCAAGGCAAAATAGGGCAAGCCGGGGCGTCATATCAGGATAACAGAAGGGCATGGATTAAAAAGCATGACAGCACTTTCTCCTATACCAACAGTTTGAATACACTGGCTTATATGAATTCTCATCCCTGGATTAAAGATAAGCGCCGCTTAATCATAGCGGACGGTCTGTATGGTCTTTTTAATGGTCAGCACTTTCGTTCCGGGAACAGAGATGATATTCCAAGGCCATGGATACTCTTTCAGAATAATTCGCCTAATAGTATTTTATTTTCAACCGATCCAGTGGCTATCGACTGCGTTATGCATGATCTGGTGCGTTTTGAGCGAAAACATCAGGGTTTGTCCGGCTCATTTCCAAAGCCGATCCAGGTGGCATGCGCCAATGCCGGATTAGGCGCGAATGATGACCCTGTTGAATCTGAAGTCGTTCCTTCGCCGGTAGGGCCGCTGTTTCATTATCCTGTTATTAAATATAAAGTAGTTGACTTAACATCCAAAAAACCAGGCCTGAATGACGTCAACTATAGCCAGCATTGATAACAATAATGTGTAACAATTCAGTTTTTTGAAAACACCGAGAGTTGTAAACGTCTCAGCGGTGAATTATGCAGAGACAATTCATGAATTGCCTCTGCAGTGCATTCTCCCCTGTGTCCCCCACGTTTACGGTGGGATTGTGGAGGGTTACTGGAATTTTTCAAAAAGCCAAACTGTTACCAAATAAGTATATAAAAAATTCTCCTTTGCTAAAAGAGATGAAGGATTAATCAGTATCATTTATTATAAATATGACCTGTTGAGATGGAAAATAAAGTTCTTTCCTCATGGATTTCTCTGAATGAGAACAGGAATCCTCAAAAAATAGCTGTCATTGATGGCGGCAGGAGGATCACCTATTCCGAATTACACGATTATGGCAGCAATCTGGCTGGCTGGCTGATCTCCCGTGGCATTCAGCGCGGCGACCGTGTAGTCATGCTGCTTCCGAACTCTTCAGAATTTGTTATAAGTTTTCTGGCAATTGCATCTGCGGGAGCTGTCGCTGTTCCGCTCAATGTCCAGTATAAGGCAGATGAGCTTTCTGGTTATTTTATGGATTCCAGTCCCCGGGCGGTTATTGCATCAGCCCGTCTGGTTCCCCTGGTGAAGGAAGTTATTTCCGGGATAAATCACAAAGGATGTGACGTTATTGGCGTTCCGGAGGGAAGAAATGAGCAGGTTTCATTCGTGGATGCGATGAAAGGGAACATCCTTTTTCACAGGAAAAGAGATTTGCAGCCGGATGACGAAGTCCTTTGTCAGTACTCTTCGGGTTCTACGGGGAAACCCAAAAGGATTGTCCGGACTCACGCAAATCTTGTATCCGAAGCAGAAAATCTTAACGCCACCGTTGCCATGTCAGGTGATGATAAAATTCTCTGCGTCGTCCCTTTATTTCATGCGCATGGATTTGGTAATTGTATGCTGGCATCGCTTTATGCCGGAGCAACGCTCGTTATTCTGGAAGATTTCAACCGCCGGAAAGTCCTGAAAACAATTCAGGACGAGCGGATTACTGTTTTTCCCGGCGTGCCCTTTATGTTCAGTATCCTGGCCGCAACACCCGTGGGAGACGATTCGGTATTGTCTTCCCTAAGGCTCTGCTTTTCAGCCGGCGCTCCGTTACAGCAGGAGACGTTTCGAGGATTTTTTGAAAAGTACGGAGTTCCGGTCAGACAGCTTTACGGCACCTCGGAAACCGGTTCGGTATCAATAAATCTGAATAAAAACATTTCAGATACGGCAGATTCAGTTGGCTTACCTGTGAGGAATGTTGATGTAGAGATCTTTGGAGAAAAGGGGGAAATATTGCCGTCGGATCAAACTGGAGAAATAGGCATTAAAAGCCCTGCTATGATCAGGGGCTATTCCGGAGCTGAAGACCTTAACAGGGAGTCGTTCCGGGGTGGGTATTTTTTCCCTCTGGATCTGGGTAAAAAGGATAGTAACGGAAATATTTATATTGTGGGACGGAAGTCATTGTTTATAAACGCCGGCGGTGTCAAAGTCGATCCGTCAGAAATCGAAATACTCCTGGCTAAACATCCTAAGATTAAAGAAGTTGTTGTAGTAGGAGCAAAAAGCTATTACGGCGAGGGACTGATAAAGGCAGTCGTTGTTCCTGGTTCGCCGTGCGATGAAAAAGAGATTATCGAATTTTGCATGGGGAAAATCGCCGATTTTAAAATACCAAGGATCGTTGAATTCCGTGATGAAATTCCCAGAAGTCCTCTGGGTAAAGTCCTGAGGAAGTATCTGTGATAATGGTTGGTGGTGTATTTCTGCGTTTTTTTATCAGGGGAGAAAAGATTGTATGGAGGAGGCGTTCTTTTTTGGAAATGAAGGGTCCCGTCTCTTTGCCGTCTTACACAGACCTGAAAGCATCAAAGAAAGAAAGGGGATAATCTTTTGTCACCCCTTTGGCGAAGAAAAGCAGTATAGTTATAGGGTATTCGTCAGATTTGCGCGGGAGTTATGCGACATGAATTTCTACGTCTTGCGCTTTGATTGTCTGGGGTACGGCGACAGCCAGGGTAATTTTGAAGACGCCACATTGGAGACTTACGTTGATGATACAGTAAAGGCTGTAGACCTTCTCAAGGGCAGACTTGGTATAGAAAAGATTGCCCTGTTAGGTTTACGGCTGGGAGGAACGGTCGCTGCAATGGCTGCCGAACGTTCCCGTACGGAAAGGCTTATTTTATGGTTTCCTGTTGTAAACGGCAGGGAATATCTTGGCGAATTAATTAAGACAAGGATACTTGCGGAATTGATTAATAAAATGCCTTCCCGCTCACAGAACGGAATTATCGAAGAAATTGAAACAACTGGCGGCGCTGATATTGGCGGATATTATCTTACAAGAGAGATGTACCGTCAGATTGCAGAAGTCGGTCAAACAACTTACGGAACGCATTTTAAAGGGTCTGTTTACATCGCCGCAATGAAGTCCGCAACAAAACAGGTAAAATCACTGGAAGAATTTGCGGAAGGTTATGCGAGAAACGAGGGGAATTCCTGCGCTCTAAAGATTATTGAAGAAAAGGTCTTCTGGAATATGCAGTCCCTTTATGACTGGTATTTTCCTGAAAATTTATATAGGGATACACTAAAATGGATACTTGGGAATTAAAGGAAAAAGCGGACTTTCCCACTGCAGAAAGTCCGGTAGTTTTTACGAGTAAAGGGAAAAGGCTCTTTGGGATATTGCACAGTGCAGTAAATAACGGCGGTAACGCAGGGGTTATTTTTTTAAACTCCGGTCTTCAGTACAGGACGGGTCCTCACAGGATTTACGTAAAGGCAGCGCGGGAATTCAGTCTGCGGGGTATATCCAGTCTGCGAATGGATTTTAGCGGGATCGGGGATAGCCAGGGGGAAATACGTAATCCTCATTTTGATTGCTTTGATGTTGAGGATACAATGAGGGCAGTGGACTTCCTATTGCGAAATGAAATGGTGGAAAAGGTTGTCCTTCTGGGATTGTGTGCCGGGGCAAGGAATGCAGTCAAAACTGCGGTCCGCGACGTCCGTATCGATTCCGTTGTCCTTTGGTCGCTTCCCTTTTATGCCCCGCTGAATAGTGCAACGGGCAGGCATTTTTCCCGATCGTTAAGCAGGAAAGATATAAGACATCAGTTACAACAATGGATGGAAAAAAGTTTAAATATAAAACAGTGGAGGAAATATCTTTCCTCCCACGGGGCTGGAGAATTAATTCCGGTTGTCACGAACGCGTTCCGTCGTTTGCTTTTTGGAGGATCGGAATCTGGCGAAGCATGTCAGTACCATGAGTTTTCTGATATATTTAAATCATTTTCTTCTTCCGGGCGAAAGGCGCTTTTTATCTACGGTGGAAACGACCCTATTATAAAGGATTTTGAAGAGAGATTTCGTGAACTGTCCGGTATAAAAAATCCTTTCTGGGAATACCAGATTATACCAAAGGGAGACCATACCTTTACCTCGCTGGAAGCTGAAAAGACTGTAATAGAGAAAACAGCGGAGTGGCTCGCTCTGCAATATGAATCGGAAATCAGTAAAAATCAAAGGGGTGTGGCATGTCTTCTTTAGAAAATAAAAAACCCGGAGGTCTGGGTTATCTCCTGGACACGGCGTCTTCTTACTGCAAATCGAAAGCGCTTTTTGTTTCAACAGACCTTGGTATTTTTTCTGTCCTGTCGCGCGCCAGAAAAAATGCGCAGACAGTAGCCCGCGACCTCGGGCTTGAGCAAAGACCGGTGGAGATGCTCCTGAATGCCTGTGTATCCCTGGGGCTTCTTGAGAAAAACGGCGGACTTTACTCAAACTCCTCTACAGCGGAGATGTTTCTCGTAAAAGGTAAACCCATGTATATCGGGGAGGCTTTCCAGGTGCTGGACAGGAGAAGCTACAGATTGTGGGACAGACTTGGAGACGCCGTCAGGACGAACAAACCACAGGCTTATCCAGGAGAAAACGGAGATCTTTTTGAAGAAATGACCAAAAACAGGGAGGAGATGTACGCGTTCTTTCGTGGTCTACATGCCCTGGCGTACTGGCCTGCCAGTTCTCTGGCGCAGATATTTGACTTTGCCCCGTACCATCGCCTCCTGGATGTGGGCGGCGGATCAGGGGCGTATTCAATTGCCATTGTGAAAAGGCACACACACGTAAACGCAACGATCTTTGACCTCCCGCCGGTATGCAAAATCGCTGCCGAGAATATTGCAAAAGAAGGCCTTTCCCATAGAATTGCGACCGTTCCGGGAGATTTCTTTAAGGATAGTTTTCCACAGGGTGTGGATATCATACTCTTCTCCAATCTTCTTCACGACTGGGAGGAGGCAAAGATTGAGCTCCTGATGAAAAAAACCTTTGAATCCCTTCCTTCGAAGGGCGCAGTAATCATCAGCGACATGGTCCTGAACAGCGACGGTACGGAACCGTTGTATGCCGCGTTAATGTCCTTAACCTTGCTTCTGGACACACAGGGGGGCGCTAATTATACAGAAGGCCAATATACCCGCTGGCTTGATACGGCAGGTTTTCGAGACATCAGCATAAGACCTCTTGCCGGGCCGAACAGGATAGTGACGGGCGTTAAACCCTGATGTGAAGAATTTTGTAGCAATTTAGTTTTTTTAAAACACCGAGAGTCGTAAACGTCCTGGCAGTAATTATGCAGCGGCGATTCATGAATTGCCGCTATAGCACATTCCTCCCATGTGTCCCCAAGTTTACGGCGGGGGGATTATAGGGGGTACTGGAATTTTTCAAAAAACTAAACTTCAATGAATTTCAATGTCTTTGGCAGGAGACAACTTATGCTGGCGATCGGGCGCCTGTCTTAACTTGACTGACTGCCTTCGGAATCTCGGCATGATAAAAATTAAAACAGGAGGATAGTAAAAATGAAGGTATTGATAGTACAACCAGCTACAAACCCGAAGGTTTTGGGAGGCGACCTTATCTTTAAGACGGAACCGTTGTGGGGTGAGTATCTTGCCTCCGCAGTTCAGGAAAATCACGATGTTGAAATCCTTGACATGAGGATGGGCGGCGATTTCCAGGAGACGTTGGAAAGATTCCAGCCGGACGTTATTGCAATGACTGCCTTTACCGTGGACGTTAATAGTGTCAAAAAACTATCTCAAATGGCAAAATCTTTCAACCCTGAGATATTAATTGTTGTGGGTGGATACCACGCGTCCCTGGCCCCTAATGACTTCAATGACCGCAATATCGATGTCATTGTTATCGGTGAAGGAATATTTACTTTCAGGGATGTGGTGGAGTCCTTTGAAAAGGGTGCTGGTTTTAGTTCCATTACTGGAATTGCCTTTCGCTCAGAAAATGACCTGATAAAAAATGAGCCCAGACCCTGGCCTCATCTCGACTCGTACAATTTCCCAGACAGAACCCTTACGGCCCGGTACAGGAAAGAATATTTTGACAAATGGATGAAACCGCTTGCCACTATCAGGGGCTCTTACAGTTGTCCTTTCAGGTGCGATTTTTGCTGTCTCTGGCCTATGACAAACAGCAAGTATCTTAGCAGAACCCCGGAGTCTTTTGTGTCGGAGCTTAAAACAATACAGGAGGAAAATATCTTTTTTTCGGACGATGAGGCCCTCATCGATATGGAGCGGATGAGTAAAATTGCTGATCTTATCAAAAAAGAAGGTATAAGGAAGCAGTATTTTTTTATGACACGGTCAACATCTGTCAGAAAAAGGCCCGACATTATCGAAAAATGGGCTGAGATAGGATTGAAAAGGGTCCTTTTGGGATTAGAATCGCCCCGTGAAAGGGACCTCGTAGACTTCAGAAAAGACGCTACCCTGGATGACAACAACCAGGCAATTTCCATTTTAAAACAGAACAATATAGAGATCAATTCCATGTTTGTTGTCGCTCAGGACTACGACAGAAAGGACTTTGAAAATCTCAGTGAATATGTAAAAACCCAGGGACTGGAAATGCCTATTTTTTGTATCCTTACGCCATTTCCCGGAACTCCATTGCATGAAAAGACGAAGAACAAAATCATCGTTGATGATTACGACCTCTGGGACCTTTTGCATACGGTGTTGCCGACAACAAAACTTTCTTTAAAGGAGTTTTATTTAGAGTTTGCAAAATTGTATGGCGGTCTGGAACCCCTTTACCGCGGGATTCTCAGTCATCGCAATACGGTTTCAGGTGAAGACACAGTCGAAAATATCAGGAGGGTAATCAAAGCCATGAGGAAAGCGGAGGTCAAATTATGAAAATTCTTCTCATTGCAGTAAATCAGGAAAAACATCCGTATCCCGTTCAACCGATTGGAGCTATGTATGTAGCGACGGCGTTAAGGGAAAGAGGTTACCATGTTAAATTTTTAGACCTCAATTTCATCGAAGATGTGAAAAAAGAAATTATCACGACGGTGAGCGAATTTAAACCGGATATTATCGGTATTTCCATGAGAAATATCGATAATTGCTTCTATCCCAACATGGAGTTCTATCTTCCAAAGATAAAAGAAATCGTTAATTGCTGCAAAGAAAACAGCCCAGCCAGGCTGGTTGTCGGAGGTTCCGGTTTTTCAGTAATGCCGGAAGAAATCCTGGAATATTTAGAGGTGGATCTGGGGATAGCCGGAAATGGCGAAAAAGCAATATGCGATCTGGCGTCGGCGATGGAAAAGAACGATACAATTGAAAACGTGGAAGGGATTGTTTACCGGCAAAACGGACATTATCTGAAAAATGCGGCAACGATTACCTCGTATGGTTTCGACGGATTAGCGCCCGCGCGGAATCTTCTCGATTTGAAGAGATATTTTGATGAGGGGAGCGTCGCCCCTATTCAGTCCAAAAGAGGTTGTGAATTTAAGTGCATCTATTGTACATATCCCCTGATTGAGGGAGAAACTGCAAGGCTGCGCGACCCAAAAAAAGTTGTGGACGAAATTGAAATGCTAAAAAATGAATTTGGCATCGACTATGTATTTTTCATTGATAACGTCTTTAATTACCCTATTGAACACGCATCCGCTATTTGCAGGGAAATAATAAACCGCGGGGTAAAGATCGGGTGGACAGGTTTTTTTAATCCAGCTTTTATGACACAGGAATTGGTTTCCCTGGTAAAGGAATCCGGCTGCTCAGGGGTGGAGTTTGGAACTGAGGCCGCATGCGACCGGATACTGAAGAATTTAGGAAAGAACTTTACAGTAAAGACACTGAAGAGGTCGCACAAATTGTGCGCGGACGCAGGGATAAAAACGTGCCATTACCTGCTGCTGGGAGGCCCCGGAGAAACCAGGGAGACGGTCACGGAGAGTCTGGATGTAATGAGAGAGCTTAAGCCAACGGCGGTAATTGTTGCAACCGGCATACGCATTTATCCCGACACGCCGCTGGAAAGAATTGCCATTGAAGAGGGGTACGACCTGAAAAACCTTTTAATCCCCCATTTTTATATCTCAAAGGGGCTTGGAGAAAATGTCGAAGAGACTATACGTGATTTTGCCCAAAAGTACCCTGAGTTCATCTTTGAAGGCGTTCACAAGAAGACGTCAAAGGAAATATTAAGGATGATGAGGCGTATGGGATTTAAAGGGCCTTCGTGGGAATTTTCTCCCGTTGTCAACAGGCTTTTCAAAAACCAGCGAAGTGTAGAAATCAAAAATTGATATTGAAACAGAGTATGTTATTGTGATAAGATAAAAGAAAAATTTTTAAGATACGGGTATTACGATAATGGCAAACCCTGGGCGATCAGGGGACGCAAAGTAAAAGGGTCTTGATAAGCCGTTTAAACGGTTCATCGGTTTACTGAAAGATAGCCTTACTGCCGAAGCTTTTTCTGAAATAGTCCGCAGTAGGGCTTTTTGTTTATGGCTGTGGTGATTCTCTGATTTTTTATATTGGAAGTTGCCATAAAAGTCTATGTGGCGGCAGTCATAAGCGGTAAGGATGTCACAAATTATGCAATCTCTGATGTCGCTTCCTATCTTCACTCTACCGGCAGAACAGGCGCCCCTGTCTGGCCGGCCTGTAATGGGCAAGTGTGTGTTCCGTCAAACTTATGCAAACATGTGTTCTTCGCTGGTTCAAATGCTCCAGATTGAACGTGGATATCTGGTAAATTCCATCTTTCGGCGCGATACAACTCATCTGTATCTCTACTTTCTAAAAGGGACCTGGGAAATCCCATTACCAAAGGTGAGGTCGTTTGTCTGGTATTTGCTGTGGTCTGAAAAGTCGCTGCCACAGCAGCCTGATTTAATATCAATGAATTTCGATTACCCCCATATAATCCCCTTGTAAGGGGTGGGAGAAGTTGCCGAAGACCCGATTCCGCCACTTTTAAGTATAATTTAGTGTGTGTAAGAATGGAGATAATCTATGAAGAAATTGGCATTATTGACCGCACTGACGATTATAGGATATTTTAGTATTGAGGGCGCGAAGACTTATGGGCAGGTGCCTGGTATACCGATGAATTTGAGGGTAACCGCAGATAGCGGCAGGGCACTCTTATCCTGGGATAGTGTCCCCAATGCAAACAGTTACAATTTATATCTTTCAAGACATCCTGGAATAAACAACTCTAATTATATAACAAAACTGGGAATGCAGATGACCAATGTCATATCGCCCTATCAGGTTACAGGCCTTAATAACGGCGTTACCTATTATTTTGCGGTTACTGCTGTAAACTCTTCCGGCGAAGGCACTGCGTCGGATGTAGTCGCCGCAACGCCGCAGTCGAATGTAGCGAGCCCCGTTCTGTTTCAGGATATTTCCCCAAGCGCAGGGTTATTGCGAACCATGCAGCAGGCTTTTGGAAACCCTGTCCTGGGAGATATTGATAATGATGGGAATCTGGATATTGCCGACCCGCACCATAATATGTCGCTTACCATATATCAAAATAACGGAAATGAAACATTCCGGAACATCTCGGCGACAACAGGAATAGCCGTTGGCCGTGGAATTGACCGCCACGGGCTTGCCATGGGGGATTATGATAATGACGGCAATCTGGATATATTTGTTGGCACAGGCAACAATGGCGGGAGCGGGTCGCTTCTGGCAAGCCAGTTGTACAAAGGCAATGGTTCAGGCTTATTTACTGACGTTACTGCTCAGGCTGGTCTGGCTGGCCTTGAATTTGTTCGTGCCATAAATTGGGTAGACTACGACAACGACGGGCATCTGGACCTGGTAATAGCCCGCGCAAGCGGGATGGGCGGCGATGTATACAAGAATAACGGATCGGGCGCCTTTGTCTCCGTTACAGGTTCAACCGGGCTGACAAATGCATTTGATACTGTAATATCCTTTGCTGACTACGACAATGACGGCTACATGGATCTGGCCGTTGGCACAAATGCATCGGTAGACAGATTATATCACAATAACAGAGACGGAACGTTCAGCCTGAATAGCTCTTTTGAAGGGAAAAGAGGTTCGTGTCGTGGTCTGGCATGGGGAGACTACAACAATGACGGATTTATTGATCTTTTTGTCTCGAAAGGCACGAATGACTACTACCGATCGCTGTTTTGGAATGAAACGCGGATTGATTTTTCTTATATAAATTTTACCGATCCGGGAGAAATAGTTTTCCAGTGCAGCCCCAATACTCAAATCACTTTTGATCTTTACATAAGCGGCGGACAGAATAATATTGCGTCCCTTATATTCATTGGAAGCGATAAAAGGAATCCTTCTTCAGGCGTTTTTACGCTGAATTCCTCAGAAACTACAGGACGGCCTGACGTTGTCGCCGGAAGGGACTTCGGTTTTTTTATCTGGAAGGAAAATACCGGCAGCATCTGGCATGTACAATGGACCAAAGACAACAATGCCCTCGGTCCTGGTTTTTCAGGGCATATTGTATCAAACGGCGTTTTTTCTAACGTGACTTCCAACAGCGGCGGGCTGACTACAAATTTTAAGAGTTTTCTTTACCGCAACAACGGAAACGGGACATTCACTGATGTGACCGAGGAGTCATTTGCCGGTCATATAGGAAACAATACGGGGGCGGCGTGGGGAGACTTTGATAATGACGGTTACCTGGATTTATACGTTACCGACGCCGGCGACGTATTGGGAAACAGGACCAGCACCCTGTATCGCAACCTGGGAAACGGTAAATTTGAAGACATTACAGCGTCGGCGGGAGTCGGCGCTGCAGTAAATGCCGTTGGCCGGCATTATGGCGCTGCCTGGGGAGATTTTAATAATGACGGAATGTTGGACCTCTTACTATCCAATGGTTTTGGCTGGGGGTATCGCCTGGCAAACGGGAGGACGCTCCTGTACAGAAACCCTGGAAACAACAATAACTGGATAAAGTTTAAACTTGCAGGAACGAAAAGCAATCGTTCCGGCATTGGCGCAAGGGTTGTCCTAAGGACTGCCGTCGGGATTCAAAGCAGACAGTTAAACGGAAACGGAGGGGAGGTGTATTCGCAGGGAGTGTCTCCGCTGCATTTCGGCCTGGGGAATGTGAGCGTTGTGGATGATGTTACGGTATTTTGGCCGAGCGGTATTGTGCAGACAATGAAACAAATTTCTGCAAATCAGGAAATACTGGTTATAGAACCCGATCGGGATGAATGGACTGAGGCCGACAATATTACCCTGTGGTCAGTGGCTGGAAATGGCGCAAATCCTGTTCCTGACTTTTCCAATTATATCGCGGGCGCAAGTAGTATAAGTTCAACAAGGATAGGTACAGGATGGACGACACTGGCGCTGCGGTTTCCTTTCCCCCTGACGATAAATCAGCTTAGTACATCATTGGATTTTCAGGTATTTGCGGACGGCGCCGGCGAAAGACTTTCAGCGATACGGATTCTTGCTCCTAACTGGAACAACAGATTTGTACATAACAGCCGTTTGCCTTTAAACGATGCCAGTTGGACCAGAATCAGCCTGAATATGTCTGATTTTATCGTAGAAGAAGGTGTCCCGTCGTGGAATCGCGTCTCTGCCATGAGGATGATTTTCACAGGTGGTGCAGGCGGCAATGATATTAAGGTAGATCAGCTCTTTTTTAATAGCAGGTAGCGGTTTAGTTTTTTTGAAAAATTCCAGTACCCCCTTGTGTCTCCCCGTAAACGGGGGGACACAGGGTGGTATGCGCTTGCCATGCATTGTAGAGGCAATTCATGAATTGCCTCTACATAATTAACAATAAGACATTTACAACTATTAATGTTTTCAAAAACCAAATTGTTACAATAACAAAAAGTGACGACGGGTGTTTTCATTTATCATAACGGGTTATGAGTTGCGATAACAATGGCTTCTGAGAGTATTTCCAAAGATTCTGAAAAAGACATAAAAAAAGTCGCCAAAGGGGCGGGAATCACGCTTGTCGGGAGCATAATCGGAAGACTGTTCCTGCTGGTAAGCCAGGTCATTATAGCCCGTTTTTTCGACAAGGAGGTATTTGGCTTATATATCCTCGGATTTACCGTCCTGAGGCTTACGGAACTCATTGCGCGACTTGGCCTTTCCAACGGGGCTATGCGATTTATTTCTATGTACCGTAAGGAAGACCGGGGAAGGGTTAAAGGAATTTTAATCACCGCCCCCCTCATTTCTTTTCTCAATGGAATACTGATCGGCTGTCCTATCTATTTGTTTGCAGGCTTTATAGCCACAACCTTTTTTCGTAATCCGGCGGTAACCGGCAGCATAAAGATGTTTTCCCTCTGTACGCCGTTTATGGCCGCGATGGGGGTTGTCGCCATGAGTTCGCGGGGGTTTCACACAACCAAGTATTCGGTGTATATTAAAGATATTATCCAGCCGGGCGTAAATATTGCCTGTGTAATGATCTTTATCTGGCTGGGTTTTGGAATTTACTGGGTTATCAATGCCTTTGTTATCTCACACGTCGTAGCCCTCGCCGCTGGCATATTTTTTCTTTCCAGGCAATTTTCAGCGATAAAGGAAAGGGCGGTAAAACCGGTCTATGAAATTAAAAAGCTGATACATTACTCCGCCCCCCTCCTGTTTACCGGTTTTATATCATTTCTTATTCAGTGGACGGCGGTGATTATGCTGGGATTTATGAATACCCCAGCCGAAGTGGCCATATATCGCGCCGCATCCCAGATTCCGGTTTTCCTGGTGCTGATTTTATCGGCATCCGGCGCTATCTATGCCCCGGCCGTTGCAGAACTCCATTACCTTGGTCAGAGGGAACGGATGGAAAGGATCTTTAAGACGACCACCCGATGGGTCTTTGTCCTGACGCTGCCAATCAGTCTGATACTCGTCTTTTCTTCACGGGAAGTGATGGCGCTCTTTGGCTCAGGCTATATTGAAGATGGCGCATCGGTTTTAATAATACTGGCAATCGCCCAGTTTATCAACTGTGTAACCGGCGGCGTGGCGTTTACACTTTCGATGACGGGCAAACAGCATCTGGAGATGATAAACACTTTTGCAACGCTTTTTTTAAGTATTGTATTAAATTATCTTCTAATACCAAAATACGGCAGTTTCGGCGCCGCCGTTGCTACAGGCGTCTCCCTGAGCGTAATGAACCTCATCAGGCTGCTTGAGGTTTATCTTATCTATAAGATGCATCCGTACAACAGGAACTATATTCAGGGGATGGTAAGCGGGACGGTTGCAGTCGTTGTGCTTTATCTGATGGATGCCTATTTTCTCATAGACGAATATCTGCTGATAAATAATTTCCTGCTGAATCATGCGCTGTTAGTAAAGCTTGTCGCAAATATCCTTATTGTTTTGGTTATCTTTGCCGTTGGTTTTGTCCTGAAGGGAATAAGCGACGAGGACAGATTTATTTTTCATGCGATAACGAAAAAGGTCGGGTTGACAAAACGCGCTTCTCATGTATAGATTATGCGTGAGGATTTTTTCTAAATTAATGAACAATATCTGCCGATATTATTCGGTAGTTTTTACTGAATGGAAGCAAAATTACCAAATTTTTTAATTGTTGGGGCGGCAAAGAGCGGAACAACGTCCCTATATTACTATCTGAATCAGCATCCCGAGGTTTATATGAGCCCCATAAAAGAACCTGGATTTTTCATAGCTCAATTTCTCGAACTTCCACCAAAAAGAAGAAGCCAGATTATAGAAAATTTTGATGACTACAAAAAACTGTTCAAAAATGTCAGGGACGAAAAAGCCATAGGAGAGGCTACTCCTGCGTACCTTTATTATTATGAAAATACCATTCGGTATATACTGGATTATTTAGGCGATGTGAAGATAATTATTATATTAAGGAATCCTGTGGACAGGGCATTTTCCGATTATCAAATGCGTGTGAGAAACAGCGGAGAGCGTCTATCGTTTGAAGACGCCCTGTTAGCTGAAGATAAAAGAAAGAATATGGCCTTAACGTATGGCTGTGGCTGGCATTATAAAAGTGTGGGCTTCTATTATAACCAGGTAAAGGCATACATGGAGAATTTTAGTCAGGTCAGGGTTTACTTGTACGATGAGTTATTGGCAAATCCATCAGTTCTTATGAAAGATGTGTATGCGTTTTTATCAGTGGACACGTCATTCCCATTGAATACAGATGTTCAATACAACGTCGGAGGGGTTCCAAAAAACAAATTTGTTCACAACATACTCGTCAATCTCAGACTGTTGAAGTCTCCGTTAATGCGCTTGGCAAAAGTCTTTTTCCCGGATACAAAAATGCAGGTATTTCTGGAAAATTTCAGGAAGAGAAATCTGGAGAAGATAAAAATGAAACCGGAGACCCGTGAATATCTTGTGAATTTATATCGGGACGATATCCTGAAACTGCAGGGTCTCATTAACAAAGATTTGTCTCACTGGTTGCAATAGAATCTGAGTAATATGTAAATAAGGCGGAAAGCCGGAGATGAGTGTAAAATTACCTAATTTTCTCATAGCGGGCGCGGCAAAGAGCGGCACTACTTCACTGTATCTTTACTTAAATCAGCACCCTGAAGTATACATGAGCCCTGTGAAGGAGCCAAAATTTATAACCGCGCAATTTATAAAATTTCCTCTAAGGGGAATTGGCGACAGCAGGACAGAAAAAGGAATTATAAAAACGTTTGACGAATATAAGACGTTGTTCAGCAAAGTGAAAGATGAAAAAGCGATAGGGGAGGCAAGTATCGATAGCCTCTATTTTTATGAAGGCGCTATTCCTGTTATAAAGAAGTATCTGGGAGATATAAAGATCGTCATCATCCTGAGAAATCCGATAGACAGGGCATTTTCCCAGTATGTAATGTTTACAGACCGCTTGCGGGAGTCTTTGTCCTTTGAAGACGCTTTAAAGGCGGAAGAAGAAAGAGTGAGGGATAATTGGGCGTTCGGCTGGCATTACACGCGTGTAGGCTTCTATTATAATCAGGTGCGCGCATATCTGCAAAATTTTACTCATGTCAAGGTTTACTTATATGATGATTTAAGACAGGACACGGCAGGCGTGGTAAAGGATTTATATGAGTTTTTGGGGGTTGATAGTTCCTTTGTTCCCGATACCCACGTTAAATACAATATTTCCGGCGTTCCCAGGAATAAAATATACCATAACCTTTTAACGAGGCCCGGCAGGCTGAAGAGCACTATAAAGAAGATCTGCACGTTTTTTTCACTCCAGGAATCGCTGTATAAACTGGTAAATAATTTACGGTCAGGCAATCTGGAGAAGGTTGAAATGAAACCGGAAACACGCAACTATCTCAAAGACGTTTATCGGGAAGATATCCTGAAATTACAGGCGTTAATCCGCAGGGATCTATCGCATTGGCTGAAATAAGATTTTTAGTGACAATTTAGTTTTTTGAAAACATCGGGAGTTGTAAACGTCTTAGCGGTAAACTATGTAGAGGCAATTTATGAATTGCTGCTACAATACATGATAACCGCATCATTGCTGGAATTTTTCAAAAAACTAGACTGCTACGATTTTTAAAATTTATTTGTCGTCTAAAATTATGGAACCAGTAAAAAAACAGTTTTTTATTGTAGGAACGCAGAGATCAGGAACTACCTTGCTTCGTCTGATACTAAACAGCCATTCCCAGATATTTATACCGAGAGAATCTTTTTTTTTGATGCCCTTTTTAAAAAAAAGATATCTTAAGAGCACTATTTCAGGTAATTCCCTGCGGGCTTTTGATGAGAATATTAGATCAAATTCATTGTTCAAGGGGACATATATCGATGGTAATTACAGGTTCTTTTTGTCCCAACTCTTTCAGCAGGAGGAAATAAGACTGAAGGACTTGATGGATTTTATATTTTCAGGTATGTGCCTTAGTGAAAATAAAAGTATTTGGGGTAATAAAACGATTTCCTTTTTCAGAAAAATCGATATTTTGTTTAGTTTGTACCCTCATGCCAAATTTATCCATATCGTTAGGGATGGAAGAGATATGTTTGACAGCTGGCGCAAAATGGATCCTGGGAAAAACAATGTGGCGTTTGTCGCCCTGGATTGGAGTATTAAATTGTATAAAATTGAAAAATCTCTAAAAAGAATCCCGCCGAATAATCGCATAACAATCCGTTACGAGGATTTGGTGAGTAACCCCGAAGTTATAATAAAATCCGTTTGTTCTGTCCTGGAGATTGATTACGAACCTGGCATGATGGATTTTTATAAAACCAGCCATAAGTATACCATTCCACACCATTCGGAATTAATATTCAAACCCTTGGACAAAGGTAATACTGCGAAATGGAAAAAGAGACTGACGCCCCGTGAAATAAGTATATTTAACCTGTTAGCCGGGCATTACCTGCGGAAATACAACTATGAAATTGAAAAGGGCAGGATGAGTATGTCTGATATCGCATTTATGCTTAAGGGCTTATCAGTCGGTATACCGCAAAGGTTAATGCAGGTACTATTCATGAAAAGAACCCTGGAGAAGGGCCTGCAGGGATAAAAATTGCGAAGAAAACATTCTTTGCCTTTTATTTTCTGCCATTTTATTCAGGACAATACAACAACCTATGCTCGCAATAAAAGCGCCAAACGAAAAAACTGTTAATCTGGTTCTAGCCGTTTTCATATCGCTGATATTTGGCGTTACTATTATACAGTATGATATAAAAGCGGTTGCGTTTCTTGCAGTGGGATTTTTTGCAATTATATTTTTTACGCGGATACAGTACGCCTTCTATTTTATTCTGGCGAGCAGGGGGATCGTTGATATTTTTTACAGTGTTGAAACGACAGGAAGTTTTAAAGTTACCCAGTACCTGGCTGTGGTCGTTACCCTTTTCTTTTTGTGGTATATTGTCTTTTCAGATCTTAGTATCATCCGCCTGGGTATAAATAAAATCTATGGAACGTTTATTGCACTATGTATCCTTCCCGTTTTTTTCAGCCAGAATTTGATGGAAGGTTTTGCCTCATGGCTAAAATTGCTCCAGCCCATCCTGATTATTAACGTAACCGTTTTAATAGTGCTTGCTATGGGAAATAAATTATTTAAAAAAACGGCGGACGCCGTCTGCTGGTGTACTATTGCCGCCTTTCTGGTCCCTTTTGTTCTGTTTATAAAAAATTACCTGCAGGGAACACATACCGTAATGAGCGGGTATGAGCGCTATTCAACCGTTGGCGCCTATACGAACCTCTTTTCCTATTACCTGTTTACTGTCTTTCCCGTCTGCCTCTTTTTTTACTCCACATCAGCCCAACGGTCAAGGAAACTATTCTGGCTCATTTTTATGGCGATACTCCTTTTTTGCATCTATAAGACCTATACCAGGAATGTATGGATAGGGATAGCCGTTCTGCTGTTCGCCTGGAATCTGCTCAGAAAAAATTTCAAAATCATCTTGCCCCTCATGTGTATGTTCGGTCTGATAGTTATCTTAAGTTCAGACGTCAGGGACCGGTTTGGAGATTTATCAGTAATTCTGGAGAGTTTAAATAGCAGGGGTTTTTTTGGCATAGACCCTCAGTTATTGAGCGGCAGGATTGGCATATGGCAGGGCAATCTGCATTATTTTCTTTACAAAAGTACATTTATAGAAAAGCTGCTGGGCAATGGTTTTGACGTTAAAGTGGCTGTATCAAGCCTGAATTATACACAGGAAGTTATTGAGGAACATAATAATTACATGACGTTATTGATGAATACTGGAATCTGCGGGTTGTTTGTCTATTGTTTGTTTATCGGGAAACTTTTTCAGGAATCTTTTAAATTGCTCCGGAAAGCAAACGACCTTTATGCAAAAAATCTCGCGCAGGTCTTTATTTCCATACTTTTTGCCTATGTGATAATTTGTTTCTTTACCCATATGGTATGGAAGATTAACTATCAATACTATTTTTCGACCTTTGCCGGCCTTATAATAGCGGCTAATATGCGGGAGGAAGAGAAACGGAATTTATCAGATGCAGGTTAAGATCGATGGAGTAGAGGCGAAATTGCCCGATTTTTTAATCGTTGGCGCCGCGAAGAGCGGGACTACCTCCCTCTACGCATATTTACAACAGCATCCGCAGATATTCATGTCTGCGAACAAGGAGCCGTGTTTTTTCACCTTTGCCGGATTGAACAGGGACAAAGTTGATATGTATAACCGACTGGATATCGTATCTGATTTTTCTATCTATACGGATTTATTTAGCGGGGCAGGCGGTTCACAGGTGGCAGGCGAGGCGTCAACTACCTATCTTTATTCATATGAGGAGACAATACGGAATATAAAAAAATACCATCCTGGCTGGGAGAAATTGAAGATTATTATCATACTCCGCGATCCGGCGGAAAGGGCGTTTTCCCATTATCTGACTGACAGCGCCCGCGGTCTGGATATGTCTTTCGGAGAGGTGATTGAAAAATGGAAGTTACGCCAGTTGCCAGAGTATTATAATTATATTGACTACGGTTTTTATTATCGGCAGGTCAAATCATATAAAGATAATTTTCGTCATGTTTGCGTGTATCTGTTTGAAGACCTGGAGGCAAATTCACGGAAGTTTGTTCAAAATGTCCTTGAATTTCTGGGCGTGGATACCTCATTTAACATAGAGACCGGCGTGAAATACAATGTTTCGTTGAATTCGGAAAACAGACTGTTAAGCAAGCTTATATATAAACCAAATTTGTTTAAATGGATATTTAAAGCGCTGGCGCCAAAAGAGGTCAGACAAAAAATAAGGAACAGGATTATCGACGCCTTCTCCCGGAAACCTCAGCTGGATAGTTCTCATAGAAAATTTCTGAAGGAGATATACAAAGAGGATATTTTAAAGTTGCAGGATTTGATACAGAGGGATTTAACGTCATGGATAAATTAAACAACACAGCGCGCATTCTCTTTTTCTGCCTTCTGTCTTTTTTCTGCGCCTCTGCCGATATTGCGGGAGAAACTGTTTCACCAGGCCAGGATATTATTTATAAGTGGAAACCGCTTCATGTAAATGGCGGGGGGTTTACGAATTTCGTAATTATCAATCAGAAAGAACCCAACGTTGTGTACGCTGGCATAGACGTTGGAGGCGTTTACAAAAGCACAGATTATGGAGACTCATGGATACCGGTTAATAAAGGACTGCAGTGGCCCACAGACAGGCTGGCTGCGGCGCTGACAATTGACCCGAAATACGGAACCCTGTATCTTGGCGTCGGCAAGTCGCCGCGAAGGGGCGGAATATTCAAAAGCGCAGACGATGGCAAATCCTGGCAGCTTCTGACCAGAAAGGTAAGGTTTGAAAGGAATGGGGTAAGCCGTCCCCGGGGGAAAGGATTGATCGTTATCGATCCTTTTGATCCGAAAACTCTGTATGCAGGAAGTTATAAGGACGGTATCTTCAAATCTACCAACGGCGGAAATACCTGGCTAAGAAAAGGTCTGGAAGGTAAGCGGATAACGTCAATAGTCATAGACCGCGCTGACTCAAAGACACTGTATGTTTCGTCAGTTGCGGGAAGGGAAGAAGGCGAACATTTCCAGGGGGGGATTTATAAAAGCGCCGACGGGGGTGATACGTGGAAACAGATAGGCGCTGGCATTGACGATGTACATCAACTGGCTATGGATCTTTCTGATAATGCCATTCTGTATGCGGCCTGCGGCGCGGCGGGAATAATGAAGTCGGTTAACGGAGGCAACACCTGGATTGAGAAAAATAATGGACTTGAGGGGTTGTTGTCCGCCAGGATGCGTCTGAACAATATAAAATATGTTTCATTAGCTGTTGACACGAAAAAACCAGGGGTGATCTATGCAGGGTCAGGAGAACGAAAAGGGCAGATCTACAAAAGCGTGAACGGCGGGGATGTCTGGATAAAACTCACCGGAAACAATAAAAATATCTATCCGGACGGGTGGTGGATTAAGAAGACTAATTGGCCTGGGAATGACGGTTATTTTGCAAATTGCCTGTCAGTCGATCCGGTGGACAGCGATCGCATATACGTCTCGGGCAGATCGGGAATATGGAGGAGCGACGATGGCGGCTTAACATGGCGTCCAAAGGTAAAAGGACTGGAGGCCACATGTATGAACCAGATAATTTTCGATCCAAAGAGGCCGGGTCTGTTTTTTGTGGGGAATACGGACTGGATATTTTTCCGGTCAGCAGACGGCGGAAAGACCTTTGACCGGTCATTAAAAGGTCTGGGGAGCTGGGATGCAAAAGAGGACAGGGATATATGGAATGCCTATAAAGTGAAAAACGGCCTGTGTTTTGCCATTGATCCGCGTCATGAACCTCCAGTTATCTATCTGGGAGGAGGCGCCAGCGGGATAAACAGCGGCGCGGTTTTTAAAAGTACGGACGGCGGAGAAAGCTGGCAGGCGGCAAATACAGGTCTCCCTGTCGCTGCGGTGACCGCTCTGGCTATTGATCCTCTGAATTTTCATACTGTGTTCGCCGCTGTAAAGGAAAGAGGACTATACAAAACAGTGAACGGAGGGAAGAACTGGGAAAGAACAAACCTGGGCGGCGATACTGTTTTCTCCACTACGGACAATGTAATTGCAATTCATCCCAAAAATAATAATGTTATGTATGTCCTGGATAAAGGGAACGGGATATATAAAACCATCGACTCGGGAAAAAACTGGCAGATTATCAGCAAGGATTTACCGCAGGATGGGATAAAGGGGATGGATCAGTTCGTTGGGGGGTTGGCCGTTGATCCCGTTAATCCGGATGTTGTATATGCTGGATTAAGAAAACACGGGGTTTACAAGACCACCGACGGCGGGAAGAAATGGAAGAAGGTTACGCCGCCTTATATGCTTCACGGCGGCGCAATGAGTATTGATACCGCCGATGGTTCCCTGTACATAGCGTCTGTTCCCGGTGTGGGAGACGAGGATATCGGGGGATTTGTGCCTGGCGTCTACAAAAGCGCCGACGGCGGACACACCTGGCTCGCCGTCCACAACGATGATTTATCCGCTATCTCTTTAAAGGTTACCAGTCTAGCGATTGATCCGCATAGCAAAGGAAAGATATATCTGACTACCCAGGGGAACGGGATCATCGTCGGAGAGCCATATAAATACAGCCAGCGGCAAAAGTAAACAAATTTCCTTAATCCCCCTCGCTGGGCAGGTCAAACGACAGTTCCCCGCCGGTGGGTGTAAGGGGGTGGACTGGTATTTACCCCCATAATCCCATACGCGTTAAGTTAAGCAATGCTTGCTTAAAAAGAGGCGTGGGCTCCCGTTCTGCCGATTTTCTTGCGACAGTTTAGTTTTTTGAAAAATTCAAGCGATGATGCGGTTAACATGCGCTGTAGAGGTAATTCATGAATTGCCTCTACATAATTACCGCTAAGACGTTTATGACTCTTAATGTTTTCAAAAAACTAAATTGTCGCGTTTTCTTTTATTTTGCTTCAGGCAGGCTGGAAGTCTGCGCTACAGATCCGGGAAGCCTGCCCCCTTTACGGGGAGGTAAAGTGTCGGGGTTAACCAAATACCAGCCGCCGAAGGTCTGATTTAATTGTACAGGAATTTTCGTTTTATTTAGCGGGTTATACGATATATGGCGCGGAGATTCCCTTAAACCAGCTTACAGTTGAA
Organism: Candidatus Brocadia sp.; assembly: GCA_040048245.1. GTDB lineage: Bacteria > Planctomycetota > Brocadiia > Brocadiales > Brocadiaceae > Brocadia. Next base: position 42,755 of record JABRVT010000007.1, read on the forward strand.
CAAAAATTGGCTGGATAAAATAACAGTTATGAATATCCTTCATATAAATAAATTTCATTATGTAAGGGGCGGTGCAGAGGCTGTCTATATAAACACCGCCAGTCTTCTTGAATCAAAAGGTCACCGTTCTGTGTTTTTTTCCATGTGTCACCCTCAGAATCTCCCGTGTGTTACCGGCGATTACTTTATGCCGTACGCTGAATTAAGCGCAGACAGGAACAGTCCTGATATCGTGGATCAGATAAGAACCGCTGGCAGGATTATTTATTCTTTTACGGCAAAGAAACGTATCTCCCGTTTGCTGGACGACTATCCTGTCGACATTGCCCATCTTCACAATATTTATCATCATATTTCCCCTTCTATTCTGCACGTGCTCAAAAAGAGAAGGGTGCCGGTAATCATGACGCTCCATGATTATAAGATGGTATGCGCATCCTATCATCTTCAGTCTCATGGCAAACCCTGCGAGGCATGTTATGGCGGGCGGTATTTTATGGCAATATCAGGAAGATGCGTTAAAGGGTCGCTTGTCAAGAGCGTATTAAATACCCTGGAGATGTACTTACATCACAGCGTTCTTGATATTTATAATAACGTGGACGTTTTCATCTCTCCAAGCCGTTTTCTCAAAGACAAGCTCTTTGAAATGGGATTTAAGAAGAAAATCATTCATCTGCCCAACTATCTTGATATTGAAAAGTTTGGAGAATTCAATATAGATACCGGGGAAGGAAAAGCCGTGAGGGATAAATCCGTTGTATATTTTGGCAGGCTTTCTCATGAAAAAGGGCTGCTGACGCTGCTTGAGGCGGCAAAGATATTAAAGGATCAGAACAGGGATTTCCTGGAAATAAAAATTATCGGCGACGGACCGATGAGAGACGAACTGGAGCAAAAAGTCAGAACAGAGGGCATTGATAATGTTAGGTTTCTTGGTTACATGAAGGGAGGGTCCCTTTACCGTGAGGTAAAGAAGAGTCTGGCAGTTATACTTCCCTCAGAATGGTACGAAAATAATCCCATGTCGGTTATAGAAGCATTTGCACTGAGCACACCGGTAATAGGGGCAAGGATTGGAGGCATTCCGGAACTGGTTAAGGATAATGAAACGGGTTTAACGTTTCAACCAGGGGATGCAGAGGATCTGAGTAAAAAGATAAAGATATTCCTGGACGATAACTCTTTATCGGGCGAAATGGGAGAAAAAGCGCGGGAATTGGCCCGTCGTGAATTCAGTGCGGAAAGATATTATCAGAGGTTAATGGAGATATACAAAAAATTGCTGCAGGGAGATGATTCCAATGCCGGGTAAACAATTAACAATCCTTCATAGTAATAAATTTCACTATTTTCGCGGCGGCGCGGAGACTGTCTATTTAAATACTGCGCGCATCATGGAAAGCTACGGGCACCGTTCCGTGTTCTTTTCCATGCATCACCCGCAAAACCTTCCCTGCGATACGAAGGATTATTTTCTGCCCTATGTTGAGTTAAACACAAATGGTCACAGCGTAAAGAATCAGATGAAGACGGCCGGCAGAATTCTTTACTCCTTTGAGGCAAAGAGGCTTCTCTCGCAGTTGCTGGATCAATACCCGGTTGACATTGCCCACCTTCACAACATATACCACCATATTTCCCCTTCAATCCTTTCCGTGCTCAGGAAAAGAAAGATACCGGTGGTTATGACGCTTCATGACTATAAAATGGTTTGCGCCTCCTATCACCTCCTTCTGGATCATATCAAACCGTGTGAGGCTTGCCGCGGCGGGAGATATTTTATGGCGATACAAAACAGGTGCGTGAAAAAATCGCTTGTAAAGACGCTTCTGAGCACAATGGAGATGTATTTCCATCACAAAGCGCTCGACATCTATGATATGGTGGATATTTTCATTGCGCCAAGCCGTTTCCTGAAGGATAAACTTTTTGATATGGGCTTTAGAAAGGAAATGTGGTATCTCCCGAACTACATTGACAGTGAAAAATTTCAGGTATTTAAAGGAGATGCGCAGGATGAAAACAACGAAAAGTCCGTGGTTTACTTTGGAAGGCTTTCGCCGGAAAAGGGGCTGATTACGCTTCTTGAGGCGATAAAAATGCTGCGATCCAGAGGCATGAATAACATCGCATTTAAAATTATAGGAGACGGTCCCATGCGAACCTTCCTGGAATCAAAGGTTCAGGGCCAGGGATTGCATGGTATTCGTCTTTTAGGATATAAAGCAGGGGAGGAGTTAAAGGATGAAATACGTAAATCCCTGTTTGCAGTTCTTCCGTCCAGGTGTTACGAGAATAATCCCATGTCCGTTATTGAGGCGTTTGCCCTTGGCAAGCCGGTAATCGGCTCGCGAATTGGCGGTATACCGGAACTGGTAAAAGATAATGTCACGGGATTGACTTTTGAGCCGGGAAATGCAGATGACCTGCGTTCCGGGATTGAGTATCTGATAAGCCATCCTGCCCGGACCGGCGAAATGGGCAAAAACGCCAGAATGTTTGTAGAACAGGAGTTGAATGCCCGAAAATATTACGAAGGGCTCATGGAGATATACGAGCGGGCTTTACATCATAATAAACATAAGCGCCAATGAAAACTATCTTAAAACGAACGGCCGGATACGCTGCAGGAAATAAATTCTGTTGTAGTGTATTCAGGCTTATAAACAGAGAAAAACTGAATATAATCTATTACCACAGAGTAATTAAGAAAGGGGATTTTGTAAACAGCGCCTCAATGCATCTCTGCGTTGACTATGAATCTTTTGAAAAACAGATGAAATTCCTCAGTCAATGTTACAATCCGGTGAGCGAAGCGGATATTATCTCAGCAATGGAAGGAAGGGTCAAAATGCCAGAATACCCGGTCTGGGTAACTTTTGACGACGGCTATAAGGATAATTATACATATGCATATCCGATTTTTAAAAAATATCGTATTCCCGCTACTTTCTTTATTACCACAGGGTTTATTAATAAGAAGGTATTTATTTATGAAGACGATCTTTTTATGAACTGGGAAGAGATCCAGGAGATGAGTAATCAGGGTTTTGCTATAGGGGCGCATACGATAAGCCATAGAATCCTGTCAACGTTATCCAGACAGGAAATTGAAAAAGAGATTTCCGGATCGAAGTATGAGATTGAAAGCAAATTAGGTAAAGATGTCCTTTCATTTGCTTACCCGCGGGGGAAAAATACCGATTTTGTTGATGATACCTGTTTTCCTGTATTGCAGTCATGCGGTTTTAAGCTGGGCGTCACAACGATTGGAGGGGCTAATGCGCAGGTTTCAGAAAAAAATCGGTTTAATCTGAAGAGAATAGGCGTCAGTTATGAGGATACATTGGACTTTTTTAGGGTCAAGGTCAGCGCAGGAAGTTTTTGGCAAAGATAATTCGCAACAATTTAGTTTTTTGAAAACATTGAAAGTCTAAATGTCTTAGCGGTAAACTATGTAGTAGCAATTCATGAATTGCTACTACAGCATATGGTAAGCGCATCATTGCTGGGATTTTTCAAAAAACTAAAAGAAAGGCGGCGCCAATAATGGAAACTTTGACAATTGATGAGAAACTTAATAGTTTGATACGAGAGTTAGAGTTCGGAGATGCTAAAGAAGTAATAAAAGATTCGTTGATTACAGAGGTTCTCTACAGGATTTCAAAATTTTTAGAGGAAGTAGAACGTTTCGTTGTTTTTAACTGGCATTTGCTGTGTATCTAAAAAATCGATGCCAGAGGTATCCTGACTTGACATCCTGAAGTCTCAAAGTCCCCCCTGTTTACGTGTGGAATACTGGGGGGAAGTTGTCAAAGCCTAACTTAATGAGAGGACTGCATTCAACGGTTGCAGGCAGATGAAGAAACTCAAAATAGCGGTGCTTGGTACCCGTGGTTTTCCCAATGTCCAGGGGGGAGTGGAGGCGCATTGTGAAAATCTGTATCCACGACTGGCCGGTAATGGTTGCGAAATCATGGTCTTTACCAGAAAGCCTTACGTCGACATATCGGTTGGAAGCTATCAGAATGTCAGGCTGATCCCTTTACCATGCCCGAAGAGCAAATTTTTTGAGACATTTTTGCACACATTCATTGGCATCTTTGCTGCCATGAGGTATTCGCCCGATATCCTTCATATTCATGCAATAGGTCCATCGCTCTTTGTGCCGCTGGCCCGCCTCCTGGGTTTTAAAGTAGTTATGACCAGTCATGGGCCGGATTATCAGCGTGAGAAGTGGGGGCGGTTGGCAAAGATTATACTGAGACTAGGCGAACGTCTGGGAAGTTCCTGGGCGAATCAGGTAATCTGCATCTCTGAACATGTTGCCGGGGGCATCAGGAGGCGGTATCGCCGTGAAGTAACCGTTATTCCAAACGGCGTTGCGCCGCATGACATCGTGCAGACAGACGTCGCCTTGCGGCGATATGGACTGGAAAAAGGAAGGTATTTTCTTGCCGTCGGGCGGTTTGTCCCGGAAAAGGGTTTTCATGATTTAATTGACGCATTTAACCTGTTCCAAACGCTGAACGCCAGACACTGCGCCCCTGTGTCTGAACAGCCGCCGGCTGACTGGAAGCTGGTTATCGTTGGCCGCGCAGACCATGAAGACCGGTACAGTTTGGATTTACAGGAAATGGCCGGCAAAAATAACCGCATCGTTTTGACAGGGTTTTTAAAAGGCGAACCTCTGCAGGAACTCTACAGTCATGCGGGATTATTTGTAATACCGTCCTATTATGAAGGATTGCCCATTGTTCTGCTTGAGGCGTTGAGTTACGGCTTGTCCTGTATTGCCTCGGACATACCTGCCAACAGAAACGTGGAATTGCCTGAAGATAGGTTCTTTCAGGCAGGGGATAAGAAGGCGCTTGCGGAAAAGCTGCTGGAATTTGCCGGTAAACCTTTGACAGAGAACGAGAGAAGACAACTGGCGCAGATGATTGCAGAAAGATATAATTGGGATAAGATAGCCGAAAAGACAAGGGATGTGTACGAAAAGGCCTTTAGTCCATATATAGTTCAATGCTGAGGAATTTCAAACCCTTTTAATTCCCCTCTAAAAGCTTACAGTTGGTTAGGATTATTTGGCAAGGTGATTTTTTGCCATGTACAAGAAAAGATGTTAAAATTAATTTAAAAATTCCTATACCAATCAGGTTATTAGTCCAAAGGAGATATACAAAACATATGTAAACGAGCGGTAATTCCAAAATTAGCTATACATTAATTATTTACGTGTTGATTTTGGAATTGACCTTATTTTGTATAAGGACGTACAACTTATTCGCAATAATCTAATACGCTGAGTACCAGCGGATTCAAAAAAGAAAGGTAAAATTATGTTTTTCCGATCGTACAATAGCTTGTTTTGTTTTATACAAAGGCATTTTACAACTTTATTTCCTTTTTTAACAGCGTATAAGGCATATAATGTCCTTCTTTCCATACTCGAGATGCGGTTAAAAAAAATAAAATGTATTTCCAGACCCTTTATGTATCGAATAGAACCGTGTTCCATTTGCAATTTGCGATGCCCTTCTTGCAAGTCTCATCAATTAAAGACTAACGAAAAGAGGATAATGGATTTAGAAGATTTTAAAAAAATCCTGGATAATATTCAAAAATATGCTTTGCGGGTTTCATTGTATGATATGGGTGAACCACTTTTAAATAAAAATATATATTCCATGATCAAATACGCCAGCAGTAAAAATATAAGCACATTAATAAGTACAAATTTTAATGTGTTTGGGAAAGAACATTTAGAAGAGCTTTTTTCCAGTCAACTAACAGTACTAGAACCTTGTCTTGACGGATTCACTCAGAAAAATTACGAAAAGTACCGAAAAGGTGGTAATGTTGAAACTGTAATGGACAATATTGAGATGGTTGTCGCACATAAGATGCAGAAAAAAACTAAATGGCCTGTGGTAGATGTGCAAGTTGTTGCATTTGACCATATAAGAGATGAAATTCCTCTCATCAATAATTTCCTTAAAAAAATCAAGGTTGATAAAATAACATATCGTCAGGAAAATTTAGGATTTAACTCACCTGAAACCAGTGTTAAAAGTACTCAGAAGCAAAACAAAAATACGTGTTTCTGGCTTTATATTGGTATGATGGTAAGACCTGACGGGAATGTGTATCCCTGTTGCGGTCGTGGTTTCAATCGCTTCCCTTATGGGAATCTTTTAAAGCAAGATATTTCTGAAATATGGAATAATAAATATTATCAGTTTTCGCGAGCGCTTTTTTCAAAAGGAAAGGACTTAGAGTATGACGAAGAAATGATGGCTATTCCGTGTATTGAATGTCAAGCGTTTAAAAAGCAAAGGAAGATAAAAAGAAGATAATTATCACTACCAGGTTCAATGGCATGCAACAGGTGATGGGCAAGTCCGGAAACAAATATATGCCCATCAACTCTTATAGCCAAATTTTCTGCAAAAGCTGGGTTAACAATTTCCAGTCAGGTCCCTCAGTCGCTTTATGATGAGACAAATTCATGCTTGTCGTGTCATTTACCGAAAGGACCACTTTATGTCCTTCTGCCCTCTTAAGTGTCTGCTTTATATGCGAATGTAATATATCCGCCGGGTTCACCCGCTCATCCCCAAAAAACCTGTATGCCCCCTTCGACTTAGTCTCCATATCACAGATCATTGGCATCGTTGGCGCCGGTCTGGCGAAAAAACCACTGACAATACCCATTATTTTTTCTTTGCGGAACAATCAAAAATCGCCTATCGCTTACCGCTTTCCTTAAACCGCTTTTTTGCCTCTTACAGAAATAGATCCGCCGCAATAATTCAAGGAATTTTAAATTTTTTCATAATCCCATACGCGTTAAGTTAAGCAATGCTTACTTAAGAAGCGGCGCAGGCTTCCAGCCTGCCGGTTTTCTTGTGACAGTTTAGTTTTTTGAAAAATTCCAGTACCCTCCATAATCCCCCCGTAAACGGTGGGGAACATATCCCTCCTTGCAGGGAGGGAAGGGGTGGAGTTAACCAAACACAAGTCGCCGAAGGCCTGATTTAATTCAAGCCCGATCCGAACAAGCCGGAAAAAACGCAGCCCAAAGAGTGAAACTTGTGAGTCAACCCTGTCAGGGTTTTGAACCCTGACAGGGTTGATTTCCTTTACGCTTCCAAAACGGTATTGGTGAATGCCCTTTCAATAAACTGTATTGTTGCCAGTTTCTAATACTGTGACATATTAAGTAGGAAAGAAAAATCCTTTTCTGAGATGTCTAATTTATCAACAAACTGTGAACAAATTATCGACTTATTTTTACGCTTTGTGTAAATTCCGTATTGCCTGCGAATATAAAAAACTCTTTGATATAAAGGAAAAGGCCATCAATAAATCTTTTGTAACAGTACTGTCTTTTGAAAACATCAGCGGTTCAAAATGCCTCTGTGTCAATATGTAGCGGCGATTCATGAATCGCTACTACACAGTAAGGTAATTGCCTCATTAGTGGGATTTTCAAAAAACCAAGCGGCATCGGCACTACGATTGCCATGCATTTGGCTGTATGCTGTAGATTTAACTTGTAGCGGAATTTTCCTGGATAATGTTATTCCAAATAACAATTTAGTTTTTTGACTGGATTTATAAGGAGGTTTTCTATGAGACGTTCTGCTGTTTTTTTGGGGACGATATTTTTACTTTTCACTCATATATTTTTTAGCAAAGCGGAATTTGCCTCAGCGCAGTCAACAAATGAACATTGGAAAAATTTTCATGCTATTAGTTGGAGGGGGGATGCGGACGAAAATATACGATATGCAAGACAGATGGGATATGACTATATTGGAATATCAAGAGCGC
>JABRVT010000008.1:0-77583 GCA_040048245.1 Candidatus Brocadia sp.
GTGTAAGCTAAGACCTCGATTTTTAAGTTATTTATTCCAACAGTGATAAGAGGCCTTATTGGACACCACTGAAGAGGCATAAGGTATTTTGAGGAAAGGAATGAACTATATCGTAGCAGCACGACCATACCCAGGGAGACAGATATAGCTTGCAGTTAAAACAGGACACGAGAAGTTGGCATACCATCAAAAAAGAACAGTTGTAGTGAAGAATGCCTCATGAAATCCTTGATTTTGCAAGCTTTTTCCACTTGATTTGCGAAACTTGGGGTAGCATCTCTTGCATTTTCTAGGAATGAAGTAGTGATCAATAAAGCATTGTGTCGTAAACAATGGAAGTAAGGATGAATTATCAGAACAATATATAACACCGCAAGAAATCTCTGAGATGCCAGTTCCTGTTTATGAAACGGTGAAAAAGGAACCTGATTTCAAGGCGAAGACCAATTACAGGATAAATTTGAAACCTTACAGATAGAATGCGTTGCCTGCGATAGACATATTTCAGAACAGGATTATGAATATAAAATTAAAGAGGCATTCAGGCAGATGGGGATTGAATTGAATGAGGAATAAAACGTTTTACCTTATTTTGCACGGCAGCAAAAGATATGGCCTCTTGTGATAATTTAGGTAGGCGCAATAAATTCTTTTTCCTGCGGATCGGTGTTTATTAATTTGTTGATAGCATCCAGAACGGGCTCTTTGGAATTGTGAAATTTTGCAATAGGATTCACAATAGCAAGGCCACGGTAATACGTGACAAGTCCTTCTGCGATCTCTGCCATGATTTTATTGAATGTATTTCGTTTCTTTGCCCTTGCAAGTTTCACCTCAGGACCTTTATCACCGGTAATAGGAATCCTTTCGTAACTGCCAAAATCCATGCGCAGTATATTAATCATACCGCCCTGTCCGGACAACTGATTCACAATCTCAGCCGATGGTAGTGAAGCAATGTAGGCGAGAGGATAAGTGTAATCTTTGTATTCTTCTTTCTGGAAATAAAAATCGCTCCGTATCCCCAACGTCTCAAAATAGTCTTGAACCCTTGCCAGACATTTTTTGTTTACGGTCGCCTCATCTATTTCTTTGACCTGCCTGTTCGCAATTTTTAATCTTCCCAGGATGATAGTTGTGGCAATTGCCCTATCCTGTTGATAGGTTTTTACTTCAATTTGAATGTAATCATTACTTACAAACTGCCACAAAAACAGATTGCATGTCCTCACATCATAATAAGCGGAACTGGTAAATTTTATATTTACCGAGGATATTTCTAATTCCGGGAAGAGAATTTCCAGGGGAAGGATGATCTTGGAGACGGTCATTGCACCGGAGACAATGTTACCTTTTCTGTGAATGAGATTGTTGTCGTTGGTTACATCAACAAAACGTTCGCCATGCTGTTTAGAGATTTTATACTCATGTCTGATTAAAAATTTATCCCAGACTAGTAACCGATGTTCGTTATGATGGTCAGTTTTTAGTACTAAACCGGGACGGGGTGTACGCGCCTTTGCATCTCTAAAGCAGATTTTATCGGTTAGGAACCCGTCTATTCGCCTTAGCGGTATGGAAAATATAGGAGATTGTACTCTGCTCATATCGATATTACCGATAAAAAATTAATTTCTCTCAAATTTTTTTTGATTGTATTACGCAACCTATCTTATGTCAAGGATTTTAAAAAAAATTTCCCCGGAAAAGGAGGATTTGTCAGGAATAACTTGACAAAGATTGCAAGTCTAAGTATGCTAACAACATGTAACAATGTGCTGTAGCTTGTATTGTGCCGGACGATGGAAACTCAATACTTGTGCTGGCAGTCTCACATTTTGGCCTCCTGTAAAAATTCTGTTGCGGTAACTGCCCTGTTTGTTTGATTCGATATTTCCTGGTACCGGAAAAGGCAGGTATTTTCAAGTGCAATACATTTGTGTATTTGAGGACCGTCAATATTCAAAACTGGTTCCGCTTGTATACACAAGAGCGGTCTTTGAGCTTCGATGCGGATTGTTTACCTCTCTGGAAAGGATTGTCAGGCATTACCCCGGTGCACCGCTTATCCTTTTTTGTAGAAACTGTTTATCTGATGTATTACGGGAGCGATATCCATACCGTATTAATAACCTGAATACAAGCGTGGATACATGTATTTTTTTAAACGGGCGCGCCATCTTTGCCCATCCTGTCCCGATAGAAGGTCCTGAAGAAATTGGGATTCAGGACAATACCCTTGTTTATGCACGGCTTAAGGGAGAACATGTAAAAAAAATATCACCTGAAATACTTCTTGAGAATGATCCCATGGAACTGTTAAAAGATACTTTTCCAATAGTTAATACACGGGTACCTCTTATAAACTATTTTTGGGATATTATTAAGCATAACAAGTCTCAGATAGAAAAGGATTTCATGTTATTTATTAAAGAAGGCACCAATCTTGGTAATCTCTACGAAGGGGTTCACCTTGTAAATGAAGATCAAATATTTATTGATAAAGGCAGCCGTATTAAACCAGGCTGCGTATTTGATGCCGAGGATGGGCCAATTTATGTTGGCCAATATGTTACCATTGCCCCCAATACTACCATAGAGGGACCCGCTTACATCGGCAATCATTCTGTAGTTCAATCTAATTCTAGGATCCGTGGAGGCGCAAATATTGGAAAGGTTTGCAAGATTGGCGGAGAGGTAGTAAACACTATCTTCCACAGTTACACCAACAAGCAACATGATGGATTTCTCGGCGATTCTTATGTCGGTTCATGGGTTAACATGGGGGCTGATACCTTAAACAGTAATTTGCTTAACACATATAGAGATGTAAAAGTTCAAATCGATGGAAATATCATAAATACAAACCATATGTTCCTTGGTATGGCGATGGGAGATTACACGAAAACGGCCATCAGCACAACCATCATGACTGGCAGCATTATTGGTTTCTCTTGTAATATCATCACCTTTGCCTATACACCAAAATATCTTCCGTCTTTTACGTGGTATTCATCTAATGGTATAAAGGTCTATACCATAGAAAATGCATTACGTGCAGCAAAGATAGCGATGAAAAGACGGGATAAAGAAATGACCTCAGCCGAAGAGAAACTCTTCAGACTAGTATTTCAGCAGACAGAAAAAGAAAGAAATTCCGTACCTAAATGAAAGGCCTTGTATGGAAAAGGATATCAGACGCGAACGGGTTATTATTGATACGAGTATTTTTACCAACCCGGAGGTTTATCAGTCGTTTGGTACAAGTCCAACGGAAGCATTGCGTACGTTTTTGGAGATTATTGGTAATCTGGACGGGCCGGCTTTTTATATGCCACCAACTATCTATCAGGAATTGATTAATTTTGTAGAAATAAAAGACATTCCCCCTGACCTCCAGATTCGTATAATCCAGAAACCACCAAAGCGGTATGAACTATCGGTCCCCGCTTTTTTACTGTATGAACTCATCGAGGACGTGCGTCACAGGATAGACAAGGGATTGCGGGTAGCAGAAGATGCCATTCGGAAAAGGATTAATAAGGGATTGAAGGCCGCCGAGGAGATTGAACGGAAGCGGAAGATCTCACACGAAAAGTCGGTCTTCCTTTTCCCGGATGTACGTATGACTGATGAGATTCCACACAGAACCGAGGCAGAAGCTTTAGAAGCCTTTGTTATTGCTGATCTGAGGAAAAAGTATCGTGCAGCCCTCAGGGAAGGGATTATTGATAGTAAGGAGGACGTAGACCTGATTCTACTGGCCAAGGAACTTGATGGCATACTGGTGACTGCTGACACGGGTATCGTAAAATGGGCTGATAAGTTGGGTATCCGTTACATTGATCCCCGTACGTTACGGGGTATACTGGACAAACTGATGCAGTAGGTCTACGAAAACAATTGATGAATTTTCACAGGTTTACCATACAGTATTTTAACTGTACAACTGAGTTTTTATGCTGGCCTGGGATTAAACACGGTGGAGATAAAAATCAGTCCACGTGGGCTAAACCTTCCAGATGTTTTTGAAGGATTTCATACGAGGCGTAACACTTTCTTGCAAACTTAACATGCCAGTAATCACCTTCCTTGTTTTTCGATAATACCTCAAATTTTACTTTACATCTGTATAGGTGATCGATCATTCGCTGGATATTTTTTTCATCCCGAAAACGAAGGAGAAATTTCTCATCAATAAGTTTACCCTTCGCTACCTTAGCAACGCTTTCATGCACGGGCTTTAACAATACCTTCCCTAATTGAGTGAAAACATTGGGTTCCAATGAATAGCCGTGTTCATTGATGAACATGGCTGCTCGAATGATCCGATGTGTAAAAAACTCCGATGCCATCTCCGCCATCAAAGGTGCAGTAACACGAATATCACGCAGACAGGAGCCTAATGTTACGTACTTTAGAATCTTTTCAGCAGGATGGGTCGGTTTCATCACGATCCCTTCACATCCCGCCTCATCCAGCTCTTTAATAAGCCTTTTTACACCTGAAATATCCGATGCTGAAAACCTTCCAAACCGCTTCACTGTTGGTATCCCATAGGTATCAAAGATTTTATACCGTTCCTCAACAGAAACTTTCTGAGGTTTATTCATCCTCATTATATCGAAGGCAAAAAACCGGATGTCTTCCATCACATAAGGAGGATGTTCAATGTTGTACGGATTTTCTGGGCCTGCAAATTCACCGCAAATAACAAGATCAGGGTTTTCATCAAATATCTTTTTTACATCCAAGAAATCTACTATCCGATCCGTCGAAAACGGGCAGATATACGCACCACGTGAAAAAACTACGATACGACCCTGAATACGTGCAACCCTAACATTGTAACCGTCTACTTTTTCTTCAACATAAAAGGGTTGGGTATAGGCACTGCGGATACCATTTTCCAGATGCAATATCCTGGCAATACTTGGGAAATTAAAAATGATACCTTCATGAGTGATAATAGATCCTTTTCCCAGGGTGCCAACTTTTTTTGTTATCCGGTAAAAGTCAATACCATCAAATTCATCGTGGACAATATCGTGCTTTTCAGTCGATTTCTGCCACATGGACTCAGAAATACCGAACTGTTTAACGATATCATATATTTTCATATGTGTTGTATTTCCTGATAAACGTATTATATTGTATGTAAATTTGATACGATGTTACATAAACCAGTTCCCTGATTTCAAGACAAAACTGGGTCGCAGTTGAATATCTATATCGCTGTTTGTAATGCAATTCCATATATAACTCCTATAATTGTAAAAACTTAAACTTAAGATGCGCTCCGTTTTTAATGTTGACTTCAAAAAGGCATAATCGTATAATTGGGCGCCGTTTAATTATAAATGAAAATTTGGATTCTACTTAAGGATGCAGTAATGTATATAATTTTTGGTTGCGATGACATCGGGTGTGAGTTGGCCAGAAATTTAAGTAAATCCGGCGAAGAGGTACTGGTAATCGGCAATGATGAAATGGTTTTAGGCGGAGTGAAAGCCCCCAACCTTCGTACGATCACAGCGGATGTCCATACGTTGGACTTTGACTCGTTACCAGCAAAGGATGCCATAGCCTTCATACTCCTGCAAAAAAGTTTCGAAGATAACCTTACCTTGGCAAGGCGTATAAAGAAATCATTTCCTGATAAATTTATATTATCAAGGGTAAATGATGAGAAAGAGGACTCTGAATTATCCGAAGCGGGTGTAGATCAGATTATTCAAACAGCCAGAATCATTACGCATGCCATCCTGAGTGAACTGGAAACTGCAAAATTAAAAAGATCGGTTTTCCGTCTGGTTAATGTTATTAAGGAAGCAACTGGCAGAGGACTGGCGATTTTCCTCCAGGACAATCCAGACCCGGATGCAATTGCCTCCGGGTTTGCGTTAAAGCGTATTGCTGAAAAATATGATATCAAATCTAATATTTATTATGGCGGAAATATCGGACGTCAGCAAAATAAAACGTTGGTCAATTTATTAGAAACTGATCTCATCCGATTAGAAACCCCTGCGGAGACACTAAAAATAATTAATGCCGTTGATAAAGTGGCGTTGATAGAAGCATCTATTCCTTCAAAAAACAATATATTGCCCGCAGATATAGTTCCCAATATTGTTATTGATCATCATCAAACAGATTTTAACCTGGTGAAAGGGGAGTTCGTTGAGATACTGCCAAAAATTGGCGCCACATCCACTATCATGACAAGATATCTGAGGCATTTGAACATCGTACCCGATCCCCCTCTTGCTACGGCACTTCGTTATGGAATCAGGGTGGACACATGCGGATTTACCAGAAACACTACCACTGAGGACCTTGAAGCAGCCGCTTATCTCTCGCCATTGCTGGATGTAGGTCTGTTAAACCAAATCGAAAATCCCCCCATGAGTGCAGAAACTATGGACATTATTGGTAGGACTATACGAAACCGGGAGGTCAGAGGCTCGTATCTGATATCCTTTGTAGAATTTATAACCGATCGGGATGCATTACCGCAGGCAGCTGAATTAATGCTACAGATGGAAGGAGTTTCTACTGTCCTTGTTTTTGGCATTGACAAAGACAAGGTTCAGTTGTCGGCCCGAAGCGTGGACACAAGAATTAATCTTGCTTTTTTATTACAAAAGGCCTTTGGGTTCATGAATGCCGGCGGACATGCTACTATGGCAGCAGGAAGTATCGACTTAGGTATTTTTGGGGATGTGACTGACAAAAAATCGCTCCTGAGAATTACCTTTGATGCCGTAAGGAAAAAGTTTTTCTCTGCCGTAGGTATAGATATAGAAAGACGGGAAATGCCCGATGAATTAGAGTTAATGGTTGGTAACAGTACCAAGAATTAACCGTAATAATTATTTATTTTATCACAGAAGGAGAAAGAATTATGGGAAAAGGGTTTTTGGGGCTAAGTATAGTAAGTCTCACAGTTTTTTTAAGTTCTTGCGTTGCTACACAGCCGCAAGTAAAGGAGGTAAAAGAGCCAGAATTGAAGGTAGAAGCGAAGGCGGAGCCACTTAAGGAGGAGGTAAAGCCCGAAGCACCAGTTTCTGCTCCAGAGGAAGAAGCGGTAGCTCCTGTAGAGGCTCCCGAAGCCCCGCAGGCAGTTGAACCAGCCGCTCCGGTAGAAGTGCCAGAAGCCGCTGTCCCAGAGGCCGCTGCGCCAGTAACTCCGGAAGTCCCAGCAGTAGCAGAAACCCCATCAGCAGCCGAATCAGTAACTCCTGAAGCTCCGGAGACAGTAGCACCGGAAGCAGCTGCCCCAGCAGTTCCGACCACTGAGGTTGTCGCACCACCTATAGAAAAGGCAAAACCAGCAGAATCTCCTGTAAAGCCGGAAGAAAAAGCAGAGGCATTACCTTTGGAAAAGGAGGAGGGATTACAGCAATGTGCTACTTGCAATAAAGAGGTAGGGGAAGGGCATATTTGCGGTCTTACATCATATTGTCAGCAATGTAAGGAAGAGGTCGGTTCTGGCCATATTTGTGACTTGACCTTCTTTTGTCATGACTGTAAAAAAGAGGTGGGAGATGGCCATATCTGTGGAGTAACGACTTTTTGTCCTAAGTGCGAAGAAGAAGTTGGGCCAGGTCACATCTGTGATATAACCTACTTTTGTTATGATTGCGAGAAAGAAGTAGGAGACGAGCACATTTGCGGTATCACCCACTTTTGTTTCACATGCAAGGCAGAGGTTGGAGAAGGGCATGAATGCGGAAGGACATACTTCTGTTTTGATTGTGAGAAAGAAGTGCCGAAAGACCATCAGCACGAATAGGCAAAAATTAAGTATTTTAAGTATTCAAGAACTAACTAAAAAGGCATGTTTGATTTTTCAAACATGCCTTTTTTTGTTTACCGGTAGTTAAAATAATAAATAATAGTGCGAGGTACCACTTCGCCCTACCTCAAAAGTTGCCGGAGATAAATTTAATCGAATAACATTTTCCGCTTCCTATGGTCTCTGAAGTTGTAGTTTATAAGATCCTTTTTATCAAAACCCATCCACTTCACCGTAAGAGAGATGCCAGTTTGCCGCCTCCATAATATAATTGCGGTCTATTGTATTACTTGTGAGCACACAGGCTATTTGCAAAGATTTAATGTCTTTATGCCTTCCAAACCCAGCTACCTGCAAGTCTTTTTCCATGACGTCGCCTTTTATAAGGCCACAAAGTGCGAAATCAACGTCATGCTCGATAAAGACCTTAAGAGCCCTTGCCAAAAGAGCGTTTGTTGCTTCTTCCCTTGAAAAGATATCTACTATATAACCCACCGTTGCATAATCCAGGACTTTGATCCGCAACACAATATATCCGTGGATTTCTACCCCTTGTTTTGCCAAAAAGATTTTAAATCCCCTGTTATTATACCTCCAGTTCAGATAGTCCTTGTTTCTTATAATGGTAATGCCAAAACGCTCTTTGGTCTTTTCCCAGAGCACGTTTATCCTGTCATCGAAGTTATCTGTTTCTTCGATTACATATCTGTCGTCGCCTTTTACCGAAAGAGAGAAAAATTTCCGGCTTAGTCTGTGGATAATATTGAGTGTGAAGGAAGGGATATTTGGGAACCTCCGTTTCACCGCACTTCTCAGACTCAATCTTTTAAAAAGCTGAATAAATTCTCCAAGATTTTGATAACCAAGAAATTTTTTCCCGATCAGATATGCCTTTTCATTGGGGAACCCGAAACCGAATAAAGGCTCGGTATTGGCTGCAAGGTGGTATTTATAGAGTTCATGGAGAAACTTTATTCCCATCTTTTCGGCTGGATCAAGCATCGTGTCAATTGCCTGGCCACTCTTTACGGTTTTGTTTTTATATTTTACGTCGAAAGGTATGCTTGCGAAGTGGCCGATAATCCTACCGTCCTTTTCTAAAACTGTAATCCAGTCTGCAAGCACCGTCACGGCAGGGTTTCTCTTGTACTTCCACTCCCACTCCTCCAGGGTCATTGGGCTATCAAAAACCCTGTTAAAGAGTTCGATTATTGACTTTTCATCTCCTTCTCTGTAAGGTCTGACTTTAATATTTTTGCCTGTCAACCACGAGCTCCTTTTGCAGAGTTGATTTGCTTCGTTCAATGCTTATGGGTTTAAAACTTTATGATGTCAGAGCACAAGAAAAAGGCTTATTTCTGCCTATGAGAATTTTTTCAGGATAATGACCGCATTGCTTCCGCCAAAGCCAAAGGAATTAGAAAGGGCAATATGAATGTTTGCCTGCCTTGCGGTGTTAGGCACATAATCAAGGTCGCATTGCGGGTCAGGCTCCTCATAATTTATTGTTGGTGGGATTATAGATTCGTTAATGGTAAGGGCACATGTTATTGCCTCTATTGCGCCTGACGCTCCAAGGGTATGTCCAATCATTGATTTTGTAGAACTGATCGGGATAGAGTAAGCTTTTTCCCTGAAAACCCTTTTTATCGAATCTGTTTCAACGCTATCATTAAGTGCTGTAGCCGTTCCATGTGCGTTTATATAATCTATCTCCTCCTGGGAAATCTGTGCGTCTTCCAGTGCTCTTTCAATAGCCTTTACCTCGCCATCAATGTGAGGAAATGTCAAATGATATGCGTCATTCGTCGAACCATAACCAATAATTTCACCGTAAATCGGTGCAGACCTTTTTTGTGCGCTGTTGAATTCTTCAAGAATTATTATGCCTGCGCCTTCCCCGATGACAATGCCATCTCTGTTTTTGCTGAAGGGTTTACAGGCCCTCTGGGGACAACTGTTTTGGCGGGAGAGTACCCTCATTTTGTGCCATGCAGCAAAAAATACTGGCGTAAGGGGCGCGTCTACACCGCCAGCTATCATTGCTTGGGCGTATCCATCTCGAATCATTTTGTATGCCTCACCGACTGCATTGGCACCTGACGCGCATGCGGTAGATATCGTGTAATTGGGGCCCATGAGACCAAAATGTCTGGCGATGTGGCATGCGGCTGCGTTAGATATTACCTTGACTATTGACATGGGGTCGACAGACTTATAACCTCTGGTAAAGAGATCTTCGGCTGCTTTTTCCTGAGAAGAGAGCCCCCCGATGCTTGTGCCAAGCACCACACCCATATCGTCTCTCATCCCTTTTTTTATCTCGAGCTTGCTATTGATGACTGCCTGATAAGCTGCAGCAAGAGCAAACTGGGAAAATCTGTCCATCCTGTCTATTTTATCATCAGCAAAAAAGTTTTCAGGATCGAAATCAGCGACTTCTCCCGCTATCTTTATCGGGAAATTTTCTACATCAAATCTTGTAATATTCTTAATGCCGGATTTGCCCTCAACGATTGCACCCCAAAAATCTGTTATGGAAGCGCCAAGAGGTGTAATTACCCCCATTCCTGTTATAACAACCCTTTTTTTCACTTGTGACCCTTTATATGCTTTTTTACTGTTCTTACTGCTCCAGAAAAACTATCTATCTCCGCTGTTTCTTCGTCCGGGATGTTTATGTCAAATTCTTCTTCAATTGCAGATAGGATACTTAACGCAGATAACGAATCTCCACCAAGATCGGCAATACTTGATTCTTTTTTTATTTCCGTGTCTTTTACTTTCAAAACCCTTTTAATAATTTCCTTTACTTTCCGTTCAATCTCATCGAATACCTCTTCCATGGATTTCTCCTTTCTCAATCTCCTTTTATGCCGACGAAATGTATCGTCCTACTATCCTTTACCTGAACAAGTTGGAAACGTAAAAGGAAATTGAAAAATGTAAAGGGGGGAAAAACAACTTCTCGGTAAAGAATCGGTAAAAATTTCTGATAATGATTTATTATAAGCATTCAAAGATGTGTCTCAATGCTAAAATAAAAATTGGTTATAAAATAGTATGGAATTTATAGAAATAATGAAAAGGTTATAAATTTCATCTAAAGGGCAATACAGATGGGAAATTTTGCAGGTATGGTGAATGTCGTGAGTTCTCTAATCGACTTACAAATTTGTTTCTTGTAACTGTGATCAGTAGTTACTAACCGTTCTGCCAATGATCCTGAGAATTACAAGAATCATTCCTGCTGAAAAGAAAAATATGGTCACAAAGGTCAGTGGAATACTTGGATTGCTTTTTACGCTTACAAGGACGCCTGGTACAGAATGAATGTCTGAGAAGACGATCTTTGCCCCATGGATATCTTTTGCGTTATTTTCACCAATTTTCAGAAAGGTTTGCTGGAATTCGTTATCACGGGGGACAGAAATCAAGTGTACCACAGGGTAACGATATTGCGGGGGCATGTACAGATCCGCTATACGTACTGGGACACCATTTGCGCTGAACGTATCGTTAACCCTCATGTTGCGGGTACGATTATCTATCTTAAGGGTAACACCCGACGCGATCCAGCCATAATCCCGCAGGAGAATTTCAAGGATACCATGTTGCAAGAGAACGGGTTTGTTGTAGCCAAGGGTGTCTGAGAATTCAATTCCATCCTTTCGAACGGTAACAAATGCCTCTATTATTTTGGGCATTCCATTTGGATAAGAACTCGTCTTAAGGTCTGTAACCTTCATTGCAACCCCGCCAAGATCAGTCCACTCATCTGCTACTGATACTGGAGGTTCCGCTGATGAGTAAAGTCCACCGATAAGGTGTGCAACAAGGGTGATTACAAACCCGATATGTACCACCGACGCCCCATACAGGGTGACCTTCTTTACTCCTCCCCTCGCCTTTCTTATAATTGAGTCGAGGGTGCATAAAAAGGTATTTATACCATAAAGAATACAGGCGAGAAATAAAAGATAAAACCAGGAGTGGATCGGTTTCTTCTGAATGAAAAAAAAGGAAATATCCTCACCGGAAAGACCTGCATAGTGACGGGGATTATAGTTCATTATAAGGCTGCCGATAATAAGCAAACCCGTGATTGTAAATCCGGTAAGAATACCCAGTTTTTGTGATTTAAAAATATCGTAAATTTTTTTCACTTTGAAACTGTTTTGTACCCGGGATATTTAGCCTGTGGTAAAATACCCTGATTTAATCGATATCGATAATGTACATATTGTCAAGATTTGAAACAAAATTCCATTTATCTGAAGCTATGGGAGCTACCAATAAAAAAACTGGTTCCTACATATGTCATCATAAGGATTATAAATCCCAGAATGGCCATAGGTGGCTTAAATTGCTTTGCCTCCTGCCAGTAGTCCAGGTGAAGGCAGGTGGCGTAAAAAAACCATATGATGACAGACCAGACGACCTTTGCATCCCAGAGGAAATATGCCCCCCATGCTACATACCCCCATAAGCCCCCGAAAATCATCGAAATAGAAAAAGCGATGAGACCATACTGAAAACCAGCGTCAATGATCTGGTCATAGGTCTTTTTTTCACCCGAAGTGAAATAACGTGCTACGGCAGCTGCCGTAGCACTAACCCATAAAGCATAACAAAAGAAGGATAGAGGGACGTGCAGTACATACCAAATCGTCAGCATCAGTGGCGGGGCATAACTTATTCCTTTTGGGAAAAGCGCTGCGGCCGCAAAGAAGCCATATCCAACCCCGAACAGAGACATGCGATAGATATGACTTTCTGTTCTGGCATAGATCAGCAGGATAATGAAAGTCGCAGCAGCAAAGGCATTAAAGGATTCAAATTTATTGGTCAGGGGAAAATACTCTATCGATATGCCGCGCAAAGCAATCGCTGCAATATGCAGAAACACGAATCCCAGTAAAGCATAGAAGCGTAATTTCCATCGTGTAAATCCCAGACCCCAATATGCAGTATAGGCAGCAAAGCAAAACCAGTATAAGACTATTGATGTCTGGTTAAGAAATTGGGCTGTATTCATTATTGCAAGGTAATCTCTATCTTTGCCTTTTCCTTCAGGTCTTTAACCAGGTTGTTCATTTCAAATGCGATCATTTCCTCCCGTACTTTGTCTTTTACTTCGGAGAAACTTACATCCCTGGGAGGAGTCTTTGCTGTAACTTTTATCAAGTGATAACCAAATTCCGTTTTGACGGGATCGCTGATTTTGCCCACTTCAGTGGCAAATGCAGCCTTTGCAAAATCTTCTACCATAACACCATGTCTTGGAAATGTTCCTAATTCACCACCAGTTTTTCCAGTCGGACAATCGGAATATTTCTTTGCCAATTCAGCGAAATCAGCACCTTCGTCAAGTTCTTTTTTAATTGACTCTATCTTTGCCCTTGCCCTGTCTATTTCGTCCTGAGTCGTCTTTCCTTTTGTGTCAACCAGTATATGGCTTGCGGTGACGGTTTCGCCGTTAAAGTTACCAATATTCTTTATAAAATATTCTTCAACCATTTTGTCGCTGATATTTTTGGATACATAGTTTTCGATTGCTGCCGACATGTTTATTGCAGTTTTTAATTCTTCGATGTTGCTACCCTGAAACTCTAAAAACTGTTCTAATGTTTTATCCTTCGTTGCAGGATTATTTTTAATGTTCTCCCTCATCCTGGCGATCTCTTTGTCTACGACTTCGCCTGAAACACTCAATTTTTTTTCTATCACAAATTGCCTCAGCACGCTTTGCGCGACGAGCTGATCTGTAATCTGTTGTTCCATGGAAGGCAATGCGGCGGGATTTACATGATTTCTGAACCGGTCAAGAATTTTGTCGAGGTCTTTGCGAAGAATTTTTTCACCATTAACGGTTGCAATCACCTTGTTCGGATCGGCCTTTTCCTTCTTACCATGAAAACCGCTCATACCATGTCCGCCATAGCCCGTGTCTTCCGATGCTAGTCCCAGCCCGTGCATTTTTTCCTTGTCTTCTTGTTTAAAATTAACATTCTTGTGAATTTTTGCAAAATCCTGTTCAGTTGACTGGCTGCTCATCTGTGGTCTGCCTGATTCGCTTTTTCCGCATCCACATATAGATATAGATAAAGCAAGCAAACCTGAAAAAAATACGAAAACAGTAATTCCTTTGATCATAATCACTCCTTAAAATTATGAAAAGTAACTTCGGCCTGAACCAAAAAAAATCACCTACAAAGAAGTAGATGAGGTATGCTTTCTTCCATAATATTCTGTAATAAGCTTCAGGAGATCCTCTTCTTTGAGGTTCGAAATGTAGTCTAATGCGACATCGATGAGGAGGTTGACAGAAAGCCGGGGATTCTTTGCGGTAATCTGCCTTAATGCCTCATAAATTTCAGGATCCACATCTATTGCAGTTTTTGGTTTAAATACAAGATATTTTATTAATTTAACAGTATCCATGTTTTCTCGTTATAACAAGGCAAGGATTAATTTGGTTCCAAAATATTAACGATTTTTATCAATTTGCTTCAACAAAGCTGAATGCAAATTGAAGTCAGAGTCGCCATATGGGCGAGGTGGGAGTCGAACCCACACAACCTTTTATGGTCAAAGGATTTTAAGTCCTTCGTGTCTGCCATTCCACCACTCGCCCACCCCATGGTATATCCTGATTAGCGTATGCGACTGATCTTTTTAAAAAAGGCGGCTCTGGGATTCGAACCCAGGATAACGGTTTTGCAAACCGTGGCCTTAGTCCACTTGGCGAAGCCGCCACAACTGATATTTATTATCTTAGCGATGTATGTTACCATCAAGAAAAAAGTAAGGCAAGAAGTTTTTTGGTGTCTCCGAAAGAAAAAATCCAGTTTTGCCTGCAAACAAAAAGGGGAAGGTTTTGCCTTCCCCTGAATAAGTCCAAAAAGCACAATGAACTGATAATACGTAAACTTTTATTTTAAATTTTTCAATGCCTTTTCCATTCTTGAAAGTAAAACGCTTACTTCCGAGATAGATATAGCAGGAGAAGTAATCCTTTCACGCAACAGGGCAAAGGTCTTGTCTAACTCCTCTGCGGCCGCGTTTCCAGATTCCATGAGTGGAAAATGAGGTCCTGAAGTGGAAGGTTCTTCAGGCGCAGCAAATGGTTCCTGTTGCTTGATCTTTGCCAGCTCTTTCTCAAGATCCTCCTTTGCCTTCTGGAGTTCCACAATAATTTTTTGCTTTTCTGCAAGCTCCTGATCGGCTATCTTCTTTGCCTCTGTATAATAAATGAGTTGATTTTTTAGCTCTTCCTGGCTTCTCTTTCTGTCTGCAATCTGCAATTCAAATTTTTCGGCAATATTTTTACTCTCTTCTTCAAGCGAGGCAATCCGCTCTGCCAGCTTATTCCTTTCACCTTCTAATTCATTAAGCTTACCCTGCTGTTCCTGTATTGTAGTTTGCAAGCCGCTAATCTGAATACCAACAGCTGCTTTGACAATGCCAAAGGTATCTACTTCC
Source organism: Candidatus Brocadia sp. (assembly GCA_040048245.1). Taxonomy (GTDB): domain Bacteria; phylum Planctomycetota; class Brocadiia; order Brocadiales; family Brocadiaceae; genus Brocadia. Next base: position 15,287 of record JABRVT010000008.1, read on the forward strand.
TTTTGCAATTCAGCAACTTTTGACGCAAGACCATCCTTTTCTGATGCACAGGAAGCAAAGTTGCCCTCCACTTCTTTCTTTGCAACCTCTAACTTATCCAGGTTTTCCATTAACTCAGGAACCTTCAGGATCTCTTTGCGTCCTGCACGAAGCTGCCTTTCGAGCCCATGCACCCGCTCCTTCTGTAATCTGTACTTTTCAGTAACCGATACTGCAAAACCAACACATAGTAGTCCGAAAAGACCTACCAATACCACCATAATTGCCTTTGCTTTCGTGTTACAACTCGACATAAGATACCCCCTTTTGTTATACCTTAAATTTTTTAACTCTTATACACCCTGGAATTACAGAAGATAATTTTTCAAAATTCGATACGGGATAATAGCAAAATACGCTTCTGGTTTCAAGTAAAATTGTAAACCCTGAATTTTTTCGATATAAATTCCCTGGTTCGTGCATCCTTTCAACAGTTGGATCCTCATCAGACAGGGCGATGCAAGGAGTGTATGTGTTATCCGAATCCTATTGTGGTTACGGTAACGTTGCGCATCTTTCTTGCATACCCTACCCGGAATGTCGTAACGTTTCCAACACTTTCTGTAAAACTGCCTTCTGGTTTTTCAATGTCTCTCTGAAATCCATATTATCCGTATCCGCAATCTCCATGCGGAGATCAGAAAGGTCATTTTCCAAAATTCCTATTAGAACGTCTTTTTCTTCCTTTGTAATATCAAGTTGAATCATAGGTTTGTCTCCTTTGTTTGCTATTCGTAATTTATTAAAAACTTAACCAGAGTATACCGAAAATATTTAAAAATCTACAAGGTCTAAGTGTAGCAACTATGGTAACACAAATGTCTCGTTTTAAACACCACAGTAAAACGTTTTATTGGCTATTTTTTTCTGTATGCCTGGGAATCTCACGAAGATGTCTACCCTTTCGTTCGGGTTCCTTCGCTTCGGGCTTTACCACTAGAGGAAAGACTACAAGGAATACACTTACCACAGCAATAGTCGTAGCGATGACACGTCTCGCAACCTTACTTCCTATTAACCTGCCATAGGAGGATAATATCATCTTCCAGTGAAGGATGATGTGAAGAGCCAGCAGACCCAGAAAGGCAAAGGCAACTATTAGATGAATTGTCCCCCATTGGTGGCGGTCCATCCCAAACAGAAACAACTCCACTTTTCTGCCGTAGACGGCCCAGGTATCCTTGCCAGGCAGTAAGACAAACTTCATCAGAAGCCCGATCCCTGCCATTGCCATCACACAGAAGAACATCAAGGTATCGATTACCAGATTGACTTTTGGTCTATCCATGGCCATTTTTATTCTTATTCCTGAAAGTATCAAAAACAACAATGATACTCTGCCAGATTAGGCTTCCAAAGTAAAACGACTTTGCCATGAAACTAGCGCCTTCTCCAGCCACTCCAAAAGGGAAAACCTTTTTCATCCCTGAGATTTAGTATTTCATCGCCTTTCTTCACTTCAGCGGCAATGATGGCAGGTTTGCCTTCAAAGGTAATCCTTGATCCCGTAATCTCAACCTTGTCCTTCGGCTCGATCCTGGTGTCCTGGTTTTCAATGTACCATCCAGGTCCTAAATGGACAGAAATGGTTTCCTTATCCGTTTTCAACATCAGATGCACGCCATAACACATCCCTTTCATTGGGGTAATGGTATCCACGCTGACCACTTCTCCACTGATAGTCTCAACGGTTTTTGGATCATACATCCTGCTGTACGGGGCGCCTGCCTCCCAACCGCCACCGCCTCTCCACTGCATTCCCTGTTGGGCAAATGACCGGGTAATGTGAAGAAGACTAAAGATAGAAATTACCACTATGAATATTCCTGTTTTCCTCATTATATACTCCTTTCGTTTGTTAATTATTTCCGACCCACCAATTACAAGATAGCGATTCTCTTTAACACTTTTTTCGGAACACCTTTGCCTCCCTTTCATCCCTTCCTTACGAGGGGGAAAGAGTGTGGTTATAAATTCGAGATAAACAAGAGCCCCCGTAATTTTATTTTTTATTTCAATCTGGCTTCTGCTGCTGACCAGTCAATATTTTTAAAAAATGCCTCGATATAATCAGCCCTCTTCAGACCATAATCAAGCATAAAGGCGTGTTCAAACACATCCATTATTAATATGGGGTTGCATCCCGCAGGATGGGAGACATCATGTTCGTTTATCCAGAAATTAATAAGATTCCCATTGGCGCTATCCTGATAAAGAACAGCCCACCCGATGCCCCGCATGGTTCCCACCGCCTTGAAGTCCTTTTCCCATACTCCATAATCACCGAAAGCTTCTGACATCTTTTTGGCCAATCTGCCCTCTTGGTTCATACCTGTTTTTCCCCCAAGATTTTCAAAATAATATTCATGAAGTCTCATTCCGTTGAATTCCCATCCTAACCTCCGCTTCAGTTCGGCGAATTCCGGGCTGGCTGTTTTTCCATCCTTTAACATCTGACTGAGGGTATCTAACATCTTGTTGGTGTTTGTCACGTATCCATGATAAAGGGTAAAATGATTTTTCAGGAGTGTTTCACTGAATCCTTCCATTCCAATAAGTTTTGAATAATCTTTCGCGGCGTATGACATGGTTTTTCCCTCCTTTTCCATTGTTGATGCGTTTAACGGGTTAGTAATACCAAACAATATGGCAGCGCCCCCTAAACCTGTTATTGTTAAAAATTCACGCCTATTAAGCATAGTCACGTTCTCCTGCATTAAAGTTAACTTGGGGATGAACAGACAAGTTTGTTCGTTTCACCTTACCACTAAAATTCTTAGTATTCAAGCAGTACACGGTACACCGTGTCTCTGGAAGGTTTTTGTGCTTCATGTCACCAAAAAAACAGCGTAAATAATCAGAATGAACCGGAATATGTAAAGCAACATTTATATGTTGTAGTCCTGAAAATGCAGGACTGCTCCACCCTCACACAATGACCGGTATTAAATTGTCTTTGTCAAATGACGTAAAAATATCTTCATTAAGCACCTATAAAGTTTGGTCCTTTTACTCTGATGCAACACCTACAACGCCCTCAGGAAGGCCACCAAATCCTCCTTTTCTTCCTTTGCAAGTCTGAGTTCAAGGATCAGGTTAAAGAATTCCACTGCATCTTCTAATGTCAACAATCTTCCGTCGTGCAAATACGGTGGCGAGTCCTTTATGCCTCGGAGCGGGAAGGTTTTGATGGGGCCATCGGCGCTGGACATACGCCCGTTGATCATCTGTGGCTTGAAAAAACGCTCCACCCTGAGGTTGTGCATAAGATTGTCGGTATAATACGGAGGTTGATGGCAGAAGGAACACCTTGCCTTTCCGAAGAACAAATCTTGTCCACGAATCTCTGCTTCGGTTGCTTTTTTTGAGTCCAGCATACCGTAAATATTTAGTTTTGGAGCTGGTGGAAAATCAAATAATTCCTGTACCTCTGCCATGAAGTGCACCTGGCTTCCGCGTTCAAGGATATTAGCACCCTTCTTTGTGGCTATGACAGGGTCACCGTCAAAATAAGCGGCGCGCTGTTCAAATTCCGTGAAGTCCTCAATGCTTTTCAATGCCCGTTGGGAACCGAACAGCCGCTGAATATTCACACCGCGCAGGGAAGGGGTATCAATGCGATGGCGGAATTCCTGCGGGCGAATATCCCCAACCAGGTGGGTTGCAGCATTGGTGTGTCCATTTACATGGCAGTCAAAGCAGGTAACGCCTCGTTCCGGTTTTTCTGAACGGCGGTCATCCGTCTGGTTAAATTGCTGCTGTGGAAACGGCGTTACCAGCAGCCTTAAACCTTCAAGCTGTTTGGGATTCAGTATCCCGTTGAACAACTCATAATAATTGGCAATAGTTACCAGCTTACCCTGAGAGACATCGCCTAAATCAGGTCGCGTGGTCAAATATATTGGCGGTGGAAATTCTGGTAAAAAATGATCCGGCAAGTCATAATCAAGATCAAAACGGGTAAGGTCTCGCTTTTCTTGTTTCTTGATCTCGTTAATGTGGAATTTAGGGAAAAGCATGCCACCTTCAGCATGGTTGGGATGAGGAAGCGGCAGAAACCCTTTCGGGAAAAGGTCTTTTTCACGTACCTCTTCAGGAGTCATTGTTGCAAGATTTTCCCAGGTTACGCCTTTTGTGAGTTTAACCCGCACACCCTCCTGGACAGGTTTCCCGCGGGACATAGTTACTCCTTTTGCCGGGCGTTTACTTAAGTCATAACGCTCATTCAGTAAATCCATATGACGCTTCATTACTTCCGCCTTGGCAGCTTTCATCCGGGCCATCGTTTCTTCAAACGGCTCAGTTATTGTTACAGCTGCATAACTGGACCTTACTACCTTCTTTTCCTGAGAGTGGGATACCCCTGCGGCAAAAGACATCGCCGAAAGTACTATCAATAGCACGTTTCCGTATTTCAGCACTTCCCGTTTCATATCTTACCTCCTTTTTGTTTAATTCCCTTGCGACTTGATATCAGGACAATGCCTGCTCAAGATCGCCTGTTAAATCATCGATATTTTCAATTCCGGCAGAAACTCTGATAAGTTCATCAGAAATCCCCAATTTCCCCCTGACTTCTCTTGGGAGGGATGCATGCGTCATTATTGCAGGATGTTCTATAAGAGATTCTACACCACCGAGACTCTCTGCCAGCGAGAATATCTTTACCCGTTCGAGGAAGTTTCTTGCTGCTTCCAGTCCTCCTTTTATAAAAAAAGTTATTATACCTCCAAATCCGGACATCTGTTTTCCTGCAAGTTCATGTTGCGGATGCGACTTAAGCCCAGGGTAAATAACCCTTCTTACCTTCGGATGATTTTCCAGGAACTGTGCGATCTTCATTGCATTTTCCTGGTGTCTTTCCATCCTGACCGCAAGGGTTTTAATACCGCGAAGAACCAGGAAGCAGTCAAAAGGCCCAGGCACTGCACCTACCGCATTTTGAAGAAACTGAAGCCTGTCGTACAATTCCTGATCATTTGTTACAAGGGCGCCCCCAATGACATCGCTGTGGCCATTCAGGTACTTGGTAGTGCTGTGCATAACAATATCCGCCCCAAGTTTTAGAGGCTTTTGAAAGAATGGTGTTGCAAAGGTATTATCAACCACTACTAATATATTTTTCTTTTTGGCAATACTGGCAATTGCTTCAATATCTATAAGTTTTAAAAGCGGATTTGAAGGACTTTCAAGCCACACCAGCTTTGTATTATCTCTTATATATCTTTCCAGAGATCTGGGGTTGGTTAAATCAGCAAAATCAAATTCAAGTTTGTACCTCTTCAGCACCTTATCAAATAATCTGAACGTTCCACCATAAACATCATCGCAGCAGATAATATGATCACCGGTATTGAACAATTGGGTAACTGCCGAAATAGCAGACATCCCTGACGAAAAGGCAAGCCCGTAGTTTCCTTCTTCCAGAGAGGCAATATTTTTTTCAAGAGCTGTTCTGGTAGGATTGTGTGTTCTTGAGTAGTCGTATCCTTTGTGTTTACCGGGAGATTCCTGAACATATGTGCTTGTTTGAAATATTGGCGTCATAATAGCGCCCGTTCCGGAATCAGGGTCACAGCCAGCATGGATGGCCCTTGTTTCAAATTTCTGTTTCATATTCATAATATCACCGTCATTCCAAAAAACCGTTGGCCTTCATCCATTCATCATTATAAATCTTACTCAGGTATCTGTCGCCGGAGTCCGGCAGAATTACAACAATACGCTTGTTTTCTTTTATTTCACTGGCAAGCTCAATTGCTGCCCATACGGCGCTGCCGCTTGAACCACCAGCAAAGATACCCTCCTCGCTTGCCAGCCTCCTCGCCATTAAAAATGATTCCTTATCATGAACCTGGATAATATCATCGATAAGGTTAAAATCGACAGCCTTTACAAGGTAATCCTCCCCGATTCCCTCTACCTTGTAAACGTGTGGTTTTATAAGTTTCCCCGTCTTGAAATAGTCATAAAAAACAGAGCCTTCCGGGTCAACCGCAATGATCTTTATCCTAGGATTCTTTTCTTTGAGATATTTTCCAGCTCCACTTAAGGTACCACCAGTACCGATTCCGGCAATAAAGTAATCTACCTTTCCTTTCGTCTGTTTCCATATCTCAGGTCCTGTGGTATAGTAATGAGAATCGATATTCCTGGGATTATTGTACTGATCCGGATAATATGCGTTTGGGGTTTCCCTGGCAATTCTTCTGGCAACGCTGTAATAACTTTCAGGAGAATCCGGCGGAACGTCTGTTGGCGTTACAATGACCTGTGCGCCAAATGCCTTCATCAGATTCCTTTTCTCATAGCTCATCTTGTCTGGCATGGTGATGATGCATTTGTAACCCTTTACCGCAGCAATCATTGCAAGGGCCGCGCCTGTATTGCCGGAAGAGTTCTCCACGATAGTACCGCCTGGTTTCAAAAGTCCCATGCGTTCTGCATGCTCAATTATAAACAGGGCCATCCTGTCTTTTACGCTTCCAGCCGGATTGAGAAACTCCAGTTTAGCAAAGATACTAGAGTTTATACCTCTTGATACCTTGTTTAACCTTACTATCGGCGTCCAACCGATAGTTCCCAAAATATCCGGAGTTATGCTTCCAAATTTTTCAGGTAAGACTCCAAAGTCTATGGTATTCATTTTTCCGGTTCACAGCACTACAGAAGAAATGCAATATTATGCAATTGTCTTTTTTAGTTCTTTCATATATTCTGCAAGTAACTTTAAGTGTTTTTTTTCTTCGGTTATCAGTTGTTCGAACGTCTTTTTCCCGGTTTCATATTTTGTGTTTTTTGCGGCCTCGGTGTAATAAAGAATCGTGTCTTTTTCTGCCTGGATACCGATTTTCAGCGCATCGGTGTCTGTCTTTATTCCCATTGCAAGCCTTCTGGCTTCGCCCTTTTGAGCAAAGACGCCCGTATCGACTATATATTTAAGATATAAATCGGCTGTGTAATCCTCAAAACCTGGCATTGTGCTTTTCGGGGATGTTATTTCGAGATACGCCTTCTGAAAACGGGCGAGATGCTCCTTCTCATCAGAGGCAAGTTTTGAAAAGATTTCTCTTGCCCTGTTATCTCCGGTATTTTTCATGAGGATAGAATAGAATTCCAGACCTTCTTCCTCAATATTTATTGCAATCTTAAGCGCCTCCGCATCATTAAAATTTTCATATTTCATACGGTATTATTCTCCTGACCCGAATGGGTTGAAAATACGTAGTACGACATTTATGTCGCTGTCCTGCATAAAAATTATGCTAAATTGTTTTTGCCGAAGATTTGAATTTTGACATGTATTTTAATTTTTGAATGTATACTTTTATGGATATATACCCCTGACCGAGATTGCATCTGCAACCTTCTTAACTGCAATCATCATGGCGGCGGTACGCATGTTTAATTTCTTTTCACTGGAAAGGATATGCACCTTTTCGTAGGAGCGGTCCAGGAGATTTTTAAGTCTTGTATTTACCTCATGCTCGCACCAGAAATAACACTGCACATCCTGCACCCACTCGAAGTAAGATACAATCACACCACCCGCATTAGCCAGGATATCGGGAACCACGGGTATTTTGCGTTCAGACAGTATCTGGTCTGCCTCCGTTGTTGTTGGCCCATTGGCACCCTCAACAATCATCTTTGCCTTTATTTTATCAGCATTCTCTTTTGTAATTTGATTTCCCATTGCCGCCGGCACCAGCACGTCGCAGGGCAATTCCAGCAGGGACGCATTCGTTACACCTTCAGCGTTCGGGAAATTCTCAAATGACCCATTTTTCTTATAGTAGTTTATCAGCGCATCGTGACTTAGCCCTTCAGGGTTATATATCCCTCCTTTTGAGCTACTCACGGCGATAATCTTACAACCCATTTCGCCAAGGAATTTCCCGACGGCTGATCCCACATTCCCATAACCCTGAATTACCACCTTAATGCCCTTCAGGTTCATCTTCCTGTGTTTAATTAAACTGGCAACGGTAAAGGCAATTCCAAGACCTGTAGCATCCGTTCTTCCCAGGGAGCCTCCAATATTCACAGGTTTACCCGTTACGATTCCCGGCGTACAATAACCATTATTCGCGCTGTATGTATCCATCATCCATGCCATAATCTGTTCATTGGTATTTACATCGGGTGCCGGAATATCCTTTTCGATACCGATGATGGGCATGATGGCGTAAGTATAGCGACGTGTAAGCCTTTCCAGTTCGCCTTTTGAAAAGGTCTTTGGATTGCAGATGATGCCTCCTTTAGCGCCTCCAAATGGCACCCCTGCCAGTGAGCACTTCCACGTCATTTCCATCGCCAGCGCCTTTAGATCGTCGAGGGTTAGTTCCTGGTGGTATCGAACCCCGCCCTTATAAGGACCCCGTGATGCATTGTGCTGTACCCGGAATCCGGTAAATATACGCAGAAAACCGTCATCCATGCGCACTGGAACGGAAACAGTCAATATACGGTCAAAATTTCTCAGTATCTGATGAATGTCCTCCGGAAGCATTATCAGTTTCGCAGCGCAGTCGAGTTGTGCCAGTGCCGTTTGCCATGCACCAGTTATCATTGTATTTTCAGACATACCATCCAGCCTTTGTTAATGCTTCGTTCCGAAATAATCCGCAACCCACTTTTCTACGCTGGCATTTTCAAGGTTGTAGAAATTCATCAGGGTCAAAGGAGGAAAATAAATGTTAATAGTAACCAGTCCTCCAGTATGAGCATTTGACACACGGTGGATCGTTGTAATATTTATGTAAGACAACTCACCCATATGAAATCTGCGGGTAAATGTGGGGACGATCATCCCAGTGGGCTGTTTATTGAACAGCTCCTCTGTCATGGTGCCCTGTCGGATGACCGTAACACCAATAGAACCTCCATGATCGTGTATCGGGGTAATCTGTCCTTTCTTAAAGCACAGAACCGCAATTTCACACTTGCTGCTGACATGAACAATATTTCTCTTATATTCCTGGTCTGAAAAATTTATGTATTCCTCAACCGGCAGTTGCCTTCCATCCGTCTCCATCACACATTTTTTCAGTATATCCAGTGGTGGTTTGTCCGGTAAAGATTCCAGGCGATTGATGAATGATCGCAAAATAATATCCATAAATTAAAATTCCTTTGGTAAATTTGGATAAACAAGGGGCGTGGCATCATAAGTAATCTGAACCATTTCACCGGTTAACGCCTTCATGAATTCAATGAGGTCGTTGACCTCCTGTCCCGTCAGGTTCAGGGCGTGAATATCAGGGCTCTTATTTTCACTCCGTCCACCACCTCCATTGTAAAACTGTACTACCTCAAATAACGTAGGAAAGAATCCGTTGTGCATATAAGGGGCTGTATCGGCAATATTTCGCAAAGTAGGCGTTTTAAATGCTCCCTTGTCTGCATCATTTTTTGTAACGTTGTATCGTCCCAGATCTTCCTTGAGCGGGCCATCCGCCGGCACGCCAATGTTGTGAAATTTGTTATCGGTGAAATTCGGGCCATTATGACATTTGATACACTCTGCTTTACCGTTAAATAATTCCATGCCACGTCTGGCCGATTCACTCATGGCATTCACGTCCCCTTGCATGTATCTGTCAAATGGCGAATTTGCAAATACAACGGTACGTTCGAACGCAGCAATGGCTTTTGCTATGCCATCAGCGGTTACGCCAGTCCCGAAGACTTCCTTAAATGCGGTAACATAATCGGGAATTCTACTCAGCTTTCTTACTACATTATCCAGGGTTTCATGCATTTCATCAGGATTCTGGATGGGACCCAGCGCCTGTTCTTCCAGGGTAGCAGCGCGGCCATCCCAGAACTGGAATTCATTATAGGCGCTATTAATTATGGTAGGTGAATTTCTCCCGCCCTCTTTGGCGGTAGGTCCACCCAGCATCCTGGGCAATCCGTCGGCAAACCCCAGTACGGGGTTATGACAGGTAGCGCAACTAATCCAGTTGTTTCCTGACAGGCGGGGATCAAAAAAAAGTTTTTTCCCTAGCTCGATTTTTGCCTTGGTTTGCGGATTATCCGCCGGAATTGTTACCGGCGGAAGGAAACCAATAGGCGGAAATGTACGCACAGCGGTGCCTGGCATTTGTGCTGATGTCGCAGGTAGATTGATGTCATCAGCAGGAAACCGGGGAATTTCACCGGCCTGAACAGAGTGCGTCACAAAAAAGGCAAATACACACCCAAAAATAAAATTTGTAACATCTTTTATATGTATATGCATAACTGACTACCTCCTTCAAACTATAAAAACTGATGTGACAGTTTAGTGAGTTTGCTATTCTCTATCGTATAAGCAAATCCCGATCTTGGGTTATCCGGTACATTTCCAACTTATTTTGTCCTGTTTCTTTCCTGGCGAGGACTTTACTGAGATAGTAATTAACCTGGCGCGCCTCGGAATCATTTAATAAATTGGGATCGAAAGATCTCATCAGTTCGATGGTTTGCGCCCATTCCGCCTGTGTCTTTTTTGTGGTAAATACACGCTCCAGGGTATGACATTTATGGCACTTTTCCAGAATGATCTTCATGCCAATTTGTATATCCATCTTCATCTCGTCGATTCCCAGGTTTTTGACTAAATAGCCCAGAGCTTCCAATGCTTCCTGGTCGGTCATGACCGACGGATCTTTTGTACGCATGCGTGACACGTAATCCCGCCAGTCAGGTTCCGTCTTGACATGGGCATATACTCTCTCAAGAGAATGGCAGGTTGCACATTTTTGCTGGACGACCTTTCGTCCGATGTTTACATTGACCTTTACAAACCTTTCCTTTTCCTGAAGTATAACATACTGGCCCCTGATTGCAGAAATCATGTATAAGCCTGCATACAAAGGTATCTGCAAATACACAGCAATCACAAGGAACATTCCGTAAACCGGCAGGCTTTTATAAAACTTTTTATAGAGTCTTACTACGCATATCTTGATAATGATTAACGGGAAAATAGCGATTCCGATATAGGAATGAATGACGGCCTTTGGCGGCAGCACATTAAATTCTTCTAGTTTTTGAAACATCACAACGCTGATAAACAAATAGAGGATGAAAAAAATATATCCCCATATGCGATGCGCCCATTTAAAGTATTTTTCATGCGCTGTATTGTTCTTTCCCAGCAGGATGACGATATGCGTGGCTGCAACAATGCCGACACCGAACAAGCTAAACGCTAATACAGAATTCGTTACCGGACTCATGAATTTCCTTTTTTAGTAAACGATTTACATTCAGACCTTTGGCGGCTTCGCTTGGCATGCCACTCATCCCCGATTGAACCGGGACGTTTGTTATAATTCTGTCTTACAGCACAATTTCACTTATTTAGTGTACCGTTCAAATATGATGGTTCAATCGTTCGACTGGGTACTCACGACAAAGTCTGCAAGAAATGAACCAGTCTTGCACACTGACAAACGTAGGGACGTATAGCAATACGCCAGTACAGTCCAGCTCACTCTTATAACCTCATAAATAAAATGAAAATTCCTGTACGATTGAATTAATTGTTTCGTAAATATTAAAAGCATTGCCTCATTTATCGGCCAAAGCTGATGCCTATGGATTCTGCCGTTTTTACCAACCCATCTTCGGTTGGCACGCTTTTCTGGCCTTTTGCAACCTCGCTCAGGGAAACCGATTCTATCCTTTGTCCCTTGAGACAAACCATCTCACCAAACCGTTTATCGGCAATCAGATCTACTGCCGCTACACCAAACCTGGTTGAGAGGATACGGTCAAAGGCGCAGGGAGAACCGCCTCTTTGCAGGTGACCCAATACGGTGACGCGCACCTCCATCCCGGTGTTCTTCAGATTGGCTCCAACCTTATTTCCTATACCGCCTAGACGTTCGGCACTGCCGCCTTCCTCTGCGGCGCACAGGACTGAAACATCGCCCCCGATTGGTTTTGCGCCTTCGGCTACAACCACAATGCTTGATCTATTGCCGCTGTTTTTGCGGTCAATAATCTTTCGACATACCTTTTCGATATCAAAGGGAATTTCGGGAATGAGGATTACGTCTGCGCCGCCGCCAATCCCGGTTTGTAAGGCTATCCAACCAACGTACCGTCCCATAACCTCAACAACCATAATCCGGTGATGACTTTCCGCTGTGGTATGTAACCGATCCAGTGCATCTGTAGCCGTTTGTACGGCGGTATTGAATCCAAAAGTGACATCCGTTGCAAGGATATCATTGTCAATGGTCTTGGGAACGCCGACAACCGGGCAGCCTAATTTGAACAACTCATAGGCGATGTTGAGTGAACCATCACCTCCGATTACAATCAGGGCAGCCAGTTCCCATGATTGAATATTTTTTATTACCTCCTGCGAGACATCTCTCACCTCAGACCTTCCGTCTTTTGTTACTTTGTATTCAAAAGGATTCGCCCGGTTGGTGGTACCCAGGATTGTTCCACCTACGGGGAGGATGCCCCGGATGTTCCACGGTGTCAATGTCCGAGTTTTATCCGGTAAAACAAGTCCGTCAAAACCATCTTCAATCCCAATAACTTCGTAGTCATATTTCACGGCGGCCGATTTCACAACGGCACGGATGACGGCATTCAGTCCCGGACAATCACCCCCTCCTGTTAATACACCGATTTTTTTCATAAATTTCATGACCTTTTTTTAGGAGCCAGTTTCCGTACATACCTGGCAAGGGCTTCTATTTCCTCCGGCATCAGTTTGTCGCTCCACCGGGGCATCTTGTTCTTGCCATTGATAATGGAATTTAATATCTCATCGTCCTTTTTCGTAGCCTGCCAATCCGGGTCTGCAAGATTTGGGGCCTTCAACTCCCGCCCCCTCTTGGTTCCTTTGCCGTCTTCACCATGACATGTGGCGCAGTGGTATTCAAATAATTTTTTCGGGTTAATTTCTTCCATCTCCTGTCCCCAGGCCGCTGAGAAACCGGAATACCAGCCGAAGAAAACAAAAGAGAATATCATATAACATACAGCCCTTTTCCAATCATCCATACCTCAAAGCTCCTTCATAAAAGACGCACTGATAACCCAAACAGAATTTTCCTATTCGGATGCAGATGCACACTGATCTCATGAAGGGTAGGAGCCGTCTCCGGACGGCGACCGGCGATTCACAACGGTGTGCATGCGCCCGAGCACCAACAGGAGTTGGCTCCTACCACATAACTTTGAATTTCCATAATGTAAATTATTTCTTTCCAAAACCCCGGATAACTGATACCAGTGCCTTAATCTCATCCTGAGATAGTTTTTCTTTAAATGGCATCATCTTTTCCGGAGTACCATCATTGATTTGTTTGATGATCTGTTCATCGGTAGTCTTCGCCTGCCATTCCGCATCAGCGAACTCACGCGCTCCCAATCCAAGTCCGAGGTCTGTAGGATGACCATCCTCGCCATGACAGGTTTTGCAATGGGTCATGTATAACTTTTTAGCGTCGATATCAGTAGCTTTTACAATGTTGTTTCCTGAAAAACAGATAACCATCCCTGCAATGACTGCCAATGATAATCCAACAAAAATCCCTCTCTTCCGCATACCTTTTCCTCCTTAAAATTTAAAAACAATGTTAAACCAAGAACCAATATCGATTGGCACAAATGCCCCTTTCAAACTGAATAGTCTGAATATATTATTCTTCATAGGTGAGGACACGAATAATGCCCATCGTACCACCGTTTGTGTTAGTTGTGCTATCGCAAACGGAAACCACTTTTTTAATATTATTCTGCTCTAAAAAATCGTTCACCGCTTTATCCAGTTCCATAAGTTCATTATGGACATGGAATATCCTAAGAGGCGAAGTAAAAGTTTTTACTTTTACCATGAATTACTCCTTCTTTTAAAAAATCAAAAACGCTGAAAGTTATTTGGTTACATCCACCTCCTTTGTTCCCTCCCAGATGCCGTGGAGATTACAACGGCTGAACGCACGGAGTGTTCTTTTCCCCTCGTGGGGTAAAACTACGCTTAACGTCACTTCCGGTTTGTTGAGTTCCGCAGTAAAATCCACACGAGATATGTATATATGCCCGCTATATAGATCTACAAACTGAATAAAATGGCCATTTTCCATTACATGCGGCGCCTCTCCCACCTTTATGTTTACTGTAAATGGTTGTCCAACCTTCACATTGCCCTGTATGGTAATTACGGGTACATGTTTCTTTGCGGTATCCGCCGGACCTGTGGCCAATGTATTGACCTGACAAAACAAACTTGTTTCTGCCATTTTCGACACTCCTTAAAAAATGTTTTTAGAATTAAATACACCTCTTATTTAGCGATGTGGATGCGAACCCGATCGCCTTTACAGGGCATACCGGGATGCAACGCTCGCACTCGTCACATTTGCATTGCAGAATCTCTGCCTTCTCATGTTTCATAATGATAGATTCCAAAGGACAAACATGCAGACATTCTTCGCAACCAACACATTTTACTTTATCAACGAAAATCATAATTGCGTGCCTTTCAAAGGCAGGAATACCCCCTCCATGAAGCCTCCCGCAAAAGGTTTTGAAATTATTCCGCCCTGACTTCAATCTTTCTCGGTTTTATGTGTTCTGCTTTGGGTAAGATAAGAGACAAGACCCCGTCGGCCATCTTTGCCTCGATCTTATCCCGGTTAATGACATCTGAAATAGCAAAGTGTCTGTGGTAATGCCCGATGTTATACTCATTATGTATTACTTCTTCATCAGTGTACGCCTCCTGAGAAACCTCACCATTAATAACCAATTCATTATCCCTCATATCAATGGTAACGTTCTCGGCGGTCACCCCCGGCATGTCTATCAAAATAGTAAAGTTGTCGGTGGTTTCATAAATATCAGACAAAGGAAAGTACCAATCCCCTTTACCGGTTACGACACACTTATCAGGTGTAATCTTCTTTTTTCCAACAGAGGGATGTTCTTTTGTTTCCATGACAAGCATCTCCTTTTGCGTTATGCCTTTTTAATGATAACCTGCTTTGGTTTTGCCTCAGCGGCCTTTGGAAGCCTCACCATTAAAACTCCATTTTTATAAGAGGCCGTTACTTTCTCCACGTCAACCTTTTCGGGCAACATAATGGAACGGGCAAATGTTCCGTAGTTCCTTTCTCTGCGCAAATACGTTATCTTTGCCGCAGCAACGACGGGTTTTCTTTCTCCCCTGATCGTTAATACGTCATCGACTACCTGTACGTCCAGGTCACTGATGTTTATACCGGGAATCTCAGCACGAACAAAGACATTATCTTTATTTTTGGATACAATAATCGGTGGAAACTCCACACTTACATAGCCTTCGACTTGTGGCGCTGAACTCAAGATGCCCAGTAAATCACTCATCTCCCTCTGGATGTGGGTAAGGCTATTTAAGGGATCCGGTCTGCTCCATTTTATAATATTCATTAAATATTCACCTCCTTTGCTGATAAAATCGATTAAAATTATACCTATGCATAAATGAAAAACAACATACAAATCTCCTCAACCACATATTTTTGTTTATATTTTTTCTAAAAACTTCCTCAATTATCCAGGATTTTAGACATCGTGTTCCATACTCCTGGATAGATTCAATATCTTATTTTTTTTACTTCCAAGTTTTATCATGATTTGTGGAAATCATTTCCCTTGAAACCATAGCAGTTTATAAAAATTATTTATCAGCCTGATTTTTACCTGGAGACAAAATTATTGTTAATTAATCAACTTTATCAGGCAATAAAGATGCCAATGACCTGTAATTATTGCCAATTGTTGCAATACATGTTTTTTGAGTATATTCAAAGGCAACAAC
Organism: Candidatus Brocadia sp.; assembly: GCA_040048245.1. Lineage (GTDB taxonomy): Bacteria > Planctomycetota > Brocadiia > Brocadiales > Brocadiaceae > Brocadia. The sequence goes on from JABRVT010000008.1 coordinate 31,143, forward strand.
TATACTGTGATTATAAATGGTGTCAATATTACACGAATGACAAAGACTCCTTTTTTTTTATTTTGGGTAACTACTGTATTCCTACCATGAAAATCATTTTTTGAATCCAAATAAATAGAATTTTGGTCTAAAACCGTTGATAAAAATAAGTGATAACCCAACGAGTCTGATTGTTTACGTTCGTATAAATATTGGAAATGATTATAACTAGGATATATTTGTATAGTATCTTTGGGGATTATCACTTTGGCATAATAATTGAGTGGTGACACAATATTAACAGCTTGTTCCCAAACTCTGTCTCATGCGGTGTTTACTTAACTGCCAGAAATTTTGCGATTGATTTTTTGAAACGGAGTTTCTTACTTTGCAGGCTTAACCGGAACTATCTCTGAAAGAAACATGTTGCCTTCTCCTCAATTCCTGAAACAGGATATTATGGTACGTGTGCTGTATTCACTTGTACCGGTGGCGATAGTAGCCGTGTATTTTTTTGGCTGGTATATCGTAAGCATTATCGCTGTTTCAATGATATTTGCCTTTTTGACGGAATGGCGCATGGCTTCCATGCGAAAAGGGAAAGTTAGTTATGCATGTTTTGTCACTGCCGGTATCTATGCGCTTTCTCTTCCACCAACCACACCGCTATGGATCGTTGCCGTGGGCATTATTATCGCTATTTTGTTTGGTAAAGAAATGTTTGGCGGGTTTGGAAAAAATATATTTAATCCTGCTATTGTCGGACGTGCCTTTGTTTTTGTATGCTTTCCCATTGAACTAACAGGTCGCTTTGTCCCTGTATTTACGGGCTTTCCTGGTGGTTTTGGACACTGGAGCATGGCAGGTACTGGACAGCCGCCACAATTTATCGCTGAGGCGGGGCTGAAGGTTATTGATGCTATAACTGCTGCAACGCCTATGTGGGCAAACCGGGATTATGGTTTTTCCAGCTCAATTCTGTCCCTGTTTCTTGGGAATATAGGGACTGTTTTTGCATATGAAGGTAAAAAAATGGTGCTGGCTGCGGGGTCAACGGGTGAGGTTTCCTCCCTGGTTATATTGCTGTCTTGTGCCTATCTGTTATGGACCAAGACGGCAAATTGGCGCCTGACGTTGTCAACATTACTGGGCGCTTTGATTTCTTCGCTCGCCTTCAGGTATGTCTTTGGTATCAAAACGGTTCCTCCGCCACTTTTTACACTCTTTTCCGGTGCGCTCTTTTATGCGGCTGTCTTTATGGTTACTGATCCGGTCAGCGCCCCCAGGGTTTCTTCATCACAATGGATTTATGGCCTCTTTATCGGTACCATGATAGTCGTTTTCCGTTCCAAGGGCATTTTTGCAGGAGGAGCAGCATTTTCCCTTCTGCTCGGCAATATACTTGCCCCTTCCCTTGATTTATGGATTACCCGTATGAAAAGCCCTAAAAAAGAAACTGCGTCTGAGAGCAAAGGAATTGTGCCGCCATGACAAAGACCTCTCCAGCATATATACTTGGATTCATGATACTTGTGTGCACGGTATTTGGCACGGCCATTTCTTCCGTGCACTACGTGACGCTCGATACACTCAAGAAAAACGAAAAACTCCACAGGAACAGGATTATCTGCCGTGCATTCCATCTTCCTGTAACCGGGATGTCTGCCGATGCCTTTCAAAGAGCAATAGATAGCAACCTCATTCATGAGCAGATAGACTACGGTGGGCGCACATGGGATGTATATCTAGAAAAGAATACCGGCAATATAGGCTTTGTCTTCACCGGAACAGGTTTCTGGGACCTGATCATGGGTATTGTTGTACTATCACCGGATCTGTCGAAAATTATGAATATTCAGTTTCTCGACCAGAAAGAAACTCCGGGGTTGGGGGCACGCATTGAAGAAGGCTGGTTTACTGCCCAATTTAAAGGAATCCCCATTGCATGGGAGCAACCGGTTGATAAACGCATTATCATAGGTACTGCTCCTGATCCAGAAGCAAAAAACAGGGTCGATGCTATTACAGGAGCCACACAGACATCCCTGGCGCTCATGAGGTTTTTAAACAGCGAACTTGAGTTATTCAGGAATGCAATGAAAGAACAGAAAGAAAAAACAATATTTGAGATTCCTTCACAGTGGGAATAAATGTTTAAGTTAATCTAGGACTATTGAACCATTGAAGTCTTTTAAAATCCAATTTACATGTAATCATGTGCTTTTATTATTGTAAGGACGTTATATGGCTTATACACCCAAACAGGTTTTTTTAAACGGCATATGGCTGGACAATCCAATCTACCGGCAGGTATTGGGGATATGTTCTACACTTGCCGTTACTAATCTGCTGGCAAATACTATATTTATGTGTTTTGGCTTAATCTTTACCACTGCCCTTTCCAACCTTACTATTTCACTGCTGAGAGATTATACGCCAAAACGTATACGTATGATCGTGCAGGTACTTATTATCGCCAGCTATGTTATGATAGTTGATATTATCATTAAGGCGCTCGCCCCAGATATTCATCGGTTTATTGGTCCTTATGTTGGCCTGATCATTACCAACTGCATAATCATGGGAAGGGCAGAGGCCTTTGCCAGCCAGAACAAGCCTCTGCTTTCATTGTATGATGGCATTGCGTCAGGAATGGGATATTCGCTTGTGCTTATCCTTATTGCGTCAGTACGTGAGCCGCTTGGGTTCGGGACTATTCTGGGCATGGCGTTGCCTGCGCGTGATGTCTGGTGGCACTCATGGATCATTATGGTTATGCCGCCTGGCGCTTTTTTCATGCTGGGCATGTTTACCTGGTTTGCCCGCCAGTGGCTGGTTAAAGGAAGTAAAACGGTAAGGAGGATGCCATGAATCTACAAAACATGAACTTTTTCGTATCACTTGTCCTCATTTTTACCTCAGCGGCTTTTACCGATAATATCCTGCTGGCCCGGTTCCTGGGGATGTGTTCGTGTCTGGCAATCTCCAAAAAAGTCGATACCAGCATCGGTCTTGGCAGTGCAGTAATTTTTGTGACTGCAAGTACGTCCGCCATTAATTTTTTGGTTTATAAATATATCCTCCTTCCGCTTGGTATAGAGTATTTACGTCTGATAACCTTTATTGTTATTATTGCGGCATTTGTACAACTCCTGGAGATGATTATTGAGCGTTTTTCTGAAAAGTTATACTACGCACTGGGCATTTTTCTGCCGCTTATCACGGTAAATTGTGCAATTCTTGGCATATCGCTTTTTATGCTGAATAAACCCTATACATTCTGGCAGGCCTTTGCCTTTGGCGCTGGCGGTGGTTTTGGCTGGTTCCTTGCGATTACCCTTGTCGGCGGTATCCGTGAAAAAATAAAAGAAAACGAGCTTCCTGGAGGTCTTGAGGGTCCTGCTATTACGCTTATTATTATTGGCATCATGGCGCTTGCATTTGTGGGATTTTCAGGAATGATAAAAATATGATAATCGGCAGCATCCTTATTTCAATCGGCATTTCAGTCGGTTTCCTTTTGGGCACAGGACTGATCCTGGCAGCGCTTCTCATTCTTGCCGAGAAGAGGATACTGAACTACGGTGCGTGCTGTATTGATATTAATGATGGTGAAAAGAAATTGCAAGTTCCGGGTGGAGGTTCTTTGTTGTCTTCACTCGCTGAAAATAATATTTTTATTCCTTCAGCATGCGGCGGTCGTGGCACCTGTGCATATTGTAAGGTGCAGGTAACCGAAGGCGGGAGCATGATCGGCCCGGTGGAAGAACCTTATCTGGGCCCCGAAGAGCGCAAAAAACAAATCCGCCTTTCATGTCAGGTCAAGATACGGAAAGACATTAAAATTCGAGTACCGAAAGAGTTGTTATCTGTCAGGAAATACAGAGGAAAGCTCCTTCATAAGAGGCCGTTGACTTATGATATTGTGGAATTGCGCATAGAACTCGTTGAGCCGAAGACGATAGATTTTATTGCCGGACAATATATTCAGCTTGAATCCGAAGAGTATGACGGCCATGATCGGGTTATGCGTGCCTATTCCATGTCTTCCCTTCCATCCGATAAAAATCACGTAGAACTGATGATCCGCAAAGTGCCCAGTGGCATATGCACTACATGGGTATTTGAGCATCTTGGTGAGGGGCAGGAAGTCACATTCAGCGGTCCGTATGGTAAATTTCATATTTCGGATACCGATGCAGAGATTATCTTTATTGCAGGCGGAAGCGGCATGGCGCCGATCTGGAGTATGCTGAGGGATCTCAGAGAAAAGGGGAATGAACGTAAAGCCACGTACTTTTTCGGCGCACTTACGCAAAGAGACCTGTTTTTTGTTGACGAACTGACCCGACTGCAGCAGGAGGTCTCATGGTTCAAATTTGTCCCGGCACTCTCCAACGAACCAGCCGGGTCGGACTGGGAAGGCGAGCGCGGTCTTATAACCGACGTTGTGGCGCGATACATGCCTGATTGTTCTAAACACGAAGCCTATCTCTGCGGGTCGCCTGGCATGATTGACGCCTGTATCAAAGTCTTAAAAAAAGGTGGCATGACAGAAGACCGTATTTTTTACGATAAATTTGCATAGGGATACTCATATATGAAACTATCGCCGCTGGAACAGAAACTCATTCATAATCTGGGGCCATCCAAGTTCTCTAAAGAAGGTTTTCTTGGGACGGATACCCGTTCCCTGGAAGAAATTATTTCTGACGATTTATATACACTGAAAAAGGCCGGGGTATCAAAAGAAATGCTGGTGCAGACACTGAAAGACGCCTATCAAAAAGCAAAGGAGGCCTTCGGGGCTGAAGTGGAGATAACAAAGAATGTGAAAACTGTATTTCATGAGTCAAGGGGACGCATCCCGTCGCCATTTTGCAGGGATGGTCTCTTCGAAAAAGGCGAAGCAGTTGTTGTTGATCATGCCAGCAACCTTTCGCTTGTCATTACCAGTCTGGGAATAAACCTTATCGAAAAGCATGATTTTTTTCAGGGCAGGGGGTGCAGATTTAGAATCGATCCTTTAGTTGCAATAAAAATCTTCAGGCTTTTGCCAGACACATAAAATATTTTCCATGTACATGGATATGGCCAATGCAAGCTTCCTTTTGAACAAGTAAGGGGTTTTGTAATAATGTACGGCAGCCAGACCTCTGCACCGTAAAGGCACAGCGGTTGCGCAAAGACCACACGCCAAGCACACACACAGGTACGCTTCATTACCGTAAAAGGCTTTCTGGAACTCACCAACCCGTGAGACCCGTGCGACGATTTCATAAAAAACCAATAGCTGGAATGAACAGGGATAGCAAGACATAGAATTTACTGTGTTGCATGTTTTTTTGTTTGAAACTATCAGCAAAATGGGTAAACTAACCGATGTAGAATTTATTTAATATCATGACATAGAATCCCGTAAGGTAGTATCAAAGAAATCAAGAAGGCCAAATGAAAGGCAAGAACTCCAGCAATTATTTGGCTTCAGGTTTGATTGCAAGCCAGACAAGGGTATGGTCAAAATCCGACTGGTTTGCGGTACTCACCCTGTTCCTCCTCTCCCTGGCATATTTCCACAACGTTGTTATTCCCACAGATTATAACGTACTGAGTGATCAGAATACCGATATCCGCCATCAGCTCTTTTACTGGAGATATTTTGGTTTTCATACACTGGCTAAGGGGACAATACCCCTCTGGAATCCATATATTTACAGTGGAACCCCGTTTGTCGGGGGTGTACAATCGGCCATATTTTACCCGCTCAACCTGATCTTTCTTGTACTCCCTGTTTATGTAGCCATCAACTACAGCATTATCCTCCATGTATTTCTATCGGGGGTATTTACTTACCTATACCTCAGATTTATAAAGTTACGCCCAAAATCCGAAATCCAAAATCTGAATTTTGATACAGACAGTCTTTCCCGATCGAGTTGTATGATTTCGTCCATCATATTCATGTTCTGCGCCCCGCAGATATTCCATGTCTATCCCGGGCATCTCCCCAATCTGTGCACCATGGTATGGCTACCGCTCATCCTTTTATTTTCTGAACTTTTTATTTGCACAAGGAATTTTTTATATGCACTTTTTGGCGGAGTGAGTGTTGCATTCAATATATTGGCGGGCCATCCGCAGTATTTTTTTTATACCGCCGTTGCCGTAGTTATCTACTTTATCATACGTGCAGTCCTAGAGTTCAAAGTACATAGGAACTGGAAATATGCCTGGCATTATGCCGCTGGCGTTTGCATCCTCTACATTACAGGTGTTTCGCTTGCCGCTATTCAACTATTACCGGCCTTTGAGATGGTTAAGCGCTCTGCACGCCAAGCGATTTCCTATGAATGGGTAGGCCAGTTTTCATTTGCCCCTGAAAATTTTATTACATTGTTTATTCCTGAATTTTTAGGAGATTCACTAAAAACCCCTTATTGGGGAAGGTATTACCTCTGGGAGATGTCGTTGTACATTGGCATCCTTCCTTTGTTATTGTGTGCGCTTGCTTCCTTCTATAACAGAAACAAAATCACAAAGACCTTTCTGCTTTTGGCACTTGTTGCAACAATCCTCGCACTGGGAAAGTTTACCCCGCTCCTGAAAATCCTTTATAATATTGTTCCCGGATTTAACATGTTTAGGGGAAATTCCAAATTTGTGTTTATTGTCGCCTTTTCCCTCTCTATCCTCTCCGGCATAGGGGCAGAATATCTAAAAAAGAGCATTTTTAACAAAAAAGACGTCCCTTTTTTATTGATTATCATCGGGACGGTTAGTGCAATAAGCCTGTTTCTTCTGGTCTTCTTTTTGTTCAGGACAGGATATGAAGCGTGGCATGGAATTATTTATAGGATTTGTTCACTGGGTGATAGATACACCACACTGCCCAGCCTGAATGATACCGGATTTTTGCACGCGACCTTTGCCATTGCTACAAAGGGCGCCATAAAATTTATAATTTTGGGCATATTAAGTCTGCTGGTTATTGGTTTGTGGATGAATGGCAGGCTGGGAAGGCAGATTTTGATTCCCGTTACTATGGCAGTAATATTCGGAGATCTCTGGTGCTTCGGGAATCAATATATGGTAACGTTTGACTCCAGGCAATGTTTCTGGAATAAAGAATTACTCAAAGTCCTGAAAAATGACCCTGGGCCGTTTCGCATCACGACGGCCGGTCATTTTGAACTCAATCAGGGTATGGCGCATGACATTTCTCACATCGGCGGATATGATGCAAATGTTATCAGGGAATACAGCGAATTTATAAATCTCTCCGATGGCAAACCCATAGAAGAGCCGCGCATTGTTATGGAAGTTGCTCAAATTTCCCGGCTGACCAATCTGCTTAACGTAAAGTATATACTCCTTCCTGCCCATGTGAAGATTGAACACCCCGCAATAAAACAGGTCTTTCGCGACTCAAAATATACCCTCTTTCATAACACCCGGGCATTGCCGCGCGCTTTTGTTGTCCATAAGGCCAAGGTTCTTAAGGGAAGAGATTCCATATTCAGGGAACTCTCCAGCAATGAATTTCATCCCGGAGAATATGTTATCCTGGAAGAACCGTCCAGACTTACCATGAACGCCGTCACCGCAAATTTACAACCTGAACCTGATCCAGCAATTCTTGAATATACACCAAACCGTGTTACAATAAAAACGACCGTCTTCGAGGATGGTTATCTCGTACTTGGCGACACATTTTATCCCGGCTGGAATGTATATGTTAACGGAAAGAAGGACAGGGTACTGAAGGCAGATTATATCTTGCGGTCTGTCTTCCTTGAGAAGGGTGAGCATATTGTTCAGTTTGTCTACGAACCGAAATCCTTTACCGCAGGCATGATTATCTCCCTGGCAAGTATAGGAATTTTAGTTTCTGTGAAATGTTTTGGTTCAATCTTCCGGGTAAACCAGCAAAGAATTTCAAAAAAAATTCCCTTTAAAAAAACCCAAAGACGTTGAACAACAAAACCCGCATACTGTTATTTACACTCATTATGGCATTGCCCGCATTGTCCTACCTGAATTCTCTTGGAAACGCCTTTGTTTATGATGATCATCTTACAATAACCAGTAACCATTTTATCCGTGAGTGGAGGTATCTTTCAGCATTCTTTAGCCAGAAATATTTTGCTGTATCCAACGAACTGACGTATCGCCCCATCGTCACCCTTTCCTATTTTCTTGAGTATGCCCTCTGGGGATTAAAACCCGCAGGTTATCATCTCACGAATATTATTATCCATACACTCAATGTTTATCTGATATATTGCATGACATTCCGGCTCCTTTATAGCCGGACAACTGCCTTTATTTCTTGCCTGATCTTTGCCATACATCCGATTTTTACTGAGGCTGTAAATGCCGTCAGCTATCGCGAAGACCTTTTGTCTGCGACCTTTTTCCTTACAGCCTTTATTTTATTTCTAAAATTCAACAGGAGTACATGCAGAAGAAACTTCATCATCTGCTATGCTTTTTCTTTGATTGCGTATCTGTTTGCCATGCTATCAAAGGAGATGGCGATTACCCTTCCGTTTCTGATCATTGTCTGTGACCTTATCTTTCAGAAGGACACCACATTAAACATCCATAATGCCATAGAGTCTCACCACCACAACCAAAAGCCCCATCTTTTTCTACCCTCCGCAGGGGAAAAAAGGCGTGTTGCTTATTCCACACACCTAATCCCCACCTTACGAAGGAGAAACATAGCGGGGTATAAAAGAGATCCTCAAAAAATGGTATTTTTACCGGGTAATACTGTCATGCGCTTAGTAACGAGGTATTCCGGTTACATTGTCATCAGCGTCTTCTACCTGTTTTTACGGTTCTTTCTGTTCCGCAATCCCGGCGAATCAGTCTGTTATCATGGCAATAGTTTCTATGCAAACGGTATTATGATGACAAAGGTAATTGGGTATTATATAAAGCTACTGTTTATTCCGGTACCGCTTAATGCAGATTACATCGTTCCGTCTGCCCGTTCACCTGCAGATGCAGCTTTTATCGTAAGTCTTATCCTGTTGGCAACGGTTGTTATTTTATTGGTAAAGCTATGCCGCCTTTCAAAGATATTGGTTTTTTCGATACTCTGGTTTTTTATAACACTCTTACCCGTATTAAATATTATCCCGATACTCAACATCATGGCAGAGAGGTATCTTTATATTCCGGGTATCGGATTTACCACGCTGTTGGGTTCGCTATTTACTCAAAAAGGTATATGTGTTTTTTGTTTGCGTGGGGCTGAAAATTCTTTGAAAGGTAGCAAAATTCACAAAAGTCCCCTTTTTGGAAAGTGGGATTTTGCAGAGTTGTTTCGCATTACACCAATAACCATAATTTGCCTCTTACTCACATGGGGCACCATAAGCAGAAATAGGATATGGTTTAATGAATTCACATTCAGTACTGAAACGATACGCCGGTCACCGGAAAGTTTCCGGATATACAACAACCTGGGATACTATTATTACCATACTGGGTTTATTGATGCAGCCATCCAGGCATTCAGGAATTCAATCCAGGTAAGATATGAGCAACCCAAGGCACACTGCAACCTTGGCGCTGCATATTCGCTGAAAGGACTTGACAATGAAGCAGTTGAAGAGCTTAAGATAGCAACCAGGCTGAGGAATGAGTACCCGGAGGCACACAACAATCTGGGTCTTCTTTATAAAAAAAAGGGAATGCTGGACAAGGCCGTTGATGAATATGTTGAAGCGCTCAGAACGAATCCGTATTACGCTGATGCGCACTGTAATCTGGGAAGCGCCCTGATTGATCAGGGAAGATTAGACGAGGCCTTTTCTGAGTTGGAAAAGGCCGTGAAGATCAGGAAAGATTTTGCCCTTGCGCATTATAATATCGCCGTGGTTTATTATAAGAAAGGACGGATAAATGATGCCTATAATAAGCTTCTGGAGGCCTACCAGTTAGATCCATCAAGTGTCGATGTCAATATCAGTCTGGGTGTTCTGTATCTGAATCATCTTCACGACACCAAAAAGGCATTGGAACATATACAGAAGGCTCTACGAATGAATCCAAAACACAGGAAGGCAGAAGAGATGAAGGAGATCATCAGCAAATTGATGTCTGCTGAAGGAAAACCCTAGAAGCGTTGCTGCGCCGAAAATAATTTTAATGCATGAAACGGATAATTCCGGAAATGCAACAGAATCTGGAACTGCCTTTACAAGGTATGAATTTACCAAATCCGTTATTCATATATTTATCTCCCCCCCCTTCGTTCTCCCAGTTTATTCTAAAGGGGGATTATTGGGTTGTGGCTCGTAGAGCTAAGCGGTTTTCCTGTATTTTTGCGCCAGTAACGGCATCTCGCCACTCACAACAGCAGGTGTAACGAGAAACGTGGAGTCACCTTTATTGGAAGGCAGATGATACATCGCGTCCAGCATAAAACTTTCAAATATAGATCTTAATGCCCTTGCCCCCGTTTTCCTTTCATAGGCCTTTTTGCTGATTGCTACCAACGCATCGGGAGAGAATTCCAGCCTGGTCTCTTCCATCTCAAAAAATTTCTGATATTGCTTAACCAGCGCATTTTTTGGTTCCGTCATAACCCTGATCAGGTCTTCCTGCGTCAGTGGCATTAAAGGGGCGATAATGGGCAGACGTCCTACAAATTCCACAATCATCCCAAAATCGATAATATCTTCAACCTCTATTTTACTCAGGACCTCACCGAAAGATTCATCTGACCTGTTTCCCTTTTGCGTATCAAATCCGATATTGGTTTTTCCAATCCTCCTCCGGATAATTTCCTCTATTCCCGTAAAAGTACCGCCACAGATGAAAAGGATATCCTTTGTATCCATCTGAATATATTGCTGTTCCGGATGCTTCCTGCCACCCTGCGGTGGAATATTGGATATGGTACCTTCCAGCATCTTGAGCAATGCCTGCTGGACGCCTTCACCGGAAACATCCCTTGTAATGGATGGATTGGGACTTTTTCTGGCTATCTTATCAATTTCGTCAATGTAAACAATTCCTTGCTGAGCCTTCTGGAGGTTAAAATCTGCGTTTCTTAACAAGCCCAGGAGCACATTTTCTACGTCTTCTCCCACATAGCCAGCCTCAGTCAGGGTAGTTGCATCCGCAATAGTAAAGGGAACGTCAAGGATTCTGGCAAGGGTACGCGCCAGGAGAGTCTTTCCGGAACCGGTAGGGCCTATCAGTAATATATTGCTTTTTTCTATCTCAACCACGTCATTACTGGATTTTGTAATGAGACGCTTATAATGATTGTAAACTGCAACTGCAAGGGTTTTTTTTGCCTTTTCCTGGCCGATGATGTATTCGTCCAACTGGCCCTTGATCTGCGCCGGGGTCGGTATCTTCCCGATAGGTTTGGCCGGCACCTGTTTCTGATCCTTTTTCAGAAGCATGTGACATGCCTCCACGCATTCATTGCAGATGAAAACATCGGCATCTCCCTGAATCAACCGGCCTACGGCGCCGTAGCTTCTTCCGCAAAAGGAACAACTTTTTTTACCTTCCGTGGCTTTTCTGGCCATATAACCATTACCTCAAAATCAATAATATTGACAGTTAGAAAACATTTTCAATACTTTGAAAATGATAACAAACAGTATTATATTATGCAAATATTTTTAAAACACGAATTATTTCTAAAATGCGCTTGACAATTTACAGGTAATTAATATAATTTTCTCCATATATTGAGAATGAGTCTTAGTTAACTTATCTATACAAGGAGACCTGATTATGCGTTGTGTGTACCTTCTTATTGTCGCAGTAACCCTGGCCGTAGTCTTTCCCGTAGCCGATACCTTTGGTCAGTCTTTCGAAACTGATACCCTGAAAAATAAGGTCGAAATGCTAGAAAGAGAATTAAAAGAATTAAAAGACCTGCTCAGGCAGCAAATCGAAAGGGACGTCCAGAAGGAAAAGGAAATCGCATCCTTAAAGGAAGAGATGCAGAAAAAGGAGGTAAAGGTTGCCGAAGAAGCGCCACAGCCACCTTCTGCAATCAGAGAGTATACGACCCGGGAGGAAGAATATCACTATATTACCGATGAATCTTATCTGGCCAAAAAATCAGCCGAATTGTCAGAGAAAAAGCTTGCCCCGGCCTTTGGTGGTGTTTATACGAAGCCGTTCCTGCGACGATTCGGAAGAAACACCTATCTGGGCGGATATATGGACTTTGAATTCAGGGCGCCGGAAAATGAAGATGCCGCACATGGTTTTACACAAAAGCGGTTTATTCCATTTATCTACTCCGATGTCTCGGATCGTGTGAAACTTGCAGCAGAAATAGAGTTTGAATTTGGTGGCGTGGGAGGCGGCAGAAACGGAGAAGTGATTCTGGAATTTGCTACGATGGATTTCCTGATAAACGACTGGATTAACTGGAGGGGCGGATACATCCTTACGCCACTGGGAAAACTTAATCTGGTGCACGATTCGCCTTTGCTGGATCTTACCGACCGTCCTTTGGTAAACCAGTTAATTATTCCAACCACCCTTACTGATTTGGGGATGGGGTTCTTTGGCACCCTTTATCCGTCTGAGCTTAGCAAACTGGATTATGAGATTTATGTCACAAATGGTATCTTTAACGGTTTAGACGATAATGGCACTGCCCGTATCGGCGAAGTGAATGGACTGAGGAGCGCAAAGGGTTCGGGAGGCGCTTATTTTAACGACAATTATAACAAGAGTCCGGGTGTTGTTGGCCGTGTTGCTTTTAGCCCGTTCATAGGTTTGGAGTTTGGCGGTTCTGCTTATACGACCCGATATGACGAAAATAATAATAACCAGTTAACCATTCCAGCCCTTGATTTTATCTATCAAAGGGGACCCTTTGAGTTCGTTGGTGAAGGGGCTTATGCCTTTATAGAAACAGATAGCTTTGCAGAGGCAGCCGGTATTACCGACGATATGTGGGGATATTATCTGGAAGCCCGATATCACTTTATGCCTTCCTTCCTTAAAGACTGGAATTCCCGCATTTTTACAGAAAATTCTACATTTACCGGCGTTCTGAGATGGGAACAGGTGCAAACGGCAGGCAGAGACGATAATTTTGAAAGGGTTCACTGGTTAAGAAACAGACTCACGCCCGGTTTGAACTACCGCTACACAGAAGATACGGTCTTCAAGCTGGACTATCAGATAAATATGGAAGAAAAAGACATGCCCAGCCTGGCCAATAATGCCTTTTTGTTTTCTGTCGCAACGTATTTTTAATTTTATTGTGTAGGAATTTTCATTTTTTTTATGTGTTCTGCAAGTAGCCGCAGGCTTCAGTCTGCGCCATAGGCATTTTACAATTTCCTCTTCACATGTGTGGGGACTACGCAGGCTAAAGCGTGCGGCTACATAAATTGTTTATTATGAGGAGTGCAAAAATGAAGAAAAAGATACTTGTACTTGGCGGCGGACCTTGCGGTTTGTCAGCCGCCTGGGAATTATCCCGCTACGGGCATGATGTTACCGTCATCGAAAAAGAATCCAGGGCAGGCGGATTGTGCATCACGAATGAGTATAAGGGATACCGCTTCGATCTTGGAGGTCACCGCTTTATCTCAAAAAACAAGGAACTCGTTGAAAATGTTTGCGCCATGATGGGAAATGAACTCTTAACCGCCAACAGGAAGAGTGTTATTTTGTTACATGGAAAGACCTTTGAGTACCCCCTTTCCGCAAGAGATATCTTTCTGAAGATGGACCTCTGGACAAATCTGAAGGTGTTTACGTCGTATGTAATTGCTGCTATCTCCAGGGTTGTCTTCCGGAAGAAAGACGTTTCCTTTGAGGATTGGATCATCAACCGCTTCGGACGAACTCTCTATAATTTGTTCTTCGGCCCTTACACCGAAAAACTCTGGGGCATATCCCCCAAACTTATCTCAACCGATTGGGCATCACAGAGGATTTCTTTGCTGAACCTGAAAGACGTCCTTTTTCGTCTCTTTAATCTGAGGAAAGGCACCCCCCGTACCTATGCCAGGGGGTATTACTACCCGAAGAAAGGCATAGGCCAGATGTTTGATATAATGAGCGGGGAAATTTCAAGAATGGGTGGGAAAATCATCCTGAATGCAACAGTTTCCGCTGTAAAGGTAAACAATAATCACGTTGAAGGCGTGCATTACGAGCAGCATGGTGTTGCCAAAAGCATTGAATGCGATGCGGTCATTTCCACTATTCCCCTGCCAGATCTTATAAAAACCTTCCCAGGATATCTCACAACGGATGTTATCGGTCATACCACACCGCTGACGTTCCGTTCCGTGAGGTTTTTAAACATCCTGGTTGACCTCCCTGATATAAGCGATAATACGTGGATGTATGTTTCTGAGGGGAAATACATCATGACGCGCATCCAGGAACCAAAACGCAGGAGTCCCTTTAGCGCACCGGAAGGAAAGACATCCGTGATGCTGGAAATCCCTTGCAACGAAAACGATGAAATCTGGAACTGCCCCAAAGAGAAATTGTTACAACGTTGCCTTGCGGATTTGAAGGAACTGGGGATTGACATTCAGGACAAGGTCATTGATTATTTTACAACAAGCGTAACCCATGGCTATCCTGTCTATAGCCTTGATTACGCAGTGCATCGTCAAAAACTCTTCGATTTTCTTAATCAGTACGAAAATTTGATTACGTGCGGCAGGCAGGGTACGTTCCGGTACATCTTTATGGATACGGCCATGGAGATGGGGATAACGGCTGCACAGAATCTTATGCTGGACAATCTGTGGAAGAAGGCGGACGTGCAATTGATGCGCTCTGAAAAGGAACTGATCGAGGCAACCTCGGTAACTGCTTAAAAAGGCAGGGGTGCGTTACCGAAAGGCACTGAACATTACAGGGAAGAATAATAACTTAAAAGGTCTAACTTTATGCAGGCAACGATCAATTATAAATTGAATACACCGCATCAGACAAAAACGGTCTCCTGGCAAGGCTACATAATTCCCATAGCTGCGGTGGGTATTTGTCTGATCACCCGATTATTATACTTTGGGAAGTACATCGACGAGTGGGATAGTGTGAATTTTGCCTTCGGTCTGTCAAAGGGATATGATATCCTGCACGATCAGCCACACTTTCCTGGTTATCCGGTTTACATGTTCGTAAGCTGGATCTGGTACAAGCTTTTAGGGTCGGATATACAGGCGCTGATTTTTTCAGGTGTCCTGTTTAGCAGCCTTGCCGTATTTCCGCTGTATGAACTCTCACGGCGCATGTTTTCAAAAGAGGCGGCCATTTTCACTGCAGTCTTATACATTGTCAATCCACAGGTCTGGTTACAGGCAGAAAAACCGCTCTCGGACGCCTTCGGCCTGTTTTTTGTTATTACGGCGATCCTGTTTTTTTATATGGCCGCAGAAACTGCGCAGGAAACATCTCTGGGCGAGGGCAAAGGGCCATTCATCCCTGCAGAATCGCTGATATCTTTAAAGTACCTTGGAATTGGCGGTATTATACTGGGATTGGGAATTGGCGTCAGGGTTACGTATCTTGCATTAGTGCCCACCATGGCATACACTATGTATCTGATGAGCCAGAGGATATGCCGTAAAAAGATAATCGTACGGGGGTTGTCAGGCCTGACCATTGGTGTGGCTGTGTGGCTGGGCTATCTCATGGTACGTTTCACTCCGTACAGATTTTACAGAAAACTCCTGAGCCACGCCGATTACCATTTTTATAAAGAGGGAAACTCTATTGTTACCACCGGGGATTATGGCGAGCGCTTTTTCGACATTTTTTATAACCTCAGTGCACACTGCCTTGGTACATGGTGGACAGATACCCCTATCCTCAGGGCCGTTCCAACGATTATTATAGTGATTTCCCTGGTATATTTTTTTATCCGTGAAAAATGGAATTTCAGAAATAAGTTTCTGTTGGCCTTATTTATCCCATATTTCTTATGGATTGCCCTGGTGCAGGATGCCATCCGGCAGATTATGGTGCTTGTTCCTTTTGTGGCTATCATTGTGAGTGCAGGTTTATGGCATTTGTTTGTCACCCGTTTTCAGGATAAAAGATTTGGTATCGTATCATTTTTTACGGTAGTGATTGCGCTTGTTGTATCTCAAACCATTGATTCATTAAAGATCGTTTCGATAAACAGGGATGAAGAACCGCCGTCTGTCTCTATAATAAATTATATAACAAAAAACTATGATAAGAGTAATACGAAATTTTATTGCTTAAACGACTGGCGTTTATTCCAGTATTATGCCCCTGAGTGGTGTGACAGGAAGAACAGTCACGTTTATTTCGTGTCACGGATGAGCGGGGTACTCAGGGACCTGGAACGCTTAAAGGAGAAACCCGCAAATATCCTTATATCATCTAAGCTATTTGAACGGGACAGGTACAGGGACAGACTGAAAAAGTTGGTGGAATTCAGAAGAAACCGGTATGGTGTGGCTGACTATAATTGGTTGGCATTGTATCAATTTGAATGGAGGTGATTGTGAAACTGCATGGAGCATCATAGCCGTAATTCAATGTACAAGAATTTCAAAATTATGTAGCCGAAATAATGTCTTTTTCCAGGAGGGCAAAATGTTAAAAAACATATTTTTGTTGTTATTTCTTGTTGTGACTATAGGTTCTTTATCCGTGTATACATGTGCCGATGCGCAATCATTAAAAGGTAGTATATCGGGTACTGTAACTGATGAAAGTGGCGATCCGGTAAGTGGTGCTAAAGCGACCTTGAAAGGGAAAAAATTAAAATTCAAAGATAGCGGGACAACCGGAGTAAATGGTGAATATAAATTTTCTGACCTGAATGCAGGCAAATATGTTTTGAAGGTAAAGAAGTCCGGTTATAAAAAAGTAACGAAGAATATTAAACTCGGCGAAGGAGAAAACAAGGTGGTCGGCGTCCAATTAAAAACGAAAGGCTCCGGAGGAGGCAGTGGCAGTGGATCCGGCAGCGGAAGTGGTTCTGGCAGCGGGAGCGGGTCTGGCAGCGGTTCGGGAAGCGGAAGTGGTTCTGGAAGTAAGAAAAAATAGCGTCGCACCATGACTTCTGTACGGGTGTTATTGTTCACGAAGAAGTGATGGCGTGGTTGTCCTGAGAAGAGGGGTTTTTATAATGTAATACTACTATAACTATGTAATGGTTTTTTTTATTTTCCATGAGTGAGAATAAGTCTTAATTTAATAACAGGTATTTTAAATCAACTATGTAGCAGTGGGAAAAGTAGCCTAAGACCTAATTTAAGAAAGGAGTATTAAGTTGATGTTCGCGCAAAAAAAGCTGTTTATATCGTTAGGAGTTATTGCCGGTCTGTTTGCTGTAACGCATTTGCCTGATACAAAAGGGTCTGTTTTGCAGGCAGCCTCACTTATTGGCGTTGTTTCAGACGAAAACGGCGACCCCATAGAAGACGCGCTGGTAGTGATTAAAAAAAAGGACAGTGCTGGAAAGAAATCAAAAAAAACGGTTTCAACAGATGCTGACGGTTTATATGAAATCGACAATATAAAAAAGGGAAAATACAAACTCACCGTTAAATCCATCGGATATGAAACGGCAACTGAAACTTTGAAGATAAGTAAAAACAGCGAAGACATAGAAAAGGATTTTACCTTAAAATTTTCAGCTTACGCAAAAACCAGTGATACCAGGACAATGGATGCGGCAGTTGCTTCCTACGGCAAGATTGGCGTACTGAGAAGACAGGTTCCAATGGATGGGGAGGCCATTGCCTCTGCCTATGCAGGGGAATTGCAGGATTTAACGAAAGAAGTGGATGCAAAAAACAAGTTAACCCTGGATAGTGATATTTTGGCTGCCATAGAAGACATCAAAAATAACAAAGATCCCGATCTGGCAGCACAGGTTATTGACAAGACCCTGCAGCGTGTGTTCTACCTGGCGATTCTTGAGCGTATTACCGATGTCCGCGATGATTTTCATGACGCAAAGAAATCAGAACTTAAATTCTTATGGGATGAAGCATACGCCGCATATCAGGCCATTATCGGCACAGCCGACAGAGAAAACAAGGTGCTTACGGAAGATCGCCTGTCCATCAAAACAGGAAGCAATCCCAACCTTGAAGATCGGATAACAGTTGCCTTTATCCGGGGGCAAAAAGCGCTTGATAGAAAAGATCACGCCGAAGACGAAATTACCATTGGTATACAGCGACAGGTTATCAGACTCTCCCTCGTCCGTGCATTCTACATAGCTGTTCTCAGGGAAGTGGAGGGTATTTTAAACAACAGGGATAGCAATACGGAAAAGGCCCTTGTATATCAGAAAGAGGGCGAAGTTTATTACAGGATTATTGAGGAATTTGTTTCACGCGATAATCCGGAAGGCAATGAAATCATAAAATCACAGCTTACGGGAGACCTGGCAGATGTAAATGCCGATACCATCGTAAGTGAGCTGAGCAAAGGGTTCATTGGCAGGGTCAGGGGTGAATTGGAATCCAACGAATCCGCCCTCAATGTAAACGATCGTGGAGATGCCATGATAACTGCCGAAGAGGCACTGCTCTATTCAGATGTATTTTTGGAGGATCTGGAATTGCGGCTCGGCAGTGATGACAGCGAGGAGATAAAGGGTGCATTGCATGATTTGCGGAATGCCAGTGACGAACTTAACAAGGCAGATGCAGATGTTGCCGGTCAAACAATATCAGACATTCTCGACAACTATGAAAATGAGTTGCTCTAAAATGAAATTTTTGCGGGGAAGGGTAATATGGCTAGAAGCAAAATAAAATATTTTCTTATCTCTTTTTGGATCACTCTGCCCGTTTTTCCCACCGTAATCTATCTCCGGACAGGCGATGCAAACAACCAATTTGTGGCAGAAGAGAAGACTACGGAGATGAAATCCGCCCAAAAGAAGAAACCTGTCAGTTTCACCAGGGACGTCTTGCCTCTTTTGGTAAAACCTAAAAAGAAAGGCAAATCGGAATCTATTCCGTGCATCAAATGTCATTTTTCAAGTCTTACCATAGAAGGGCATGGCATTCCGGAAAACGCCCTGACTGAATTTAATATAGGATCATATAAGGATATCATGGCGGGTGCCGATGCCGGGACTGAACCGATCATTGATACTGATGAGCCGGAGAAGAGCCTTCTCCTGCAAAGGCTTGAAGGGGAAGGAGAAGATATGGGTGTGTATGATGCCCGTATGCCTTACGGGGGGCCTTTCTTTACAAAAAAGGAAATTGCTGTCATCAGAAGGTGGATCGAAGAAGGGGCAAAGGACGATACCCCCTCTCCTGATTTTAACCGCGATGTGTTCCCGTTACTTACTAAATCGGTAAATGGCAGTATCCCATGCAGTCTTTGCCACTACAACAATAATAGCGCAACTTCCCGGGAACGTTCCCAGTCACAGGCATGTCTGGACTTGTCAAGCTGGGAGGGTATAATCTCCGGTGCAGAGGGGAGCGGACACGAAGCAATTATAGACCTGGAAAACCCCGCAAACAGCCTGATCATAAAGCGTCTGCGTGGCCAGAAAACCGAGGACGAAGCCGAAAATGATCATCGTATGCCGTTTGGCGGGCCGTATTTTACAGAATACGAGATACAGAAAATTGAACGATGGATAGCAGACGGTGCGAAAGGACCCCGTGGCGAAGATCCTGACGAGGCCGACATCGGCAGTGCCGGCGAATGTCTCGGTGGGAGTGGCAGCGGCTCTGGCAGTGGTAATGGAAGTGGCAGCGGTGGCATGTAACAGGAATATTTGTTCGCGAAGTTTACAGAGAGAAAAGCGACAAAAGGAGACAAACTATGTCTGCAATGATAATCAGTAGTCTGAATAGATTTATTGCCATAGCACGAAAACTGGAAGACTATGGGGCAACAAACCTTCATCTCTGCTATGCAAAGGACAACGGTGATTTAGACATATCCGTAATTGCACTCGTACCGTTTGTTGATTTTGTAATACTGGGGAAAGATGCCCATTATTTACCCTATCTCAGTCAGATAGTAAGGGAGGCACAACTACGGCATATTCCTGTTTTACCGGAAGAGCGTATTGAAGCGGTAAAAAAGTGACAGTCTGGAAATTAATAAATTTTAAAAAGAGGGGAATAAACATGGCTCCATTAAGTATTCTGCCGGGAAGAATAAGATTTGAAAGCCGGTGTCTTGTTGGAAAGCCACATGTATGCAGGTATTTAGAGGAACGCATACTGGATTATTTAAAAGGATTAACGGAGGTAACGGTAAATCACAAAACAGGGAGAATACTGGTCAGATTTGATGAGCATCAGATTGACAGGCAGACCCTGACGCAGCATATCAGGCATATCATGAAGGAAGGCGAGGAGAAGGCAGCCGGCGGTTGGCGGTTTTCATCGATGGGGAAAAATCCAAAACCATCCGTTACAATACATGCCTTGCATGTCCTGACGGATATGGTTGCCCAGGCTATATTGCCAAAGCCATTGAATGCCCTGCTCCCAATTGCAATAAAAGTTGCGATGAGAAGGTAATGCGTATCAGCGTCGCGGGATTATGTCCGATATAAAAGGAGGTTTTTATGGAAGAGAAGGTAGGGGTGAAAGCTAAAGACAAAAACACCGAAAACGGATGGGGAGAGCATATGGGCGGCTTTTTTATAAGCAAGCGGAGCCTCTGGTTTATGGCCGGTGGCGCATTGGGCGCCCTTGCAGCCATTGGAATCAGTAAGCTGTCGAAGAAGATAAGGCCGGCAGCAGTTGGAGTAACAAAGGAAGGTTTTGCATTTAAGGAATGGCTGATTGCAAATTATGAAAAGGTGAAAGAGGATATTGAAGATATCGTGGCTGAGGCAAAACACGCACAGCAGAAAGACCAGGCGGCAACGGCCGGGGCTGAAAAAAAGGAGGAGGATATACTCAGGAAGGTGGAGCAGATGGTAGAAGAGATTTTAAGGCAGAGGTCCAAAAGGGAGGATACATAATCATGAGTATTGTCAATAAGACAAAAACGTATCTCGGCTCACTGTTAAGCATTACCGGCGGTGCCGGTGCAGTTCTGGTTGGGGCATATATATTTTCCAGAATCAGGGAAAGACAGGAGAAGGAGGCACGGCTTGAGAGAATAGAACAGATACTTCAAAAACTTGCAGAGGAGCATGAAAAGAAGGAATGAATTATAGAATTGTTCATAATCTTCCTCAAAGGATGAGAATTGGTCTAGATTTACCCCGGATGCATACCCCGGAAAGTTCCCGTATAGAGAGATTGTTTTCGGTCATCGAAGGGGTTCAGGATGTATCCTTCAATTGCCGGACAAGGAGGCTCCTTGTCAGATACAACGGCAATAGTAAGGTAAGAGATACCTTGTTGAAGATAATAAAAGAAACGCCCTTGACTTTTGTAAAAAAAGAAAATTTTAGACAAAATATACTTAAACAGAAAAAGAAGGCTGCGATATTGGCGGGGACTCTCATGATAGCAAGACCAATTATACCTTCCATACTCGTACCATTATTAGCCCTCTATGGTGCCATGTCTATCTTTAGAAAAGGATTAAGGGCTGTCCTGAACAGACACCTGAACGTTGATACCCTTGACTCTGCGGCTACGGGTATTTCATTGCTGAGAGGAGATTACCTCACGGCAGGTTTTATTACATTCTTTCTGAAGGTTGGCGATTACCTTGAGGAACGGATACGTCAAAAATCAAGGGAAAGCCTTTCAAAAATGTTCCGGGGGCAGGATGGGTGGGTATGGATAAAGAGGAACGGCCGTGAAATAAGGGTCAATACAAAAAATATTGTAGCAGGCGATCTTGTAGTTGTAAGGAGGGGGAGCTGTATCCCTGTGGACGGCATTGTAGCGGATGGTGTGGCGATGGTTAATCAGTCTTCAATCACTGGTGAGCCATTTCCTGTGCCAAAACGGGCGGGATTAATGGTTTATGCAGGTACAGTACTTGAAGAAGGCTTTCTGACGATAAAATCAATAAACGTAGGTAATGAAACAAGGGCATCCAAAATAATAAAGGTAATTGAAGAGTCGGAAGGACTGAAGGCAGATGTGCAGAACTATGCAGAAAGGCTTGCAAACAGAATTGTTCCCTATAGTTTTATCCTGAGCGGACTCATATACCTCTTTACACGTAATCCGGTAAAGGCTGTCTCCGTATTACTGGTAGATTATTCATGTGCCATTAAATTATCAACTCCATTAACGATTATGTCCGCAATGATAGCCACAGCAAGGCGGGATGTCCTCATAAAAGGTGGTAAATTTGTTGAAAAACTGGCAGAGGCAAACGTCTTCGTTTTTGACAAGACAGGAACTCTTACAGAGGCAAGGCCGGAAGTTTTTGATCTTCTCTCCTTCAACGGTTTTAGCCGTGAATACCTGTTAAAAAATGTGGCATGTGTGGAAGAACATTTTCCGCATCCGGTAGCAACTGCAGTAGTGAAAAGGGCCGAAGATGAAGGACTTGTCCACGAGGAGAATCACGCAGAGGTTGAATACATCCTTGCTCACGGCATTGCATCAAGAATTGAAGGCAAAAGGATACTGGTAGGGAGTAAACACTTCATATGTGATGACAATAAAATTAATGTGGAATATGAAGAATCTGCAATAAAAGCTTTTATGGACAGGGGATATTCAATACTTTACATTGCTGTGGAAAATAAGCTTGCGGGCGCTGTGGTTATTGATGATCATCTAAGAGAGGATTCTCCAAAATTTCTCAGAATGCTTAAGGGTTTGGGTGTGGAGCGAATTATCATGATTACTGGCGATAATTACGCTGCTGCACGTAATGCAGCAAAAAAACTCGGTATAGAGGAATACCATGCCCAGTCCCTTCCAGAAAAAAAGACAGAAATAATTAAGAATTTAAAAGGAAGGGGCTATGTGGTTGCTATGGTTGGAGACGGTATAAATGACTCTCCCGCTCTCTCTTATGCAGATGTGGGTATATCTATGAAACATGGTGCAGATATCGCGAAAGAGGCATGTGACATTCTGCTCATGGAGAGGGGGCTTGAAGGAATCATTGAGGCAAGGAAGATTGCGCAGGACGCCATGTTCCGCATTAAACAGAATTCCAGATATATAATCGGAATAAACAGTGTCCTGATAGCTCTTGGTATTTTAGGGAGGATAACTGCAGTAACTTCAGCCTTCGTGCATAACGCAACGACAATCCTCGTATCTGCAAATTCACTGAAACCCTATCGTCCCTTTCCTTGCTGGGGGGAGGAATGGACAATCTCCTAAAACAGAGACAGAAAAATCCGTCAACTGTTTAGCCATATGAAGTTTGACTGGCATTCCTTTGCTTTATGTCATTCTGGGGCAAAACCGAAGAATCTTAAGGCTCAGGACGGCGTCTGAGCGAATAATCTTCATAATCAAGTGCGCCAGTATAAGACCTTTCGTTCCACGCAGGGTGACAAAGGATAAAGACAGGAATCGGCAAATCTTACGGAGGGATAAAGATGAGAGATAGTCTTTATTTTATTTCTTTGGGATGCGCTGTCGCATTACTAATAGCCTGCCTTCTATTTTCCCTGAAGGTCGTAGCGGATTTCATAAAAGAAACATCTCTCGGCCTAACGACATTCTATTCCTTATAGACATATTTAAGGAGGTTATAAAACGTAACAATTTAGTTTTTTCTAAAACGTAGGCAGCTCAAAATGCCTTTGTGTCAATATGATAGTGGCAATCCGTGAATTGCCACTGCAGAATAAAATAATCGCCTTATTAGCAGAATTTTTCAAAGAACTAAATTGTTATATAAAAACTGCGGCCATGAAAAGATATTTCCTTTTACTAGTTTCGCAGTGGAGCATTGTTCTTTTTTCAAGTCTGTCTCCTGGACAAGCCCTGCTTGAAGAAGAGGAACCACCAGAAAATTACCAGTTTCAAGTCTTTCTTGAGGAAGAGGAGGCCTTGTCTAAGGTGTTTGCCGGGTGCGATAGGGTAGAATCTGAGTTTATAACCCTTACGCCCGAAGGTCTTGAATATTTTAAGGGATTACTGAAGAGACCTGACATCGAAACAACCTTTCAGGTCTATATTGGAAAAAAGGGAGGCGTAGCAGACCGGTATGCCATTATCACAGAGGAGATGGGTTGTTTTCACCCGATCACATGGATCCTCAGCACGGACACAGAGGGAAAGATCCGCGACATCGCCGTGATGATCTATAGAGAAAGCCGAGGACAGGAGGTTAGTCGCAGGAGATTTCTCCAGCAATTTGAGGGTAAATCCTTAAAAGACCCTCTTTCGACTAATAAAGATATTATCAGGATCACTGGAGCCACGGTATCCGTACAGGCAGTATGCCGGGGCGTCAAGAAGATGCTTGCTTTTATCAACGAATTTTATATCAAAGAAAAACCCATTTCTGCAACACTGGCCAGGCGCTTAACACCAGAAGAAGCCGGTGCCAGCCGGTCGTTACGTAAACAACTCTTCACCACTGCAAGGGTTATTGAGGGGATAAAGGCAGTATTGGCCGCTGAGGCTGACAATGAGAGGGAGTTCTTTTTTGTAGCAAATAAGATATTCAATGAGATGGAGCGTGTCGAAAGGCTTTTTAAGAAAGAATTACAGGCGTTGAACAGTAAGGCAGGAAAGGCCGTTTTCCCCGTTAACAAAGAAGTATTTGACTTGATAAAACGGTGTTACCACTATGGAATGGCTACGGAAGGCACCTTTGACGTAACGGTATCTCCTCTATTGGAGTACTGGGGAATTTATCGTGGGAAAAGAAAAGAGGCAGTAAAGGAAGATAAACTAAAAACCATTTTACATGCGGCCTCTTACAGGAATATAAAGACAGATGACCGTCATGGAGCAATTTCTTTTTCTCATAAACAAACAAAAGTTGACCTAGGGCCGGTAGTAAGGGGGTACGCAGTAGATAAGGCAATGGAGCTTGTTCAGCAATCAGGGATAACGAGTGTTTGCATAAACTACGGCAGCGTAACACGCATGTTGGGTCCTCCTTCCGGAAAAGACTTCTGGAAGGTGGGAATTCCGCACCCAGAAAAAGGCGATTCCGTGATAGGTTCTTTGCATCTGGTTAATCAGGGGGTTACCTTTGTTGCTGATTATTCTCAGTATTCTGCCGTACAGGATAAGTTTTATACTCATCTGATTAATCCTGGCGAAGGAAGACCGGTTAAAAATGAAATTATTGCCGCTATGGCGGTTGCCGCTACAGCAGAAGAGGCGGGTGTTCTGGCAACAGTCCTGTTTATTAAAGGACCTGAAGGCATGCAAAAATTCTTACCGGTTTTTTCTCATGCAGAGTGGATACTTCTTTATGAAAAACCTCAGAGCAGCATAGAATTTCACCAATCCTCAGGCATAAGGGGGAAGTTCGTTAAAGGGGAAGAAAAGATTTTCAGATACGGCAGAGGTGCGGGTTGCTCCTTTAGCCCGTAAAGGCTGTAGTGAACGAATTTAATCAGGCAAGAATAGGGGGAAAAATATGTCTATCGTTTGTCATTTCAGGAATATATGGTTTTTCGCTTTGGTTACGACTGTGTCTTTGCCGGTCATCTCTTATGCAAAGGATATTAAAGACATTACTTCTACAGATCTGAAAGAGGTTATTCGGTCAAATAAGGATAAGGTAGTGGCAGTAACGTTCTGGGCGACATGGTGCAAGGTTTGCCTGGAGCATCTCCCCGAACTAAATACTATATATAGAAAATATAAAGAAAAAAAGGTAGAAATAATTGGGGTATCGCTGGACGACAAAGTGAAAGAAGTTAAGGACTTCGTTGAAAAAAATGGGATTACCTTTCCTGTTCTCAGGGCAAAGGATAGAGAGGAAATGAGCTATGTTTACAATATCAGGAAAATTCCTGTCATCTACTATTTTAAAAATGGAGAACTCAATCATATAGAGGAAGGCTATACTGACCTTACCCACATCGAAGAAGACCTGCGTAGTTGCCTGGAAGGTACCATATCCACTCACAAAGAGGCAAACTCACAATCAAAATAGGGCGTAATTGCAGTTTCTGTCAATCGGCATCTTTGTTGCTTGTTAAATATCCTATCAATAAGGGTTTTTAGTCAGAATACAAATAAATCAGGAATTTATTGTTGCAAAATTGCCATAATTACTTACAAATAATTCTGTTATACATCATTAATATTATTAAGTTTTCAATTTATAAAACCATCCCGGAGGTATAAAGAATTGTCTAATATACTGGACGAAAATTCTAAAAAAATTTGAAAGAATGGGAGGAAGGATTATGTATTTACAAAATAAACGGAAAACATTTTATGGTTTGACAGGGATTATTGTCTTGTTCATGGTGTTTTGTACCCCCCGAGGGAATTCATCTGTTTTTGCTGCATGTATGAAGGAAGACGATTGTCTTTCGTGTCATAGCACACAGGAATTGAGAAAAGTGCATAAAAATGTACCTTATCTGAATCAGGGTTGCCTTGCATGCCATAAAGCGCCGGCGGCGCCATCTTATTCAGCAAAGGAAAGCGGAACATCCTGTGTTTGCCAGCAGGGGGAAACCGCTCCAGGAAAGCAAGGACCAAAGTTTGTGGAAATTTCTTCTGAAATCCATATTGGACACGAAGACTGGGAAAAATTGCAACGAGTAGTTCATGAAACCGTTGAAAGACATCTCGTGGGAAGGAAATTTATAGGTGTTTATGGTCCCCTGGGTACCGGTGTCCAGTGTGTTCCTCTTGACACCTATGCCATTCCCTCCTGGGCCAGCGTTGATATGCTGGGTGAGGGCAACGAAGCCATTCACACGTTAAAGAGGGATATCGCCCACATACCTCTTATTTACAAAGACTTCTGGCTTTTTTACAGGGATATAGAGGCCAGCAAAAAATGTGAGACTCCGTTGGATGTAAGTGCTGCGATTGGAGCGGCCGTAGCAGCTGCCACTCGGGAGGATGATCTCATATTCAATGGTCTTGCAGAGATGGGTATGACGGGCCTTTTGAACGTTAGCGGAAGGAATATCCTGAAACTCAGTGACTGGTCGGTGATAGGGAATGGTTTTCAGGATGTCGTATCGGCCGTGGAGAAACTGAGAAATACCGGTTTTGTCCCACCGTATGCCCTTGTGGTAAGTCCGAGGCTCTATGCCCTCCTCCATAAGGTTTATGAGCGTACAGGAAGATTAGAAATAGATGGGGTAAAGGAGCTGACGAAAGGTGGTGTATATCAAAGTCCGGTGTTCAAAAAGGACGTTGCGCTCGTAGTGGCAACGGGCAGACAAAACCTTGACCTGGCTGTAGGTACAGATTTTAAGGTAGAATATTGGGGACCTCAGGACCTGAACCATAGATTTAGAGTCGTTGGAAGTTCTGTACTGAGGATCAAATGTCCCCAGGCTATCTGTACCCTCGAATAATTATTAGCAGTTTTCAGAAAAATTCAAGACTGCGGTTGTAGAGAACGAGCCTCGTTTACTCTACCTAATTATACAATGAATTTCAAACCGGTTCTGTAGAGGCAATTGATAAATTGCCTTTACAATAAAAAAGTTGACGAATTTCTAACTTGATGTTCTGGGGATCAAAAAAATGAAGTTCTTCTCCATTTTACTTCCTTTGCCACCCATAGCACAAAGACAGAGGCATTGTTCTGGGTGGAGTGGAGGAACAAGCGCATGTGTTATCCCTTTGCCTTCTTCCCTTATGAGGCAAGGCCGAAGAATCTCTGGGAATAGAGCAATGCTGAACGGAGCGAAGAACATGGTTTATTTCTTCGCGGTGACTCTCTCATGTCTTTTTCTATGGCTTTGTCATGGATACGCTGAAATTCCCTGCCTTTCAGGGAAGGAAGGAATCGTCAGCCTTGAGATGGAGGCACGTCCTGTAACCCTAGAACTCAGGCCGGGTATATTCTTCGACGGGTGGGGGTATTGTCTGAAGGGAGAAAAACCTACAGTGCCTGGTCCTACGATAAAGGTAAGAGAAGGGGTAAAGATCAGAATCTACCTTACCAACAAGCTAACCGTTCCTGTCTCTATACATCCCCATGGGGTAAAATATACCGTGGCGGATGATGGGGCTCATATTGCGGGAAATCCCACGAGTATCGTGGAGCCGGGGAATTCCAGGGTTTTTGAGTGGGATACCTCTGGGACGCCGGGAACATGGTTTTATCACACCCATGCGTTTGAGAAGGGTGGCGAAGAAGGATTGTACAGGGGATTATGGGGTGCGCTTATTGTAGAATCTGCAGACGGCGACCCTAATCTGCCGGACAAGGAGTTTGTCGTCTTCATGCATACATTTCACGTCGATGGGCAGGAGTATGAAACCTTTAATGACAAATCAGGGGATATGGAGTTTATGAGAGGGGATAGTTCTGCCTTTCCTGGTCTGGTCTGGAAGGCGAAAATGGGGGAGAGGGTACGTTTTCATCTCATAAATTCTGCAGAGGAGGCGCATACATTTCACACCCATGGTCACCGCTGGAGAGATAGGGCCAGCGGGCAGCTTATCGATAACATAGGTCTGGCGCCATTTACCTCCTATGTCCTGGATTTTGTTGCTGGCGAGGATGTCGGGCCTGGCAACTGGGCGTTTCATTGCCATTTCCATGAGCACATGATGAATGGTATGTTCGGGATTTTCATGGTGGAAAAGGGAGAAACAAAAATATCGATGAAAGGAACACCTTCAGCGTCAGATGGAGCAAAGAAAACCCGTCAGGCACTCCCTGAGTTTCCTGCCCCGTCAGATGTGACAGGGAATGGAGTCGCACCTCAACCGTCTCCTTCTGAAATTCCCACTCCCACCATTAAAACTGTGCCGGGGTCTTTTACGTACCCGGATCCGCTGCTGAAAAATTTGTATGAAGAATTTACCGGGCTAAGCCAGGGTGACGGCCCGTGGGGTGAATTTTATAAACCGATTCCTTTGTACACATATTTCAACCCAGCCCGACACTATGTCCCACCAGAGAGCTTGAACTATAAAAAACTTCTGGAGAAATACAGACCAGACCAATGCGTTGAGTGTCACGAAGAGGTTTCGCCTGGCATTGTGAATGAATGGAAATTGTCAAACCATGCCAATCCCAGGAAAAATCCGGAAATTGCTGCAGAGACAGAAGAAATCGAGGAATTAATCGGTAAGGAATTATATAACTGGAAATCAGGAACAAAGGATGGCGTGTATTGTTCCTATTGCCATGGCAATGACCATGAAAATCTCTATATGCCTACAGTAGATAATGCGTGTGGTGCATGTCATCCGAAACAGGCCAGGGAGTTTGCAAAGGGAAGGAATCACGGAAAGCCAAATCACACACAGAGCTGGGAGGGAAGCGTATCTGTCCCGTGGTATGTTGAACTTTATAGACGCGGTGAAGGGTACTCCATGGTGGGGTGCGATCAGTGCCACCAGAATATGTCGTCCTGTGATGACTGTCATAGCCGGCACCGTTTTTCCGCTACTGAGGCACGCCGGCCTGAGGTCTGCTCAAGCTGTCACATGGGACCAGACCATCCCGACTGGGAGAGTTATGAACACTCAAAATGGGGGGTAATATACCATACTACTGGAAAGACCTGGAATTGGGAAAAGAGGTTTTTTGAGGTTGTTCCAGGCAAGGATTATCTTGCCCCCACCTGTCAGTATTGCCACATGTATGTAGGTGACAGTCATTGGGAAATGAACGTGGAGACGAAAGGTATATGGCGGATGGGGGTCATTCCACCCAAAGAGGTGGATTTTAAATCCCGCCTTAAAGACTTTCCGTACGGGATAAAAATACCACCTATGGACAAAAAGCTTGAAATCTACTCCGCGGAAAGCAAGGCGAAACGACGTCAATGGCTTGAACTCTGCGCAAAATGTCATAGCAACCGATTTGCAGGTATGTGGCTGGATTCACTGGACCAATACATGTTTGAGTCATGGAGGCGGATCGATGAGGCACAACTCATTGTAGAAGAACTCTTTGCCAAAGACCTAGTTAAGCCGTCTCCTGAAGAAAGACCGCCATTTCCCTTAAGTGACCTGATAATCAAAGCACTTGGCCCTGATACATTGGGACCGGAGGTCTACAGCCTTTTCAAAAAGACCAGCGGCCACTTACCGGTTGTTGGACCCGTCCTTGGTGCCTATGCTATATTTACCAGAAACGGTGTAAATCCCAGTGGCATAGAACGGGAGTATGTGGAAATGTGGTTCTGGAACCATTTGCAGGGTTACAAAGGAACTGCCCACGCTCAACAGGATATTAGCTGGTGGTGGGGTACTTCCAAAACGACAGGGAATTTTACGCGTATTCAGGATGAAGCAGGGAAGTTAAAACGTCTGAAGGCCCTTGAAGATGCGGTAAAAAAATAAACTGCAACATAATTATTCTGTGTATTATTCCAACAGATTCATCAAATAATCCTTCATCACCACCGCCTGTTCTTCTGGTGAGCCTGGGATGTAGTCCTGAAACTCGCCCTCTCTGAAAAATTTTGGCATCTTGGTGCCGGGCTGGATGGACTGTGGATCAAGGAGCCACCTTTTTATCCAATCAGGCTTGAGTCTCTCCCTGGCGAGCAGGAGGTCCGGCGCCCAGCCGGTTTTATCTCCTTCCGGCATCTTTTCACCTTTTATATGACACAAAATACAGTTCACATCTTTTGATTCAAACAATCTCTTTGCTGCTAAAAGGTAACCCGGTGACATAGATTCCTTTGCTTCAATATATTCTTTTTTTGTCTCCATTATATATTCAAATGGATATGCTTCATTTTCTATCTCGGCAAAGAACCTGGCGATACTGGTAGCCTCATCATCAGGCAGGCTGAATGTAGGCATCTTTATGTTAAGCCATGGTCTCAGGTCAAAGGGATCTTTCAAAAATTCGAATAACCATCCAGGCTGTACCTTTTTGCCCTCGCCATATAATAACGGGGGCGCAAATACCCTTGCCTCTTCCTGTACCAACCCCTCATTTTCAACATGGTACTCTATGATTTCGGGTACAATATCGCCACCGACAGCCTTTTTTGTTTCCATAATTTGCTGGTTATCTATGAATATCGTATCACCTGCCTTATAGCCTAACCTTTCGTTATCTTCCCATAGTTGAAAATATATACCTGTATCCTCTTCCAGCTTTATCATCCCAGCTGTTTCAATATCTCCGGCAAGGCGCAATCTGTCCAGATCAAGCTGATGGCAGCCAATGCAATTGTATTTCCCAATCAATCTCTTTCCTTCCACTATTGCCAGTTCTTTCTCTGTTAGCCTGGCAACATATTTTCCCGGTAATTTTTCTTCTCTCAGCCCTGTTAAAAATACGACTAATGACTCTATCTCTTCTTCTTGTAATCCAAAATCCGGCATCTTCAGACGGTCTTCCAGCTTTTTGTACTTTCCTTCGTCAAACTGCCTGGGGTCGTGCAGTTTTGCCTGTAACCACGACTGTCTTGCCTTTCCCACATTTTCGGTAAAATGTCTGAGCCCTGCCCTACCAAGTATCTTCTTTTCTAATAATCCAAAATCAAAGAGGGTTACCGGTTTTGACCCGATAGCAGATAGTTCTGCCCCTATCTTGCCGAGCCCTTCCATGCCTTTTATCTCGTGGCAGCTAAAACAGCCGTATTTCTTGATCAGGACATCGCCTGCCTGTGAGAGTTCGTTGTCTTCCAGCCATCTTACATCCGGCAATACCACCGTTGAGGTATCTGCGCCTGTTTTATGCATTAGATATGTGGCAATTAGATGTGCCTTTTCCTTGTTCAGCCTGAAGCCGGGCATGCGTGTGAGAGGTTCTTTTGCCTTCGGATTCATGATCCACTCCACGAGATACCCATAGTTTACCTTTTGCCCAATCCGTGAGAGGTTGGGGGCAAACCCCCGTTTGGTGTCTTCTTCATAACGGTGACATGCCATACACCCGATCTGTTCAAAGAGGAAATTACCCTGCGACAGTTGCTCCTCGTTAAAGGACGGTATCTCATCTGTGGTCTTTTTTTCATCGGCATGTTGCCAGAGATACGCAGCTATGGCCTGTGATTCTTCATCTGAGAGTCTGAAGTCGGGCATTAACGTGGTAGGCCTGAATTTTTTAGGTGCCTTTATCCAGTCTGTGATCCATCCGGCTTTTACCTTGTTCCGTATATTTCGCAAGCTAGGGCCTATTATCCTGTTTTTGTCCTCACCAAAACCTGTTGTTTCATGACATCCATAACAGCCCAGCTCTTCGAATAATCTTTTTCCCTTCCAGAGCAATTCGCCGCCTTTTACTTCCCTACCTTCATTATGGCATCGTATGCACGACGCCTGAGCCGTTTTTCCGCGATAAATCGGCGTGAGCCAGTATTCAACTTCGCCGTGTGCCTTCTTCACGCTTGATGTGGCGCTTGCCTGCCCCTCATGGCAGAGCACACAGCCAAATTTTTCCGGCGGATGATTGCCCAGATACAACTCCCGGTCGGGATGGCTTGCGAACGGTTGTTCTTTAGATACATCTTCCGCCCTATCTATACCTGAATGGCACGACATGCACCGATCGACGACGTTTAAATCTTCCATATAGATCTGGTAGACCTGCAAGCTGGGGTTTGTCTTCCTGTACGCTTTTAACTGCATTTTGTATCTTTCTATATCAGCAGTATAAGTAGCTAACTCTTCTGTGTATTTATCAACGTCGTGCCTGAGAACGGCCAATCCTGACGTTACGGATGCAATTCTGCCTTCCAGGTCCTTAATTTTCATGGTAAATTTCTTACCTTTTTCTTCTAATTCCTCAATCTCACGTCTGATTTGCTCGTTCTGGGTCTTCCCATAGAGGTATTCCTTTTCCATGCCTTCATTCCGGGCAACTATTGCCTGAAACCTCAGTGTTTCTAATTCGCTGTTCAGTGCCTTCTGTTCTTCTGATAATTTCTTATATTCATTTTGTATGTATGGCTTTTTAAAGTCTTCCCATGCTCGTTCGAGATTATTCTTCGTTTCTCTATATTTTTTCTGTACCTCCGTACTTTCAAAATTTGCCTGTTCCTTCTCATAATTCTGCTTTAATTTTTCATACTCTAATTGATAGAACTGCCTCTGGTATTTTTTCCATGGTCTTCTGTCAACTGTTTCGTTTACGATTACCCATGCGGTGACTCCTGCAAGGATGAAGCTAACCATGACAAAGATAAACAGGTAGGATTTTTCTTCTTCTTTTTTTGTGGCACGTGGATTTTTGATTAACATAATTTTCGTGTTTCCAGGGGATTTCAATTCTTTTTTGCTAAGCTATGATAAAACACGCCTCATTTTATCGGATATTTATTTGAGTACCGTATTCATCTGAGAAATCAACGCCCTTACCTCTTCAATGGCATCCTCTTTTGTTGTGATGTTGCCATCGAGCTGCTCATCCTCAATTTTCGTTAAAATATCTTTAAACATGGGACCGGGTTTGAGTCCCATGGCGATAAGGTCGTGCCCTGTAATCAGTGGTTTGGGCTTGACCTCTTCGTGGCTCAGTTTACTGAACATTTCCTGACAGAAATAATAGTCCGACAGATCACCGCAGCTTGCAAGGGCATCAATCCTGCATAATTCCGCCAGTTCTGTATAGCCTTCATGTGCGAAGAGCCTTTTCAGTTTGTTCAGTCGCATCTTTTGTGCATCCTTAAAATAGAGGTGTTTCAGGACAAGCCAGACGATCCGTTCTTTTTCGGCATTCGAGGTCTTCAGCCGGTCACAGACCTTTGCAGCCATATCTGCACCAACTTTTTCATGCAGATTGAACCGGATCCGGTCAAGTTCCTCAAAGGTAACGGTCTTGCCAATATCGTGCAACAGTATTCCCATGGCTAAGGTAAACGACGGGGGCATCCCCTGTTCGGCGAGAGAGGCAAGCTTTGACAGACATAAAAGGGTATGCACAAAGACGTCTCCCTCAGGGTGAAAGTTTTCCGGCTGTCGCACACCTTTCATGCCGGATACTTCCGGAAGTATCTCCTGCAGAAGACGGAGTTCGTCCAGTAGCTGAATACCAATATGGGGATTAGGACCTGTTAATATCTTTTCCAGTTCTTCCCGTATGCGTTCGGCGCTGACCACATGAATTTGCGGCGCAAGTTGAATAATCGCCTGTTTTGTATCGGGATGGATGGGGAAATTAAAGCGGCATGCAAAACGGGCAGCCCGTATCATCCGCAGCTTGTCTTCGGTGAATCGTTCGATGGGATTTCCGATAGTCCTTATGATTCCTTTTAAAATGTCCTCCTGCCCGCCAACATAATCGAGTATTTCATTCTTCACAGGATCATAAAGCAAACCATTAATGGTGAAATCCCTTCGCTTTACATCGGCTTCAGGGGTACAAAAGGTTACGTAATCCGGATGTCGTCCGTCACTGTAAGAACCTTCCGTACGGAAGGTGGCCACCTCGAAGTTATGACTGTTTTTAACAACGATTACCACGCCGAACTGCACACCAACAGGGATGGTCTTTTCGAAGAGTTCCATGACATCCTGTGGCAGGGCGTTAGTGGCAATGTCATAATCGGCAGATTCCTTCCCCATGATCATGTCACGCACACATCCACCGGCAAAAAGGGCTTGATAGCCGTGTTCCTGCAAGGTTCTTACGATTTCTATGGCATTTTGCTTAACAGTCATTGAAGAAGAGTAGACGTAGTATCCCAAAAAATACTTTAAAAATTTACCTGCCAACCCGGATCAAACCCAGATGTGGCTCCTTAAAGGAATAAAGATTGTGAACACTGCCTTCAATTTGGGCAGATTGTGACCGCATTTCGAAGCGGAGTGTACCGTCATAAATCCCTTTATGAAGTTCCTGAATATTTCTGTATCCAAGCTCCTGCAATGAGTGGAATAAGCTTTGCATCAGATATTGAACAAGATGGATAACCGAACCTTTGTCTACAACTGTACCTGTCACGCCCTGTGCGACTTTTACACGGTCTTCGGTGGCAAGGTATCTTTTCCCACCGCCCTTTTCCATAGCTTCATGAGATGCCATACCACGGTATTTTTTCACGCGAACCCCGCCTTCGTAGAAATATTCGCCAGGCGATTCACTGGTACCGGCAAGCAAACCGCCCATCATCACCGTGCTGGCACCCAGAGATAGCGCTTTTACGACATGCCCGATATTGGCTATACCACCGTCTGCAATAACTGGAATATTGGCATATTCTTTGGAAAATCTTGCCGTATGGTATACAGCCGAACCCTGAGCCCTTCCAACTGAAAGAGTATCCTGTGTAATGCAGATAGAGCCGCTTCCCATGCCGATGCGAAGGGCATCGGCGCCCGCATCAATAAGTGATTTGCACTGTCTGGCGGTAACGACATTTCCCCCAATCACATCAATCTGTGGATATTTTTGCTTGATGTATTTGATCATGTTGATTTGAAAGACAGAATCCCCCTGCGAGGAATCGATTACAACAACATCAACGCCAGCCTTAACCAGTTCTGCCAACCGTTCTTTATCGTCTTCACGGGTAGAAAGCGCAGCACCTACGAGGAGTTGTTTGTCCTTATTTTTTGATGCAAATGGGAAATCCTCGTTCTTCAATAAATCAGTACGACTCATGAGAGATACGAGACGACCCTGTTTGTCGACAATAGGAAGTTTTCCCTTCTTGCTCTCCTTAAGTATTCTGTTACCCTCTGCGAGTGAGATACCGGCCGATGCAGTAACCAATTGCGTGGTCATCACCTCTTTTAATTTTTTGGTACGGTCTTCCTCAAAATCAATATCCCTCTTGGTTACAATTCCAACAAGTTTTGAATTTAGCGTACCATCTTCTGTGATGGGGATACCAGAAAAACCATACATTTCTTTAAGGATATCAACGTCCCGAATGGTATGATTTGGACTCAGGACGACTGGTTCTGAAATGAACCCGTTCTCAAATCTTTTGACACGGCGTACCTCTTTCACCTGTTCCTCAATGGTATTGTTGTAATGGATAATGCCAATACCACCCAACAAGGCCATACTGATAGCCATTTTTGATTCAGTTACAGTATCCATGGGAGAGCTGACTACCGGCCTTTTGATCTTTATATTACGGGTTAAGCTGGTTTCAAGACTGATCTTGTCGAGAGTAAAATCGATATGGCCTGGCAGCAGGATGAAATCATTGTATGTAATGCCCCCGTGTCCCTCAAAAAATGTTTTAGCATCTAGTCCGTTAGGAGCCATAAGAGTTTATTTTATTACCTCCGAAAATTGTTATTATTACACTGAAATGTTTTTTGTAAGTTTTCATATGGCTTTAAATTCAACAACTTACGGTATAGTATACTGTACAGCTTCCCAGTGTGCAAGTTGTGCAGTTTATCCGTTTCCCGCATCTTTTCCAAGACTACCTGGTATGTCCGCGTGCATGTATGAGGCATTATAATTATCCACTATAACATCATCAAGGATTTTGTTTACAGTTCCCCAACTACCGTAATCTCGGTCTCCAATGTATACCCCAATTTCTGTTTTACTTCCTCCTGCACATACCTAATTAACTGCAGGACATCGGCAGCCCTGGCATTGCCGGTATTGACAATAAAGTTTGCATGTTTCCTCGATACCTCTGCTCCTCCAATACGTAAGCCTTTGAGTCCAACCTGCTCTATTAACCTTCCAGCCCCAATGTCTTTGATTTTTTTAAACACCGAACCACAATTGGGATATTCCGCTAATTGCGGCTGTTTGGCGTTACGCCAGGCCATATTTGCATCCATAATTGTCCGTATTTCCTCTTTCTGCTTTGCAATTAGCTGAAATGTAACGTCCAACACAACATCTTTCCGCTTTTGCAGGATACTCTTGTCATAGTCAAACTGAAAGTAATCAATCCCGACTGTACAAAACTGTCCTTCTTCTGTGAGAATACGACTGGTCTGAACTATTTCCTCAATAAATACTGTCCGTTTCCTGTCTGGTGATAAAAAGTGCAGATTCTGCCACATAGCCCCGCCAACGGTACTTGGAATACCAACAAAGTGTTCGAATCCTGATAATCCACGATCGCAACATTGCTCTATTAGATCGGCAACAATTGCGCCACTTTCTGCCACTACTCTACCGTTATCAAAAAAGGTGACTTTATTTGCTAAATTACGGATAACCAGCCCCCGAAACCCTTTATCCGTAACTAAGATATTAGCCCCGCAACCAAGTAAAAAAAAGGGGGTGACATTACGACGGGCTTCAAATAAAGCATGTATCAACTCATTAATAGTATGAACTTCAACAAATAAATCGGCAGGACCACCGATTTTGTAAGTGGTAAATGGAGCCAGGAGTTTATTCTTTTCTAAATTCGGAATATTCAATGACATAGTGTAGTAAACAGTTGGCAGTTGACAGTTGATAATAAAAATTTTTTACCTTCTGTCTACGACATCCGCTAACTGCTAGCTATATTTGAACAATATATCCTTACTGACAAAATAGCGTATTTTATTGTACACTTGCAACATAAATTTCATGATTGCCATAATAAGATACCGCATTCAGGCGACATAGCCCACATTAATCCGCGCATTACCAATGCTATGTTCATGTTATTCAAACCATGAAGGCACTTTGATAAAGATTGTTTGCTAATTGCAAAAATTTTTAAAAAGGATTAAGAATTCATGGGAAAAATATCCTTTTATCTATATGCACTTGTCTTATCCTTATTACTTGTAACCATCACAGAAGCAATATCCACATCGATAGAGAGCAATATTTCAGGCGTTATTAAAAACATCAAAGACATACACATTGAAAGCTCGAAGGGAAGAAGACTAAGATAAAAAAGAAAACCTTTTCCGATGAGACTGGGCTCTTTGAATTTAAAGATTTAGAGTCTGATACTTATAAGGTTACTGCAAAGAAGAAAGGTTATATAAAATCCAAACGCGGTAAATCTTGGAGAAGAAGAAAAGAAAGAGATTGAAATCATAATAAAATATGATCTCACAGGAAAGTGGAATGGATATTTTGAAACAAGCCTTGTGCCGCTAACCAATATCACCTTAAACCTGAAGCAATCTGGCAACAAAATCGAAGGCAATCTAAAAGGCGAAGGCGGAATAACAGGCAAAATCAAAGCAACAATTGATGGGGACACCGTAGAGTTTAAACTTAGAACACCATACCTTTCTGCCATGGAAGGTTTGATGGTACTGTTACTATATTAACGAAATGGATTTTACCATGGCTGGTAATGACCGTTTAGATAAACACGAAGATGGATATGGTTATGTAAATCGATAATAAATAAGAAAACCTAAACAGGCCAAAATATTTTTACGAAAGGCTTTAACTTTTTTTAAATTTTTCCATGTAAACCTTGTATTGTGAAATGGGTCAGTGGGCATTGTTCGCTCTATATCGATGGATTTGATTTTGGCAGGCGATGCCTGCCCCCAATAAAAAATTGGGGGGAATGAGGCGGGGTCTTTAACCTTGCTGACGGATAAATTCCTTTCGCTTCATAACACAATTTCTTTCGTCTGGCATTCTTCCGGTACATCATCCATCGCCATTAAAAGATCATGATTTCTGGATGTTCAAGAAGTTTTCCAAGCCAATTTTCTCACCCTTCCAATAAATCATAGTCATCTTTAATCTCATGTTACGTCCTCCTCTTGAGCCAATACGGTTAAGTCACAGTATATTATAATAGACAACCGTGAGTTTCAAGACAAGTGATGTAGGATGGGTTAAGCAAGGCGAACTTCTTTATCCAGCCAACTGGCGTTAGTATTTGTTCAGAAGAATATCCGAGTACCATGCCTCAACCTTTCCATGAGTGCGGTCGGCGTTGGTTTGAATGCCCACGTAGATAATCTTGGGTGGTTCCCCTCCAAACTCCCTGATATAGTCCTGATAATGGTTCACCTTGTAGCTGAGCCACCTACCTGCATCTTTCTCACCGCTCTGCACTACTATCATCCTTGCCCTGACCTCACAGGGATTTTTAAATCGTTCCCCCACAGACACGTTATTCCCATAAACATAGATTAATATCCTGTACCAAAATGGTATGGAGAGAAACGTCTTACCGTAAACTATACACACAGCAGCCGGGTAATCATCGCCTCCGGCTTCTTTTTCCCGGCTTTTTGGCAGGATGTTGGATATCTTCCAGTTCCAGCTCAAAAATGGATATTCTTTAGGGTTCAAATATACCGGCTTAAAGAGGATCGAGCCGTTATCATGTGCATTTACATGAAGCGTCTTTTTACCTTCCATTTCCACTATTTTCGGCATAATCCTGTTCTTAATCTCCCGGCAAATACCTTTGTGGGTTCTCCAGCCCACAGGCTCGCCCTTTGTCAGTTCCTTCTTACTGAATTCTGTAATGGGAAAAAAATCTTGTGAATACATTTTAGGAGCGGATGCAAAAGATATGAAAAATAAAATGGTTAAAATTGTGTATCTCATGAAAAATCATTCTACAGGTGATAACCACAGAGTGCCCAGAAGGAAAACTGTAAACTGTGTATTTAGCAAGGCATTGTATAACAAATCCTATGTGCTGCGTGTCTCGGGGTGGCTTGTTTTTATAATTAGCTTTTATATGAAAGCAGCATCGATTCCAATTCCTGTGCTGACT
This sequence comes from Candidatus Brocadia sp., assembly GCA_040048245.1. Lineage (GTDB taxonomy): Bacteria > Planctomycetota > Brocadiia > Brocadiales > Brocadiaceae > Brocadia. Next base: position 70,714 of record JABRVT010000008.1, read on the forward strand.
TATCAATGGCATCCTTTACCTGTCCAAGGAAACGATAACTTTCTTCTATCTTATCTTTCAATATTAGCTGGATAATAAGAATTTGGCCGATCTTTTCGATGAGTTTTTCGGCATTGGGTATGTTTAAGCTATAAAGCTTTTCTTTGATTTCGAGTTTTTGGTAGATCAGATCTACAGAGGGTGTCAGGGTGCCTGTAAAGTCGTCAAACAGGGCATTTTCCTTCCTCAAGTTTAATTGGTTAGCGGCAGCGTCAATAACGGTAACGGTCATGGGTGATGGACCACAGAGATAAAATACAATATTTGGATCGGGCGAGAGATATTTTCTCAGGAGAGGCCCTATAAACCCAACCTCACCTTTCCATTGATTACCCGTCTCGTCCACAAGCCCTTGTTCTTTGATAATCTGTTTGCCTTCCAGAGAAACGCAATGAAGGCATTTTTTGTCCATATCATTCAACTCAGCAGGATTGTCACCCCGAAAAGCGCCTGAAAGTACTGGTACAAATTTATAGCTGGGATTCTTTCTCTGCCAGTTTAACCATCTTGGCAAATAAACCATGGGAATGTCCTGGAACCGCCTTTCACCCAGGAAAAACACTGCCTTATCCTGCCTGCCTTCCTGAAACCATTGTTCTAAAAGAGCCATAATGGGAGCCAGGCCTGCTCCGCCGGCTACAAAAACAGCAGTATGCGGTTCTTCCTTCAGGGTAAAATGACCATAAGGCCCTGTAAACCGTATCTTTTCACCGCGGAAAAAATTCCACAGGCTTTTCTCCAGGATATAGTTATGGACACAACTTGGCCCTATGCAGGGCGGACCGCCCATTTCTACGGACATTGTTGGGTCAACAGGTGCCATTCGAACAATGAGTTTTAAGAGGTCTGGTTCAGTAGAGGCTAGTGAATACCCCCTGTACAGCGTGGTACCTGGCATATACGGAACGAATTCCTTTCCAAGTCTCCTGCATGCTTCCTTGATAAACTCTCCATATTTTTTATAATGCTCTTCTACAAAATCTTCGGGAATTGCTAATTGGATATATTGTCCGGGTTTATACTGGAGAGGTTTCGAAGGTTTCAACCACACCTCCATCTTATCGCTGGTAAGCGCCCTTTTCTTAATCACACGCGCAGTGTATTTTTTGACATGTAACGTATCTTTGGGTAGATACAGGCTCACATCCTTTTCAACCCTGACCTGGCAGGCCAACCGCACATATCCATCCCCCACGCCCTGCTCTAAAAATTTTCTGGCAGATTCTCTTGCTCGCATGTCAAAATGGGGAGTTTCCGCTGCCGTATAAGTCCCAACATCAGTAAGAAGTTTTACCTTGCATTGGCCGCAGGTAGCCATACCCCCGCAGGCGGCCGGAATATTAAATCCCCTGTTTTGAAGGAGCGACAGGAGCCTTTCTCCTCCTTCAATATCCATTTCCTTTCGATACTCATCATCACTCAATACCGTTAGCTTGCGTTTAACACCGCGGCCAAAGAATTGGTAGGTTATTTCACTGAATATGCTGAGCATCAAGGCAAGCAAGGCCATGATCCCGGCTCCTAAGAGAAGGGGGACGGTCATTATCTTACTCCAAACTTAAAAAATGTGAATCATGCCAATACCGGTAAAGATAGCTGCCATTATACCCAGGAGCAAAATGGCAATGGTATCTTCATCCCATGCCGTAGTTGGAACGAATAAACGCTGACGTCTTAGTAGGGCAAGCCACACGACGACCATCATCCAGTGAAGCCCGTATCCAAGCGCCGTTACGGCTGTGACCAGAAACTTTGCTCCTGAAGGAATTGTAAACGTGGCGCTGGCAAGGACAATGCAATTGACCGTGATGAGCTCCAGGAACTGCCCCATCTGTTCGTATACATTCTTCGCAAATTTTCTCAAAAGCACACTCAGGATTTGCACAAACACGGCAATGGTAACGATGAAAACAGTCAGATAGAAAATATTTTCTAACCGAACGGGAAGAGGCGAATACTTTGACAGGAAGTCACTGCACCTGACCAGGATATGGTGATATACCACCCAGTTCAATGCGGTAGATAATGTCATAACGATAATCACAGCAATTCCCATTTTCCATGCAGCATCAATCTGGCGGGATTTGTTCAGCAACGGGCATATCCCTAACAATTTACTTAATACAATTCCATCAAAAAAGAGGGCATTGAGCAGTACAGGGAACAGAACGAGAAAATGCTGATGAAGTGCTGGAATTGTCTGTATATGGATCATAAAACTGATAAACAGACAGGCTCCTAACCCTAATGCAATGAGAGATACGCGGGAGATTTCACGTTTCGGACGGGGCATGGCGGCGGGAACACCTCCATTTGTAGCAGAGGCGCATTCACAGGATGAAGCCTCCTGATATACAATTCCTGCCCTGAGAAGAAAAGGGCGTAACAGGAGCCTGAAGGTAGCCAGTGCAAAGAAACCTCCCACCGGCGTAACCATGAGAACAACCCGTGGGAATGCATCCGAAAGCACAGGAAAGCCCATGATCGTTCCAAAGCCCAGTGGTTCCCGTAAAAATGCAAGCAGGATTAAGGCAGTGGAATATCCAAGACATGCCTTCATTATCTTCTTTTGCGCCTCCCAGAAATCAACAGTCAGCCCTTCTGATATAACAGCAAGTACGATACAATTCGTCGTAATAAGGTCGATGTATGCCTTTATGTTGGCCGTAATTTCAGGCACAAAGGCTTGTGCAAAAAATCCAAAGATAGCCACAAAGACAGATACAATAATCATCAAAAGGGAAATCTTGTGATGTGTACCTGCTGTCGATATAAGTCTTTTGAAAGGATAGACCAGACAAAAGCTGCCAGTCGCCACAAGTGTTACCCCGATTCCCATAGTCAGGGAATTTTCCAGTTTGTTTGTTACAGCAAGAGAAGAGCAGAATCCAAGTCCGGCGCCGGCTGTTAAAATGAGGTTGTCCCTCATGAAAAACTTAGATATCTTTCGAATATTTCGTTTTAACCCTACCATTTGATGTCCCCTTGCCCTTCCCAAAATTCATTTATGGCGTCGTTAAGAAAAGCCTCAATCCCTCTACTTGTATTTGTTGCGCCGGTAATTGCATCCACTTCATTGGCACCCTCAGCCTTTCTTTCCCTGACCACCAGTATCTTAGGTCTCAGCTTCTTTCCAGCAAATTGTTTCTTGAACTGCTCCTCGGTAATCCTGCCACCCAAACCAGGTGTTTCACTATGGTCTAACACCTCAATACCTTTCAGGGTCTCCAGATCAGGCTCAACGCAGATAAAGAGAGACATAATACTCGATTTGTTGTAGCCGTAACCCATTCTGGATTCCACAAATCCGATACCCTGAAGCATTCCGTCTTTTACATATTTAAATATCCTTTTTTGTCCCTTTGGTTTTTCTCCGTCTATTTGTACGCCGGTTGGTTCTTCAATGGTTATATTTTTTTCAAAAACCTCTCTGATGTCTTTTTTGTCATAGATTTTGGAACGAAAACATAATATCTTGTTTTCCTTAACGCGGTAAGGTATGTTAAAAATATCCAATACAGCCCGTTTCTCTTTTATATCATAGTATTCAGCAATCTTCGGGGATGTATAAAAATATACCATCAGGAGCCCAGCACATGGCAAAAAGGCAATCAGTAGTATTGAAAATATCCGTAATATAATTTTTTTAAGTTCTTCCATGTATTTTAAAGAAATCAGAGATTTCACGTATGACACAGATTTTTAATAATTCTTCATCATAGCAACGGATGAATGGCCATTCATTTTGATATACAACTTGTGGCATCTATTTCCACTTCAATAAATGCCTTAGCTGACTTAAAGATATCTTTTATTGCGTTAACATCTTCTATAAGTCCCCTGTAATATCCGGCAATATGGAGTTCCTTGTAAAGTTTCTCAAATTCTCTTGTAAGTTTCCCATTGGGGACTGCCAAATATTTTCTCAGCATTTCCCAGTAACCATCAACAGATTGTGGTAAGTCCTTTATATCCACCCCAGCCTTTAACAGGTATTCGTCAATGGCTTTTAATATAGCAAGGTATGCTGTTCCGCAAGCCTCCTGAACGTATTTAATGTCTTCGTACCGATCACCTTCTATTTTAGACTTGTTTAATAATTCCTTTGCATTCTCAAAATATCTGGATGCCTCTGATTTTATTTTTGGCATAAACAGAACTCAGATGAAAATTAATTTAATTGTACAGTATTTTTCATTTTATTTAAGCGCATTATATGCTGTATGGTTCAGAAAATCCCCTTAGTGAAGAATGGCTAGGGGTTTGTAAACCTGTCCTTGTGAAAATGGGGGATAGCCCCAAAATAGCACAACCCCTGAATCCCACTTTATTAAGGGAAACTTAACCTTATCCTCATACACGATATCGTATTTTAACCATCAGCGATTGAATAGGAATAGCGATGAGGTTCATGAGCAGGATGGAATACATGACCCCTTCAGGCAATGTGGTAAAATTCCTTATCAGTACGGTGATAAGTCCACATCCGGCGCCAAATATCCACTTTGCAGTCTGATTGTATGTTGTCGTTATGGGATCAGTGGCCATGAAAAATGCCCCCAGAATCAATCCACCGCTCAGGAGTTGAAAAATGGGTGGTGCAACCGTCCTGCCTAAAATCAATGAAAAGAATACTGAAAGGATAAACACACTGCCCAGATAAGATACGGGTATCCTCCAGTTTGCAACCCTCATCTTGATTAACCACAAACCGGATAGTATTAGCGCCAACCGACACGTTTCGCCCATAGAACCATTTGCTGTACCTAATAACAAAGAGAGATACGACGTAGTTTCACCGCTGGTTTTGAACGCAGTAAATGGAGTTGCATGGGTAACGGCATCTAGCCCATAGCGAAAGGAATGAAGGTCTGGCATACCAGCAAAGGGTGTTTGATAGCCAGTAACCAGAAGTGCCGGAAAACAGATAGTTAAAAATAACCGGCTAAAGAGGGCGGGATTTACAAGATTATTCCCAACTCCACCCAGTATATTTCTGAAGATAATGGCGAAAGCCGCCCCCAGACCTATTAACCAGAGTGGTGCCTGCGGAGGCAGGATAGCAGGAATAAACAGGCACGAAACAAACCCACCTTCGCTAATATGTTCCTCCCGTGCAACAATAGCCCAGATTACATCGACAACAAATATTCCAATAACAAATGAAACGAGCAGTTTGGTTGCCACGGATTGCCAGCCATAAAAATACACGGCGGGTAATACCCACCCAACTACCAATGCCACCAGCACCGCACCCATAAATCGTTTCACATCGTAATTATTCCGGATAAAGGGTTGTGTATGTGCTGTTTCTTTAGGACCCCGGAGCAGTCCGTCAAATGCCCCAAAAAGGGCGCCAAAGAGAAAATTTACTTTAGGACGGGTGCGAATAAAAGATTCTAACGTATCAAGACCCTTCTCCAGAACAGGTTCTACAGGCTTAAGGATTTTTTTCATATTTGTTTAGCCGGTGCCTTGCATTCTTTAATAGTGTGTAAGAGTTCTAACTTCGAAGGACAGATAAAGCTGCACAGGCCGCATTCAATGCATTTTTCCAGATCATAAAGGCGGGCCTTATGTTTCTCTCCTCTCGTATAGCTGTGATAATAGAGTGCAGGCTCTAAATTTACCGGGCAAATATTGTCGCAATAATTACAGTAAACGCATCGCCGCAATTCTCCAAGCAGATTTGTGGTTAAAATTAATTCATCAGACCTGATCATCGGAAACAGTATCTTCCGATTTTTTTCCTCCAAAACCACAATATGGTTGACAGACCAGTCTATTCTCTGGGATAAATCAGTTATCTCTTTACCACGTAACGGACCGTTTATAAATACACGATATTTCCCCGTTTCTTTGATCTTATCCTTCAGTATCTTTTCTATGGGCGTCCCTAGCTGAACATTGACAATCTCATTCTCATTCAAACCTGTACCTGAGAGAACTATGAAACGCGAATCAACCTTGTTTCTCAAAATACAGCTTTCATAAATGGCCGAAACCGTCTGGGCATCGAGTATCAGCACGCCAAGCGATTTCGTATCCTGACCAAAATTCACCTCTATACCCAGAATAACCTTCAGTAATAAAACAGGATCATCCTGCGGATATTTCGCATACAGTGGGAAAATATGCATCCAATCTTCATTGGATGCGAAATTCCTCGCATCCTCAACAACCCGGCATTCTTCCTCATTTATAGCTATGGAAAAAACTGCCTCCGGAAAACAATTCGTCTTTATTTCTTTTACCATGTTGAGGAATGCCGGAGTTTTGTGTTTCAGTATTACCCAGTTAGGTAATGCCCATGGTTCGGTAGGACAAAGATTTACAATAATATGCACTACCTTTTGATCAGGGACATGGAACTGAAATGTCCCTGGTATGCCGTCAGACTGGATTTCTTCTATAATATTGCAAAATTGTAACAGATAGGCATCTGGAAGATAAAAACCACCCTTAAAGTGTGTATTTTCTTTTTTTGCAAACACGTTTTTCCGCCTTGAAAAAGATGGCTAACTTAGGATTGCATACAACGCTTCATAAATATTCTGATGCAAAAAGATTTCATAACATATCAACAAGAATTTAAAATGTCAAGTAAACTTATTTACACAATAGGGCTACGTCATAAATACAAGTGCAAGCAATTATAGGTAAAAAAGAAAGAAAATAAACCGACTTTTTCAAAACGGTTTTTATGCTTTATAGAAAGACTGGTCGATATAAACCTCCCAGCGAACCCACCATCAGGCGGTTCTTACAGGAGGTCAATGCTGAAGCCGTCGATACCGCCGTGTACGGCTGGCTACAAGCCCTTTCATGAAA
>JABRVT010000009.1:0-3350 GCA_040048245.1 Candidatus Brocadia sp.
TGTTAACACAATAACAAACATAATATACAATATAGCATATATTGCCAACAGCCCCATATGAATTAAATCCAATGACCCGAATTTATTTTCTACTCCGGGAGTGCTAAATACCTCAAGATTCGGGAAAAGGATAAAAAGTAGCATAAAATACCATTGGGCACCGCCCCCATTCATTTGAAGTATGCCCTGAAAAAAATTTATTAAATTCCCGGTAATATAGATAGCCATGCAACAACACAAGTTAGATATCATAGACATGTACACAGAGCCAGCAGTTGCTATAGCACACATGATGGCAATTTGTAAGAATGCGAATATCAATTGTAAGGCTGTTGGATATACTACGCGTTCAAATATCGCCAATAAACCTGTGTGATAATCAAAAGACTCCTTTATACACAGCGAAAGGATCAGGGAAAGCCCCATTATCATAAATACCAACAGAACAGTTACCAGTATCCCCAAAAACTTGCCCAGGGGAATAGCACTCTTATCCACAGGCTTGGACAACAAGGTCATGATAGTACCTTTTTCTATCTCTTTGGACATCGTATTTGCGGCACTCAACGATGCAAGATACAGACAGCAAATCGTAATAGTTGATACCCCCATTTCCTTTATCATTCGTGTTTCCTCGCCAAAAGCAAACAGGGTAAAAGAAAAGGAAAGGAATATAAGCAATACCCCTCCGCATGTAATTAAATAAAACAGTGTCTGTCGGGTAATTTCTTTTACAGTATTTCCTGCAATAATAAATATACATCTGTTCATAAAAACTCTTGCAAATTCAAAAAAATCCCATACACTAGTTTAAGATGTTTCACGTGAAACATCAGTTCCTGGAAAGGCGTGTTAAATACTAGCATTCCTAATCAGGAAATGCAATGGAAAACCTACCCAGAAAAAGGAGTCAAAACCATGTCTAAAAAGGAAAAACTCAGCCGAAGCCTGCAATCACTTCTTGGCGGAGTAATCGGGATAGAAGCCGAGGCAGGACAAGATGTTATTGTGCAGCTAAACCCGGATGATATTCAACCCAACAATCTTCAGCCACGCGACCTCTTCAACGAAGAAGAGATGCGGGGGCTTATGGAATCCATCAGAAAATACGGTATTTTACAGCCCGTCATCGTAAGGCCGATCCCACACGGGTACATGCTCATCGCGGGGGAACGACGCTGGCGGGCAGTAAAACAACTTGGGTTAAAAGAAATCCCCGCCATCGTTCGGCATACGGATGGAGCGAGCGTCCTGGAAATTGCACTAATAGAAAATATCCAGAGGGAAGACCTTAATCCCATCGAAAAGGCCAGGGGGTTCGAAGAGCTGATCAGCAAATTCGGACTCACCCAGGAACAGGTTGCAAAGGCCATGGGAAAAGACCGCAGTTCCATTACCAATTATCTCAGACTATTGGACTTACCACAAGAGGTACAGGACAATGTTTCACGTGGAACATTATCCATGGGACACGCACGGGCAATCCTGGCCATTCAAGACAAGGAAACTCAGATAAGCCTTTGTGAACGCATTGTAAAAGAAGGACTGTCAGTGCGCGAGACAGAGGAAATTGCCTCGATAGAAAAAAAACAAACCAAACCCAGCAAATCATCCCCAAAAAGGGCATCTACCCCCCATATCGAAGACCTCGAGGACCGCTTCCGTAGGTTCTTTGGGACAAAAGTCTCAATTAGGGAAAGAAATGGCAGGGGAAGAATTGTGATTGCATTTCATTCCAACGAGGAATTTGGCCGGATTGCAAATACCCTGGGGATTCAGCTTTAATTAAAATCCTGTGAAAAATTCGAAAAATAATTCCTAAATTTATTTCCATCCCCCTCCCAACGCTTGGTAAATATCAACCATTGCGTACAGTTGCTGTGCTTTCGTTTCAATCAATTCCATCTTCGCTTCCAACGCATCGCGTTGGGTCATTAGCACTTCCATATAATCAGCCCTTGCCGATTTGAACAGGTTATCTGCAATCGTAATAGACTGGGTAAGAGCCTGCACCTGCTTTTCCTTCTGGTCATAATTTTTTCCCAGGTTACTGATCTTTGACAGTTTATTGACGACCTCAATGTAAGCGTTCAGAACGGTACGTTCGTAATTGTAAACAGCCTCTATCTGCTTTGCATTTGCATTGTAGTAGGCTGACCTTATTGCTTTTCTGTTGATCAGGGGTACCGTCAATTCTCCGGCCAGGTTATACATCAAGGATTCTGGCGTATTTATTAAAAACTTTGGATCAAATGCCTCATAACCTACACCTGCAATAATGTTTAAAGAAGGATAAAACCTGGCTCTCGCCACCTTTACATCCAGCTTTGCTGCTTCCAGCTCCAGTTCGGCTTGTTTAATGTCAGGACGATTGGCCAATAATTGTGATGGGACACCGGCATGGATCGTGTCAGGCACCAAATCATTATAACCAGAAGAGTTTCGCTGAACAGACTGAGGGAGTCTACCCACCAAGAAGTTAATCCTGTTCTCCGTTTCTGTGATCTTTTGTCTAATATTGTATTGATAGGCTTGATTTTTGAACACTTCTGCTTCAAACTTACGCACTGCCAGTTCGGTGGCTTTAGCTGCTTGTTTCTGTAGCTTTACGACTTCCAAGGCATTTTCTTGGATTTCGATATACTTGTTTACTGTTGCCAGCAGGTTATCGAGCGCCATCAGTTCGTAATATGAACTGGCTATTTCGGCGATCAGCTTAGTTACCATGAAATTTTTCCCTTCAATTGTGGACAGATACCTCAATGCTGCTGCTTTTTTGGCATTCCGCAGCTTTTTCCATATATCCACTTCCCATAAAACATTGGCGGATATTAGATAATTCTGCAGTGGTTCAGGGAACTCCTTACCGGATTTAATGTCAAGGTTTTTGTCAACAGCCCCATTCCTGGTAAACTCGCCCACCTTTTCAGCCCCGGCGCCCGCTTTAAGATTTACAAAAGGCAGATATTCACCTTTTTTGACTTGTACTTCACTTTCTGCAATCACAATTTCCTGCAAAGTAATATTCAGTTCCTGGTTGTTTTGCAGTGCGGTATCAATCAGGGCTATAAGATTGGTATCTGTGAAAAATTTCCTCCAACTAACTTGTGCTGTATTGATTGTATCCTGTTTATTATTATAACTTTCCGGAACATTGTTATTTGCTGTTTTCTGTAACAACGCAGGCGCACAGCCTTTGAATACCAGCGAAACACAAATTATCCCTATATAGCTCAATATGCTGTTTTTTTTCATTGATAATATATATTGTATTACTCTTATCCAAATTAAATTTTCAAGAAGCCCACAAATCCATATTTTATAAGGTTTCCAGCGGACCAGTGTAAGCT
>JABRVT010000010.1:0-31144 GCA_040048245.1 Candidatus Brocadia sp.
CCGTAGTCGAGCTATTTTAGGGACAAATTTTCAAATACACATTAAGGCATTTATTTGCAATATGTTACAACGTGTTTAGCACAATTACGCAATATATCTAATATACAATTAAAGTTGGTCTTGGGTGGCTTTCTCAATGTTGAAGACAAGCCTAGTTGCTCTATAATCGCAGCCTTGAAATTCATATGCATTAAATGATGGCTTCGGCAACTTATTTTTGTTACCCCCCTGTATTCCCCGTTTACCGGAGATTATGAGGGTAGTTGAAATCCCAAAAACATCCCATTATATTACTGTATTATTGATACTTCTTACGTGGGCAAAACAACGCCATCGAGTATTTTTTTGCTTAATAACTCTGCCGCAAAGCCAAGCGCTTCATCTAATTTCTCTACCCACTGTCCTCCAGCCTGTGCCATATCAGGCCTGCCACCGCCTCCACCGCCAACCACCTTTGCCACTTCTTTTGAGATAGCCCCTGCATGCAAACCGCGCTTAACCAGACCGGGACTTAGTGCGGCAACTATCGTTACACGTCCATCTTGTGCAGTCCCCAATACAATAGCCATATCTTTGGCAGATTTCATCAGTATGTCTATTGTCTTTCTTAAATCATCTACGGTTGCATCTTCCAATTTCCTTGTAATGATTTTTACCCCCGAAACTTCTCTGGCATTCTCGATAAAAGACTCGATCTTACCCCCTATCTCTTTTTGTTTTATCCTGTGGACCTCTTTGTGGAGATTTTTTAATTCATGTAATAATTCCTGAGCTTTTGCAATTAACTTATCCTCGCTGGCATTCAGGATACTACACATCTCCTGGATAATTTTTTCTTTTTCTCTATTCCTATTTAGTGCCGCTATGCCTGTCATTGCTTCAATTCGCCTGACTCCCGCAGCAACAGAGGATTCGCCAATAATCCGAAACAACCCAATTTCCCCTGAGTAATTTACATGCGTCCCACCACACAGTTCTTTGCTGAAATCACCAATGGAGGCCATTCTGACCAGTTCTCCATATTTTTCCCCAAACAGGGCCATGGCGCCGGCATTCCTTGCCTCCTGGATAGGTAATTCTTTTACCACTACAGGCACATTTTCCAAAATTATCTCATTGACCATATCTTCGATTCGTGTTATTTCTTCTTTTGTTAAACCGGAGAAATGGTGGAAATCAAAACGCAGGCGGTCAGGCGTCACCAGGGAACCGGCCTGTTCTGCATGCTGGCCGATCACTTTTCTCAAGACATAATGGAGAATATGCGTTGCCGAATGGTTTCGCCGAATGAAGTTCCTTCTCCAGACATCAATTCTGGCGTTAACCAAACCACCCGTCCTTAGCTCCCCCTTTACCACCTTTCCTATGTGCAGGATAAAATCATTATTCTTTTTCGTGTCTGTAATGCGAACCTGATTCTCATTCGCTTCTAAAACACCCGTATCACCAATCTGCCCGCCCGATTCGCCATAGAACGGTGTTTGGTCTAATATCACCGTAACGTCACTCCCTGCCTTAGCCACATCAACCAGTTGATCGCCCTGGATAACTGCAATTACTCTTCCTTCGCATTCACATTTCTCATAACCCAGGAATTCTGTACCTTTTGAAATATCTTTAATCTTACTCAGCGGACCTGTATCGAAGACCTGGCCCGTCATCTGAGATGATGTCCTTGCCTGCAGTCGCTGCCTTTTGAGTTCGTTCTCAAAACCATCCTTATCCACAGAGAACCCCTTCTCATGGAGAATCGATTCAGTCATATCTAAAGGGAAACCGTAAGTATCGTACAATTTGAAGGCTTCCTGGCCTGAAAGAATTTTTTGTTTGTTTCTTTGCAAAGCGTCCATTAATTCTTTCAATCTGGCCGTTCCCAGTTCCAGGGTTTCATGAAATTTTTCTTCTTCACTTTTAATAATCCGAGCAATATTTTCCCTGCGCTGCTTAATGTCGGGATAATATTCCTGCATCACATTGCTTACAATCGGTACCAGTTTATATAAAAAGCAGTCTTTTACACCTAATTGTGTGCCATCCCGTATAGCGCGCCGTAACAACCGTCTCTCAACATATCCACGCCCTTCATTACCGGGCAGGACGCCGTCAGAAATACAAAACACACAAGCCTTCACATGATCTGCAATGCGGCGCATAAGGATAGCATGCTCTCGCTGTCCGTTATATTTTAACTGCGTAATTTCTTCCAGGGCTTTAATAATAGGATGGAAGATATCGATATCGAAGTTGGTTGGCACCCCCTGCATGACACGCGCCATCCTTTCAAGCCCCATGCCCGTATCGACGTTCTTATTCGGTAACGGCACCAACTTGCCTCCTTCTGTGCGGTCGTATTGTGTAAACACGAGATTCCATATTTCTACAAACCGATCACAATCGCAGGCAGGCTCGCATTCTTTTCGCCCGCAACCGACTTTTTCTCCCTGATCAAAAAATATCTCAGAACACGGGCCGCAAGGACCATTAGGACCTGCAAGCGGTGCGTTTGCCGGCCAAAAGTTGTCCGTTTCACCGTATCGGTAAATCTTTGCCCTGGGTACACCAATGTATCTTTCCCAGATATCGTACGATTCCTGATCATCCTTATAGACGCTTACACTCAAACGTCCCTCTGGAATTTTTAACTCCTGCACCAGGAATTCCCATGCCCATTCAATGGTCTCTTTCTTAAAATAGTCTCCAAAGGAAAAATTTCCTAGCATCTCAAAAAATGTGTGATGGGAGGCCGTCTTACCCACGTTATCAATATCTCCTGTACGGAGACATTTCTGGCAGGTAGTGGCCTTTTTGAAATTTAAATTTCCCTTGCCCAGAAACATATCTTTAAACTGATTCATCCCTGCACCGGTAAAGAGGAGTGTGGGGTCATTCTGCGGGACTAATGAGTCGCTGGGCCAGATTACGTGGGACTTTTTTTCAAAGAATTTCAGAAATTTATTACGAATCTCGTTTGTCTTCATACCAATTAAATTAAGCCTTCGGCAACTTTTTCATGACACTAAAATAGTGGCCTTCTCTAACGGCGACTGACAGTGCACAATGACGTGCACGCGCCTGGTCGCCAACGGGAGTTGTCTCCTACCGAAAACTTTGAAATTCCTCAGCATTAAGATAATACACGAACAAACAAGGCCTATCTGTGCCACTCAAAAAACCGCTTAAATAAAATGAAAATTCCTATACTATATTACTTTTCACCCTTTTTTGAGACGGATTCTGCCTTGGTCTTTTCGGACGTTTTTTCAGGAGTTTTTTCTGTGACCATGTCTGGTTTTATCTTTTTCAGGATAGCCTGCTCAATTTCTTTCATTAATTCAGGTTTTCCTTCGATAAACTGTCTGGAATTTTCCCTGCCCTGCCCCAATCGGATTTCACCATAAGAAAACCAGGTACCGGACTTGTCAATGATTTGGTGCTCGACCCCAAGGTCGATAATATCTCCCGCTCGTGATATACCCGTATTGTACAGGATATCAAATTCCGCCTTCTTAAACGGTGCCGCAACCTTATTTTTGGCAATGGTGGCACGAACCCTGTTCCCGATTGCCATTTCACCATCTTTTATACTTCCGATTCTTCGGATATCGATACGCACAGAGGCATAAAACTTCAGTGCCCTGCCTCCCGGAGTTGTTTCCGGATTTCCCCCGTACATAACGCCGATCTTCTCCCGGATCTGATTAATAAAAATCACACATGTCTGAGATTTTGAAATACAACCCGTTAGCTTGCGCAATGCCTGCGACATCAACCTTGCCTGCAATCCCACGTGTGCATCGCCCATTTCCCCTTCAATCTCTGCGCGGGGAACAAGGGCCGCCACTGAGTCAATCGCAACAATATCAACCGCATTGCTCCTCACCAATAATTCCGCAATCTCAAGCGCCTGCTCTCCGGTATCAGGCTGATTGACCATGAGATTGTTTAAATCTACCCCCAATTTTCTGGCATAGTCAGGGTCTAATGCGTGTTCTGCGTCGATAAAGGCAGCACTGCCACCCCCCTTCTGGGCGTTGGCTATAATGTGAAGGGTCAGGGTAGTTTTCCCCGAAGACTCCGGACCGAATATTTCCACGATCCTTCCGCGCGGGATTCCTCCTACACCAAGCGCAATATCGAGAGACAATGCCCCGGTCGAGATTACAGGAACGTCCACCCTCGTCTCACCACCCAGCTTCATGATCGTTCCTTTTCCGTACTGCTTCTCGATCTGTAAGATTGCCCTTTCTAATGCCTGCTGTCGTTTTTCTTTATCTGCATCTTCTGGTTTGAATATCATAATTCACCCACACGAAAAGTCACACTTATTAAATTAGCCCTTCAGCTATTTTTATTTGGCCCCCATAATCCCCCCCGTTTACGGGGAGGATTATGGGGGGTGTTTGAAATTCAAAAACGTTAAACCAAATCAACACTATGTAACTTCGTATATATGGGTCCCTCCGGCGCAAGGTCACTCCTCATCAAAACCACCTGTGTTACATGTTCTGAACCAAAGTCACACCCATTGTACGAATTCAGATTCTCGATAAGCTTTCTTACATTTCTGCGCGTTTTTATACGCCCCACCGTCAGGTGGGCATTAAATTTACGGTCATCGTGTTCCACGCCAAGCGCCATTAATTGATTATCCAGTCTTTCGTGAATCTTTGCCAAAACTCCGCCTGTGTCTATTACATCAGCAAAAATAACCCGTGGATTCTTCCCTCCCGGCAAGGTACCCACTCCTACGTAACGGAGGTCAAACGGCCTTATATGGGTCAAAGAGTCTTTTATTATGTTAATAACTGCCTCAATTTTTTCTTCATCAATGTAGCCAATAAACTTTAAAGTAATGTGGAGATTTTCGGGGGCTACCCAACTTACGTCTGCATCAATCCTTTTCAGCTCATCTTGAAGCTCTGCTAATTTTTTTCGGATTTCCTCGGTAATTTCAACTGCAACAAAAAGCCTAACGCTCATATGATAAATAATCTTAGTAACGCAAAAAGCCTGGAATCACAGATTGCACAGATGATACAAGTAGTTACATAAAACCTGAGAAATCTGCAAAATCTGGTTCGAAAACTTTTTATTAAGCGACACCGTAATGTTTCGGTGTGTCCCCACACGGAAACTCTGAAAATCCCCTTATTAAAGGAGGTGAAGGAAATTGCAAAAACTTGCAGAAAAGAAGTTTTTACGCAGTATTACTATAAGGCGGTTGATCTTATTACCGCTGACGTTTCACACAGATTTTTCATGGCGTAGTCAAGCCTTTTTAGGGTTTTTCCCTTTCCCAGAAGCTCCATCGTTTCAAAAATACCAGCACTCACACTTTTTCCCGTGATGGCCACCCTCATGGGTTGTGCAAGCCTGGAAAATCCAACGCCAAGCCTTTCAGTCAGAGCCCGCAGGGAGTCTTCTAACGTTTTTTTATCAAAAGTATCTACCCGTGAAATAGCCGAGTATACCTCTTTTAATAATTCACCAACACCTTCCTTTTTGAGGAACTTATCTACTGCAGTCTGATCGTATTCGATCGTATCGGTAAAAAAGAATCTTGTCTGGTTAAGCAAATCCTGAAAGGTCTTGAACCGTTCGTGATACAGTTTCACGAAATCAAATAGCCACTCCGGAGTGATTTTTGTCATATCAATACCAGATTTTTCGAAAAACTTCTTAACCTCCGGTATTAACTGTTCAACAGGGGTATTTTTGATATATTGACCGTTCATCCAATCCAGTTTTATATTGTTGAATTGCGCGCTTGTTTTATTTACGCGCTTTAAGGTAAACTTCTCAATCATTTCCGGAATCGATATAATCTCCACATCGTTCCCGGGTGACCACCCCAACAGGGCAAGAAAATTTACCAGGGCATGCGGCAAATAGCCTTTATCCCGATATTCTGTAACGGATGTTGCCCCGTGACGTTTGCTCAGCCTCGACCCGTCTTCCCCAAGGATCATGGGGATATGCGCAAATTCCGGCACTTTAAATCCAAAGGCCCTGTAAAGGGCTATCTGTTTGGGGGTGTTCGATATGTGGTCATCTCCCCGAATGATATGGGTAATTTCCATCTCTGCGTCATCCACGACACAGGCAAAATTATACGTTGGAAAGTCGTCGGCCTTCAGTATGACAAAATCCTCGATAAGGGATGTATCAAAGGTAATGGTACCGTGGATAAGGTCGTTAATTTCCGTTACCCCATCCTGCATCTTAAAACGAATCGCTTTGCGTCCCTCGGCATCGATATCATAAAATGCCTTCCCCTCCGCCACCAATTTCTCTGCATATTGCTTATAGATAGGTAGTCGTTGACTTTGGAAATACGGCCCTTCATCCCAGTCTAACCCCAGCCATTTCATGCTATCGAGGATGGCCTGTGTAGCTTCTTCGGTGGAACGTTGCTGATCGGTATCTTCTATGCGTAGGAGAAAAACACCCTTGTTATGCCGTGCAAAAAGCCAGTTAAAAAGCGCCGTCCGTGCCCCTCCAATATGGAGGTAACCCGTAGGACTGGGTGCAAAACGAACCTTGACGTTAGAACTCAAACATTCTTCCTTTAAATATAAATATTAAAACTGATGAAATTCTTAGCGCGGTGGAACATCAATTAAAATAATTTACCCACAAAGGCACAAAGAGCACAAAGAAAAGAATTTAGATTTTTTGTGTCCTTTGTGCCTTTGTGATCCTGAAAAAATTACTGAAAAAAGAATTTTTTACTAAAACAATATGATAACGAATC
Organism: Candidatus Brocadia sp.; assembly: GCA_040048245.1. GTDB lineage: Bacteria > Planctomycetota > Brocadiia > Brocadiales > Brocadiaceae > Brocadia. The sequence goes on from JABRVT010000010.1 coordinate 6,755, forward strand.
CAGAATAAAAGTGTCAAGCGATTTATTGTTAACCGCAGGGTAACGTCAAAGTCTATATAAAGGACACCGATGAAATGACAGGGCAGGAGAAAGCGGGGGGTAACGAGAGATGGAGAATGAGAGGAGAACGGAGGAAGTGGTAAAAAGAGCCATGAAAGACAGGGGAATTCCCTGAAGCCCTGCAAAGGCAGGAGAAGTAATCTGGGGATAGAGGGACAGGAAGTCGTTATAAGTGAAGAAATTTCAGCGCAAGGTGGGGTTTGCAGGTCCCGTGGGCATAAAGATAAAAATCATAGCAGATCAGGCCGTATCCATACTTCGCAATTTTGCTACGGGCGCCAACAAATCAGACACCCATTTATTAAATGTGAATCCTGAAAGGGATTTTATAATCGACCGTATTGCTGACATCCGTTATGTAATCAAGGGTGATAAGTGCCCGAAATGTAATCACGAGATCGATATCTCACAGGGCATTGAAATCGGACACGTCTTTAAGTTGGGTACTAAATACAGCGATGCCCTCAAGGCAAAGTTCCTGGACACCAACGGCAAAGAAAAATCCATGATTATGGGCTGTTACGGGATTGGGGTTAATCGTATTATTGCTGCTCTTATTGAAAGGTCGCATGATGAAAATGGTATCATATGGCCGGTTTCACTGGCTCCATATAAAGTCATTATAATTCCTGTCAATGTCAATGATCCTGCTGGCATGCAAATGGCAAATCACATTTACGATGATCTCACCAATATTGCAGGTGTTGAGGTATTGCTGGACGACAGAGACCAGAGGCCCGGTGTAAAATTCAAAGACGCCGACCTGATTGGCATCCCTATAAAAATTGTTATCGGTAAGAAATTTACTGAAACGAAAGAGCTTGAGATAAAATTAAGGAAAAGCGGCGAGACGTTCCTGACGCCACCCGATGAAATTCAACCAAAGATCAAACAACTCTTTGAAATACTATCGAGACCGCAATGAGCGTTTTTGCTGGACAATATTTCGTGTGACTTAAACACAGTGTACTAAGATAGAGATGTGCAATGGAAAAGTAATAAATCAAAATGCAAAATGACAAATCAAAATTCAAAGATAAAGGTCAAGTTAAAATGATTTTTACATTTTTATCTGTATTTTTGATTTTTAACCTTTGATTTTTAACTTTAATCTCTTTGTACCTCTGTATCGGCGGTTATTTCTACAAAATTTAAATCGCTATTATCTTGGGTCACATTTCCAAACCAAAGACGGTAAATTTAATTATTGGCGTACTGACAAGTATCCCCGAACTTCTTCGACAGCTTGACAAAACCCTGGAGGAATATTTTGGTCCTATCGACCTTCGAAGCGACATCCTCCCCTTTGGCTTTACCGATTATTATAATGAGGAAATGGGCAAAGGTATTCAGAGACAATTTTATAGCTTCGAAAAACTGATCATGCCCGACGAGATTGCCACCATTAAAGTACAGACCAATCGTATAGAAGAATTCATTGCCTCTTCAAAAAAATATTCTGTGCAACGTCCCATCAATATTGACCCTGGTTATATGAATGAAAGCAGACTTATTCTTGCTTCCACCAAGGATTTTTCACATCGTATCTATCTACGAGACGGTATCTATGCGGAAGTAACTCTCAATTATCGTAGAGGCAGATACGAATCATTCCCGTGGACGTTTCCAGACTACAAGAGTTCTGACTACCAAAACTTCTTTCTCATGGTAAGGGAACTTTATGTCAAGAAACTCAAAAGAAAGGAATAAAATCTTATGGAAAAGACCTTAATTATATTAAAACCAGATGCCGTTCAGCGCCGTTTGTTAGGAAAGATCGTATCTCGATTTGAGGAAAAGGGATTTCAAATAATAGGACTAAAAATGATTCAAATTTCAGAGACCATGGCGAGAAAACACTACGCCGAGCATGAAGGTAAGGACTTTTTTGAACCCCTGGTCAGGTATACAACTTCTGCACCCGTGATAGTCATGGTACTGAAAGGTAAGAATGCCATAGAAATTGCCAGAAAGATGATGGGTGCAACCTTCGGTTTCAGGGCAGAGCCTGGTACAATTCGTGGCGATTATGCCGTCAGCAACCGTTTCAATCTGATCCACGGCTCAGACTCTCACGCCTCTGCTGAAAAGGAGATCGGTATCTTCTTTAGGAAAGAAGAACTCTTCGAGTACAACCTTACAGATCTCCGATGGATTTACGATATGTCGACAGGGGATATTATCTAAAATTGTTCTGAATACTGTCGAAACGCAAGGTTTTCTATTATTAAAATAAATTTTTCTTGATTCCTACCCTACGCATCATAACGGAATAGAACTGAATATTCATTTTACTGTTTTCTCATCTTCTTTTGAGGATTTGTGGTCGGATTGAGGAATGAAATTTAACAAATGAAGCTAGCCCATTGCATCTAAATTCTTTTCTCAACGAGCGACCTTTTACCGCATTTATACTACCCATTTAGAAAGACTGTTATATTCTTTATTTTTCGCTTGTATAAAATACTATCAATGCTATAATTTTTCTTAGTCAACACAATCAACACAATCAACACAATCAACACAATCAACACAATCAAATCATTATAAATAAGCAAATAAATAATTAAAACCATTACGATAAAGGCAAACCCTGAGCAATCAGGGGACGCAAAGTAAAGGGTCTCCAACAAAGTTGAGAGTCGAGAGTTAAGAGTCATATTTCGGAAGACAGCCTTACTGCCGAAGATGTTTTAAATGAATATTTTTGCAGTAAGGCTTGTTTGTTTTGTGAAATTTTTATAGGAGGGTAGGAAATGTTGAAACATATTTTATTTGTAGTGATGATATTGTTTGGTGTAGCTGGTATTGTAGAAGCTAAAAGTACTATTACACATTTACTTTCTGAAGATTTGTACAACCCAGAGACTGGAAATTACGAGTCAGTTGTTGACAAAAGAGATGAATTTAAACCTTCACAGTCAGAATTAGCAGAATTAGCGGTGGCAAATAGTTCCTCTATAGCACAGGCTAGGTTTGAGGTAAATGGAGATAGGATTAGTGAAAATAATGTGCCTTTACCAGGTGGCACTGGTGCTGGAGTTTTTTTCGAGCCTTCTGTGTTAGGGACAAATGTAACAGAAAACATATTTTACACAAAGTAATTACTCATCCTTCTGGGAATCTTTTTTATAATGGTATAGGCACTCAGACAAATTGGTTAATATACCATACAGCTTGCAATCAGACTGCACATTCTTTAGAAGTAATAAACTGTTATATGTATAACCACCCTGAATGGATTGGCATGCCAGCTATCAACAGCGCTTGTGTGTGGGATGGATGGAATGGTGGTTTTAAGATTGCGAAAGATTTAAGTAGCCCTTTGATGCAGCAATATCTTCACAATGAAGATGATGGAGGCGGACATTTCCAGGCAGTAATATACTTTGCTCTTAGGACGATAAAACAAGGGGACCAAGTCAATAATATTGTTTATTTATGGAATTTTAGCGCTAATCCACAACATTGGGATATTCCTTATACCAGTACTTATACTGGTAGTGCAGATAGAAGTGACCCTACTTGGTATATAGTGGAAACATATAAATATGATGATATAAATCATTGGGTGAGCCCGTCTGGTACAGAAGACCATCCTGATATCAAAGAACTTGGTTATAATAATGGAATATTTTCTCATAATGGAACTTGGGATTATTTAACAGCAAGTTCAACCACATGGTCAACTCCTTATTGGGACTGGCCTATTTTGCATAGGACAGTAAATCTGTCATATAGTGTAGGGAATAGTACAATGCCTTAAGGAGGAATGATGGGTCACTCATCAGGTAATTACTTGACAAAACATGGTGACCCAAAAAGTTCAAAGAATCTATTTCCATTTACAACATGATAAATGCATATCATAAATGGTAGCTACATATAGTAGGTAGAAATTGTTTGTATAATCCATACTGGCTTTTTGAATATTGTTGATGCGTGGACGATGTAATTTGAATTGTTGTGTTTTGCTTTGCTTAGCCTATCCAGCTGAATCATTCAAATTTTCAATATCGTTGAATGACATTTGCCAAGATAATTGGAAATGTTTGAAATCAAGACGATAAAATAAGAGTCAGTGATTTATTGAGTGTATTTTCAAGCTATTTACAAAGGTTCTTGAGGCTTGCAAGGAATTTTGAAAATTTAAAGGAGGCAGTAGAATTATGAGAAATATATCTTTTAGCATTGCCTACTGTTTTTTAATTGTCTATGGCATCTTCGGTTTATGTTCATGGTTAACCTTTGCGGAGGAAATACCGCTAGTTACGGGCACACCATTGACAACACCAACACCACCAGGTGTTATAACGGGTGAAGCAACGGACGTGACATCAAGCTCGGCAACCCTGAATGGGACAACCTATTTATTAATTTCAACAAAATTTTTCGAATATAGCACTATCAGCGGGGCGTATGATAGTGCTATATATGATGTCCGTGGTACTATCACTGATACAAAGGAGGAGGTAAGTGCAAGCATAAGCGGGCTATCGGCTGCAACGACTTATTATTATAGATTAGTTGTATATGAGAAGCCTCCGGGTGGATACACGTATGGGAATGAGGTATCTTTTATCACGTTAGGGGCTACACCCATACCCACAGTAACACCTACGCCTGTATGCGAAGCTGAATCTATAGAGGCATCTCCGAAAACGCTGAAGCTCAAGAGAGAGGAGAGTAGTAACGTAACGGTAACGGTGACGGGCAGCGAAGGTTGCCCAGTTGTGACTGAAATGGTAACGGCGAAGATTAAGTCTGGTAAGAGGCGTATATCGGTTACACCGTTAAGCCAAAATACAGATGCTGGTGGTGAGGCTATATTTACGATTAAGGCTACGAAGAAGACCGGTAACGCAAAGGTCAAATTCGAGGTAGCCAGTGGCTTAAAGACTGCAGTAACCGTGAAGGTGAGAAGATAGCAATGCGAGACGTACCGAGAAACAACAAAGATGCTGGCGGAAGAATGCCCTTTATCTTGGTTCGGCGTTTGGGACACGTTAGACGACGCAAAGAAGGCCATCGAGTATGACACGAAAGCGCTTGAAATATTATAGAGCCTCTTTGGCTCTCGCCTGTCCAGGTTATGAGGATTTGTTTACTTCTTTATATCGTTTACCAGAGAAACGCTCAGGGGAATACCAGTTTTATAATGATAGAGCGTCTTGATCGCAATGGTGATAATCCCTGAGGAGAGGCCTAGCAGTACCAGGTCTGCAATGATGAGGGTAATATTGCCCTGCGGGATAAACCGGGTAACGAGCAGGATTAACAGCATGGCCACGGTAGTAATGATCATGAATACGGCTGGAATGGCTGCAAACCAGACGCTTCTTTTTTTGGAAAGCAACCAGAAGGATACAATGATTAAGGTCAAAGCCGCCAGGAGTTGGTTGGTCGTTCCAAATATCGACCATATATTGTTTACCGTATTGTTGTATGCAAGTCCAAACATCAATCCCGCTGCCAGACCGGAGTTGACCCAATAATGGCTTAAAATTTTGAGAGGACGTCTGAAGATGACTCTCCAGAGTTCCTCAAAGAGATAGCGGTTTAACCTTACGGCCGTGTCAAGTGTGGTAACAATAAACCCTTCCAGAAGCAACATTCCGAAGAGAATACCAAATGATGGCGGTAATCCTAACCCGGAATGCAGTGTACGGCCAAAGGCCAGGGCAAAGACCAATATGGGATTGCTCTGAAACTTCGATCCTTCTGTCGGTAAAACGAACTGTTTGTACTGTTGCATATCTATGCCCACAATAATTGTACTTATTACACACACGGCAAGGAAAGACTCCAGCATCATGCCGTAATATCCTATCTTGCGAACTGCTGTCTCGGATTTGATTTGTTTGGAGGTCGTCCCGCTGGCACAGAGGGCATGGAAGCCAGAGATAGCGCCGCACGCAATCGTTATGAAGAGCCCGGGCCAGAGAAAACCAACATGGGAAATGCCTTCCTGAACATTGTTGGCGGGAAAGCACACCTCCACGCCTCTGATACCCGATGCAAAGATACCTATGAAAAGAAATCCCAGACCAATATAAAGCAGGTGGACATTTATAAAATCCCTTGATTGAAGAAATAACCAAACCGGGACACCCGCTGCGACTAGGGTATAAATGGAAATCAATATCATCCAGAGCAGCGAATTCAGGGAAATCGGTAGGAAAAAGCCGGCAGTAACAGATACAATACAGATCAGGATTGCGAAGGCCGAGCATTTTGCGACGGAAACATGCCTCCTGATATAGAGATACCCGATGAGTGGGGCAAAGAAGGTTATGACAATGACGGACATAGAGGCGATTCCACCAACGATGACTTTGTTTCCCGAGTCATCAGCCCAGCGGAAAAGGATTTGTTCCCTGCTCAGACCAATCTGAGCGCGGTCGATTACAGATGTCAGGGCAGTTGCCGATGCATTAAGAAAAGTGGCGTTAACGAGGATCAGCATTACGATGGTAAATGAGATAACCATGATAAATCCGGCAGTACCCAGGGATTTTCTAGCAACTTCTGCAATGGATTTACCACCTTCACGCATACTGACAAACAGGGCAGAAAAATCATGCGCCGCCCCGAAGAATATCCCGCCGATCAGGACCCACAGCCAGGCTGGACCCCATCCATAAATCAAAGCCATTACCGGACCGATAATGGGGCCTGCTCCAGCAATGGCTGCAAAGTGGTGCGCAAATACAATGGGCGTTGCAGTGGGAATATAATCGCGTCCGTCGTTTATTTCAATGGCAGGCGTAATCCGTTCCGGATCGATCCCCATTCTCTTAGACAGGAATCGGGCGTAGAAACGAGCCGCCAGCAGGAAGCAGGCAATAGAAATAGACAGGATTATAATTGGATTCATTTGATAAGGGATATCTTTCGTATTTATTAAGTTGAACAATCAAGAATTTAGTTTTTTGAAAAATCGGGTAATAGCAATGTTAACGTGCGATGTAAGGGTAAGCATCTGCCATAAATGGCATAAATGTGTTCATGCCCCCTGCTGGTAAATATTCGCACTGCAGGCAATGAAGGCAAACAGGGCTGGTCCCATGTAAAGCACGTCTTCATCTAATAAGAAGCGGGGACTGTGCAATGGCTGGCTGGCGCCCTTTTCCAGGTTTCCCGATCCCAGAAAAATATATGCCCCTTTTATTTTTTCCAGGTAATAGGAGAAATCTTCGCCACCCATCTTGGGGTCTATATGCTCTATCGCTTTGCTGCCAAATAGTTCGATAATTTTGTTCTGTATAAAATCCACCTGCTGGTGCGGATTATTAAGAGGCGGGTGACCCTTGAGATACTCGAATTGGTATGTTGCATTATTGAGTGACGTAATTCCCCTGATAGTTTCCTCCAGCAATATCGGCATCTTATATCTCAATTCCTTGGCAAGGGTTCTTACCGTGCCGATGATCTTTACCTTATCCGGAATAACATTAAAGGTCGTTCCTCCAGAAATCTGGCATAAAGAAACTACACACGGAGAAAGAGGATTTACCTTTCGTGAGATAATGGTCTGAATTGCCAGTATTACTTCAGCTGCAATAACGATGGGGTCAACACACAGATGAGGGGTGGAGGCATGCCCCCCTTTCCCAATAATAGTAATAACGATGCGGTCGGTAGCCGCCATAGTGGCGCCTGCCCGTACTCCGAAGATACCTGACGGAATATTCGGTTCAATATGCAATCCGTAGATTTCGTCTACATTTTGCAAGACTCCTTGTTCTACCATGAGCTTTGCACCACCAGGATGTTGTTCTTCACATGGTTGAAAGATAAATTTTACATGCCGTTTGAGCCTGTCCTTCAGTTGTACCATAAGTCTTGCGGCTCCCAGAAGCATGGCTATGTTAGCGTCGTGGCCGCAGGCGTGGGATACCCCCTCGTTTTGGGATTTAAATTCGAGGTTGTTTTCCTCCTGTATGGGCAGTGCATCCATATCGGCCCGAAAGGCAACGGTACCTGATACCCCGTTAACATGCAGAGTGCCAATAACGCCCGTTTTTGCAATGTCTGTCTGTACGTGAATGCCCATTTGTTTCAATTCGTCAGCAATAACACGGGAGGTGCGGACCTCAGCAAAACCAGTTTCCGGATGTTTGTGAAAATCCCTCCGCATCCTGATAACATAGTCGTGTACCTCCCTGGCACGTGACAGTATTTCCTGTGCAAGTATTCCCGTATGCATGGTTTGTTTTTTAAATGTTTATTATACCTTCTCCAATGTAATGAGTAACTTTAAGCCTATTGTAATAAAATCATTTTGATTTGCGCTGGCGTCTCTATTCTCACGTGTTTCCCGTCATAATAGCAGGAATAAAAAGTATATAGAATATAAAATACTTTGTCAATCAGGTACCTGATGACCTCAGGGTTACGTCGAATATAAGTGAAAGTACTTATGGGTAAAAAAGAAAAAATCAACCTACCCTCAAAAAGGACATCGAAGACCTCTCTCTGGTCTCTTTTCCCCCTGAGCACCAGACGATCGACAAACACCACTTTCTGGGGAAAACCAATATTATCCATACGCTTAGGGATATGACCTATAAACCTCACCTTGCACTGAAATTTCTTCACTAATAACGACTTCCTGTCCCTCTATCCCCAGATTACTTCTCCTGCCTTTGCAGGGCTTCAGGGAATTCCCCTGTCTTTCATGGCTCTTTTTACCACTTTCTCCGTTCTCCTCTCATTCTCCATCTCTCGTTACCCCCCGCTTTCTCCTGCCCTGTCATTTCATCGGTGTCCTTTATACGGACTTTGACGTTACCGCGTGTCCTTTTGCCTCCATTATTGACAAATTTTCAGGCATATGTTACCTTAGTCGCTATGTCTATCATTACCATACCAAATATTTTGAGAGAAAAGCTCACCGATGACCGATGAAGGCGCAAGCGCCTTGGTAGAAATACTCGACAAGGTTGAAGGCCGCAGCCAGACGCATACAATAGAAACCATTGAACTAAAATTTGAAAAAACGCCTGACGGAAGAAGTCGCCCGCCTTGAAAGAAAGATTGAATCCACCAGAGCCGACCTCATCAAATGGATGTTTATCTCCTGGATCGGGCAATTCGCCTCCATCGTTGGTATATTAACCGCCATCCTCTTTGCCTTTTTCAAGTAGCAGGCAGCCTGTCGAACGGCAATCCAAGCTGCTTTACCACCCTTTCCATTACCTCCCCATCAGAGATAATAATATCCGGGTACACCTTCTGCAACGTCTTCTTCAAAAGAAGGCCATAACTTCATAGTTTTTGCCGTCAGTCATTGACATAACGACAATAACTGACCATTCTTTTAAAAGGGTATCGCCGTCAATTAGCCTCCAAAGCGCCTCTTTTGGATGACTAATATAGTCGGCGATATCCGATAACGATATTACCGGTACCTCTCAACGGCTTCCAATTAAACTCCTCAAACCTTTACATCTACATCCACCGGCTTGAGCGCCTTTTGAATGTCAGTCATTTCCCGTATTTCTTCAAGCTTAGCTAAACTTTCCATAGCTTCGCCTCCATTTTAAAGTAAATGGAAATTAAATTGTATTATAAATACAAATAATATAAATAATATAATTAATATTATTTGTCAAGACAATTTTTTGTATTGACAATACAAAATGTATAAATATAATAAGAATCAAAGGAGATATGATGCCGGAAAAAACAGATAAAACTTTTATAAACATTCAAATTCCAACGGAAATGTTGAATTGGATTGACGATTATCGTTTTAAAAATCGGATTCAATCCAGGGCTGAGGCCGTGAGACAATTAATAGAAAAGGCCCTCGGCGCTCCCCAAAAAGAGACCTCAAAGAAGTAAAATGTATATGCAGGCCTTGGTTGGGCCGTACACAGATAACCAATTGCCGGGCGACGTGGTCTGTACGGAGGCCATAGTCTTACCTTCCATCGCTCTATGAGGACCAACCCCTTGTAATATGAAGTATTAAGAAAATGCAGGAGTATGAACAATGACAAAACTTTTAGAAAAGGCATTTGAAGAAGTGGCAAAACTTCCGGAAGAAGAACAAAATACCTTTGTCAGTTGGATCCTTGAAGAACTTCCATCCGTGCAACGTTGGGAAAAGGCATCTGCTGATTCGCAGGATAAGCTTGCTAAGTTAGCAGATGAAGCGCTTGCAGAACATCGCAAAGGTAAAAGCCGGGTCCTTGATCCAGAAAGTATATGAAGTCCTACACGACCAGGCGCTTGAACAATTACCGGAAGATGTTCGGAAACAGGCAAGGAAGGCATATAAACTTTTTATCCAGAATCCTTATCATCCCAGCTTGCGCTTCAAACAAATACATTCTACAAAAGACATTTACGCAGTTCGGATTAACATTGACTATCGCGCCGTTGGCGCTCGTAACGGGGATGAAATTGTCTGGTTCTGGATCGGTTCACATGCAGAATATGATAAACTCATATCACAGATTGCAGGATGATAGTAGGAAAATTTCGGCGCTGCCTACAGCGTTTCCGGGTACAACCCGGCAGCGATATGAAGGGGAGAAGCCGGCCCTCCATCCTGCATTTTTAATTATGAGGAGATCTTATTGTGAAAGTATCAGATTTAACGATTGAAGAGTTTGAGGAACTGCTCCGCAAGACGATAGAGGATGAAATAGAAGACCTCTACATCATGTTAGAACCTACCATAAAGGCAAAGATTGAGGAAGGGTTAGCGGATATCAGGGAGGGTAAGGTTGTATCCCTGGATGATCTCATAGCCCGAAGGCAGGCTAAACGTGGGGAGGTTTAAGGTTATCTTGTCTGATAAAGCTGGTAAAGATACAGATACCTTATCAGATGATGACTTTAATCGCATAGTAAACGGATGCAAACGGCTCGAAGATAATCCATTTCCTGACGGCAAGCATATCAAGAAGCTCAAAGGTTACGAAGATCTTTACCGTTTAAGAATCGGTGATTACCGGATCATCTTTGAATGGAAAGGATCACAAGTTAACATCGTAAGAATTCTCACGCGGCAGGATTTTGGAAAAAAGTATTGAACCAAACAGATTGCAGGATGACAGTAGGAAAATTTCGGCGTTGCCTACGGCATTTCCGGGTACAACCCGGCAGCGATATGAAGGGGAGAAGCCGGCCTTCCATCCTGCAAAATACAAGGGCCTACAATAGGGAAGGAGGCCGCCTAGTGGTGGTTTGAAGCCTTAAGCGTATTCTGCTATTACAAGGCCTTTTCAATCGGTTTTTAGTTCTCTTCTACAAACTCATTCCAGAGCTTTTCCTGAAGCGCGGTAATTTCATCCCTGTGTGGAGTCGCAAGCACCTGGAGCCTCTCAGGCAAATATTGCGGTTCCATAAACCTTACCTGATGCCCTGTGTTCAGCATGGCAACCCACAACAGCTTTGCCCTGTCGCCGATCGCTGTTTCCAACTGGCCCTGTAATATCTCAGCGACCCTATCCCATACTGCAATTTTAGTGGCATGTATCTTTTGCGGTAATTGCGCTGCAACGTCTCTTTGCTTTTTAACAGACTCCTCCAGGAAGGTAATAAGCTCATGCGTATCATCACGCTCCTGCAATGCCTCTAAGCACTCCCGTTTGGCCTTGTTTACTTCTTCCTGGGCAGCCTCGTTGATTGCGAATTTTCCCAGAGACCTTCTTTTTTTCGATTCCGCCCTTAAAACCCTTTCCTCCTGTTTTCTCAAATCAGCCCTGAGTTTCTCCAGCCTTTCTTCGAGACCCTTTAACTTTTTTTGCTCTTCATCTGCCTGGTTTTTTAACCCTTTATACGCCTCTACTTCTGGAATTTCTTTTATTGCCATGTTCTAGCCTCCACGGTAAAAAGGTCGGGACGTCTCTTTGAAACAGCCAGGAACGCTTCTCTGTAAGTGACGTCTTGATTATCTTTCATACGCCCATCAACCATTATTTTTATCGTTTCGTTTTTATACTCAGCCTCATCAAAGGAAATTCGTTTTGTCGTAATTCCTGTGCTGTCATCAATATATTCCAAAAAGTGTTGCTTACCAACTTTGACCGTTTTTTTGTAATCATGCCCTTACCGCCTCTTTTAAAAAAAGTTTAAAAGTTTTGACCACAGTCAAATTGTAGTCAATCCCAACGTAAATCCAACGGACTCCGTTGGAATTGCCGGAATTAAAATTGTATTGTAACTTATTCTGTGATAAAATGTTGGTGTCATAACAGACACGAAATCAGTTAGTTATAAAAAATACGAAAATACTTATGTTCTTGAATATTGATGAAAATGTTGTAGAATTCACCGTAAGTTCCTTATAACATCAGAATTTACAGAATTCAGAAGGGTGGTATTTCCACATGAGAACGGTAATTACAGGCGGTGCAGGATTTATCGGTTCGCATCTGTGTGATTATTTAATAGAAAAGGGACATGAGGTTATATGCATTGACAACCTGTTGACGGGAAAAACAGAGAATATCGTCCATTTGATGGGAAACAGCCAATTCCGCTTCATAAAACATAACGTAAGTGATTATATTTATGTAAGCGGACACGTAGATAATGTATTGCACTTTGCCTCACCGGCCAGTCCCTTTGATTACCTGGAATTTCCTATACAAACCCTAAAGGTTGGCTCTCTGGGTACCTTAAACAGCCTGGGGTTGGCCAAGGCAAAGAAGGCAAGATTCCTTTTGGCATCCACATCTGAAGTATATGGAGACCCGCAGATTCATCCCCAACGGGAAGATTATTGGGGCCACGTAAACCCTGTTGGTCCCCGTGGGGTGTATGATGAGGCAAAACGATTTGCCGAAGCAATGACCATGGCGTATCATCGGTACCATCACATGGATACCAGAATCGTGAGAATATTCAATACCTATGGACCACGGATGCGTGTAAAAGACGGTCGTGCACTCCCAAATTTTATGTGCCAGGCACTGAGAGACGAAGATATCACAGTGTTCGGAAACGGCTTACAGACGAGGAGTTTTTGCTATGTCTCCGATCTCGTAGACGGTATCTATCGGTTACTTCTTTCAAATGAGCACGACCCGGTAAATATTGGGAATCCCGAAGAGATAACTATCCACCAGCTGGCAAAGGAGATACTCGCCATTACCGGGAGTAAAAGCAGGATAATATTTAAACCCCTTCCGGTCGATGACCCAAAGATTCGGCAACCTGACATTTCCAGGGCAAAAAAGGTTTTAGGATGGGAACCAAAGGTTACTCGTGAAGAAGGGTTGCGCAGGACGCTTGAATATTTTAAAGATACGTTAACTTCCCTTGAAAAAAATCTGTGAAATATCTATGAACCTGGCTCGAAAATAAGGCGCAATAAAAAAAGTGTAAGTATAAATACATCAATGTTATACAACTATGAAACCCATTTCCATCGTTTTAGGGTGTTGCTAGCGCAATTATGACGACTGACTAACAAAGAATAATTAAAAATGCCACCCTGAACTGAAGGAGCTCATCAAACAAGATTCTTCATTTTGCTCAGAGTGACATTTTCAGGGGGTATTTTCAGGTGATAAAAGTGGTTGGCATCTTTGGCAGCCCGCGTCCCAATGGTAACTCTGACATATTGCTCGATCAGGCCATAAAAGGTGCCGAGGCAAGCAATGCGAAAGTCGAAAAGATCGTTGTTCGTGATTTGCAGATTGCCCCGTGCAATTCCTGTGGCGGCTGTTTTGAAAAAGGTGTGTGTGTAATTGGTGATGATATGCAAAAAATTTATTCCCAGCTTGCGGATGCCGATGGCATTATTGTTGCCACACCCATCTATTTTATGGGTGTAAGCGCACAACTGAAGGCACTTATCGACCGTTGCCAGGCCTTCTGGGCACGGAAATATATCTTAAACCTGCCTATCAGAGAAGATAGAAGGATTGCTAAGGGGTTTTTTATCGCAACTGCGGCGCGCAATGCCGGAGAAGGATTGTTTGACGGGGCGGTAAAAACAATAAAGTCTTTTTTCCATGTATTAGACGTGAAATATACTGGCGACATATTATGCGCCGGGCTGGAAGAAAAAGGTGCCGTACACAAGCGTCAGGAGCTATTACAGCAGGCATTTGATGCGGGCAGAGAGCTGCTTAAACGGTAAGGAGTAACACGTATGAAAAAAGGACCAATTATCGAAAAAAACGAGGAAAGACAGCATCGTTGTCCCGGTGAGTCTTATACGATTAGCGATTCTGTATGTAAAGGGAGACAGAGAGTAAATTATCCTAAATGCAACGTATGTCTGGAAAAGGTTGAACCAGCGAGCTTTAACCAACCACAGGCCGAATCCAAACTGGCAATAAATATCTTTAAAAGTTACGATATTCGCGGGAAATATCCATCGGAAATTAATGACCAGACGGCTCACAAGATCGGAACGGCCATAGCCCAGTTTTTTAAGGAAGAGAATCCCGACGTGAAGAACATAGTCGTAGGCCGGGATATGAGACCCTCTTCCAAACCACTCGCCAACGCCCTGATTGACGGTTTATGCACAGCAGGGCTGAATGTTATTAACGTTGGTGTCGTTTCAACGGAGATGACCTATTTTGCCGTGGGCCATTACGGGTACGACGGCAGCGTCATGGTTACCGCTTCTCATAATCCTGCCGAATATAACGGATTGAAAATATGCAGGAAGCAGGCCATCCCTCTCAGTTATGAGACGGGTATAGACCGGATTGCAAAACTGACAAAACAATATCATCCCCCGCGCGGTGAGCAACTTGGTAAAGTCATCCAGAGCGATATTTTTGGAGATTATAAGAAGCATGTCTTAAAATTTGCCAACAACCTGAGACATCTCCGCGTAGTAATCGATGCAGGGAACGGGATGGCTGGCAAAACAGTTCCTTTTGTCTGCGAAGGACTTCCCATCGAGATTATCCCGCTCTACTTTGAGCTGGATGGGAATTTCCCCAATCACGAAGCCAATCCATTAAAGCCTGAAAATCTTGTTGATTTGCAAAATAAAGTACGTGAGACAAGGGCACACCTGGGAGTTGCTTTTGACGGAGATGCCGACCGATGCGCCTTTGTTGATGAGATGGGACGGGTGGTTGGATGCGATATTATTACGGCCCTGATTGCAAGGCAATTTCTCGAACGGGAAAGAGGAGCCACGATTCTTTATGACCTCCGGTCGAGCTGGGTCGTTCCTGAAGAGATAAAGGCTGCTGGCGGTATCCCTTTTCGTGAACGGGTTGGCCATGTATATATGAAAGCGACGCTTCGTGAAAAAAAGGCAGTCTTTGGAGGTGAACTTTCAGGGCACTATTATTTCCGGGACAATTACTATTCAGATTCAGGAATGATCGCTTTTCTCATGGTTTTGGATATTCTGAGTTCGAAACGCATTCCGTTTTCAAACATCGTGGCTCCGCTGAAGAGATACTATTCTACCGGTGAAATAAACTTTGAGGTAAACGATAAGGATGCGAAGATTGCAGAAATTACCAATAAATTTTCCAATGGGAAGGTAGACCATCTGGACGGCGTCACCGTTGAGTACAATGACTGGTGGTTCAACGTGAGGAAATCCAATACCGAACCCCTGCTCCGGTTAAATCTGGAAGGAAGAACACATGAAATCATGGAGAAGGGGAAAAGGCTGTTAATCAATATTATTCAGGGTAAATCCTGACCGAACATGCCGTAAGAGACAGCTTTTTTAGAGAATAGACGAAATGAGATGGGGCGGCTTTCATTCGTTGTCTGTCGTCTTTCGGTCTGTCGCCAATTTTTGCAGAAAATGTCAGCCTTATTTTTGAAAAGTCCTATAGAGTGCCCAGATATGTTTAGCTGTACAATTTACAAACACACACGAATTGGCCTGCTGGCAGGCATAGTATCTTTGCTTATTTTTACAGCCGGCATGATGCATGTCCTTCAGGCAGGTATACCATCAGGTGAAGAAGTCCTCGATATCAAATTTAGTAACGGCCAATTATCAGCAAGAATAAAAAATTCGCCTCTGGAAAAGGTCTTAAAAGAAATCATGTCACAGAGCGGAGCCCGGATATGGCTTAGCGATTCGATGGACGGGATCGTTACCGTAGAATTCCAAAACATACCCATTGGTGAAGGAGTTCGCAGGATCCTCAAAGATAAGAATTATGCCTTCGCTTATGCCATCCATGAGACAAAGGAAGGAAAGCTGTCCATTATTAGCGCCAGTAAGTCCAGGGAAGTTTTTACAAAAGTTAAGGAAGAAACTCCTCCCCCCCCCAGGGAAGGGATGCCTGTTGTCAAAAAAGAGAAACCAAAAAAGGAAAAAACATCCTTTGAATCCCTGGCAAAAGATGCCCTGGAAAACGAAGATCCTGGAAAGAGGGAAGATGCAATTATAGCCCTTGGAGAAGGTAAATATCCGGGGGCAATAGAAATTATATCAAAGGCACTGGCAAATGACCCCAATGAAGACGTACGATTAAGCGCTATTGATGCCTTACTGGAAATCGGCGATGAAAGCATAGCTGAACATCTTTCGATCGCGCTCAGGGACCGGGACCCATGGGTGCGAGAAAGTGCTGTAGAGGCGCTGGGCGAAGTTGGCGGTGAGGCCGCTATAGAATTTATAAAGAGCGCCCTCAACGATGAAGACGGTTCCGTCAGAGAACTCGCACAGGAAACATTAGAAGAACTTAATGTGAAGCAGTGAAATTTTTAGTTTTCTGTTGACATTTCCTAAAAAATGTTTTAAATATCAAACGTTTAGAAAAATAAACGTTTGTAATTATAAACATAATCTCTCACATCGCCCAATCGAGAGACCCCGTTCCTCCCGCAGTAAACAAAACTGCGGGAGGAATATTTATTAAGCGCTGCAGAAAAATATTTGCTTACTGATTTACCAGTCATTTGTAGTCCTCCATGGAAGAACTGTTTCGTTTTTTAGAAAAGAAGAAGTACGATTCATTCGCCTCCCTGAAGAAAGTAGCAGAATTTACTCAAGCCCATAAAAGCTCAGGAGGATTGTATTTAATTTTGAGTAAATGAGCCGTCTATGTCTAACCAGGAAGAAATTACGCAATACAACATCCTCCAATCAATTGAAAACGGAGAACATATCTCACAGCGCCAGCTCTCTTTGCAACTGGGCATTAACGTAGCTTCAGTAAATTTCGCTTTAAAAAAACTCACAAAGAGGGGTTTGGTAAAAATGCTGGGCGTGAACCCACGAAGGATACGGTACATTCTAACCCCTAAAGGGATTGCAGAAAAAACACAGCTTGCCTATAAATTTTTTAACAGGAATTTTCATTTCTATAAGGCTGTGAGAAAAGACGTTGAGAACAAAATTGAAAGCATCCCCTTTCAGGGTAAAAATTCTGTCGCCATTTATGGTGTAACAGACCTCATGGAGATGGCCTATCTCGTCATCCAGGACAAAGAAATAGACCTCGTTGCAATTGTTGATGACGAAAAAAAGATCAGAATATTTGGCTATCAGGTGATAGGAATCAGAGAACTATGCAGGTATACCCCTCACTTCCTTCTGATAACAAAAGAACCGGACGGTCATACAATAAAACAAATACCGGACTCTGTAAAAATTGTTGACATCAGAATTTCGTAAAAATCTTTTCTTGCGTACTTCCGTATCTCAGAGAACACACCGTCACTCTGATATCAGATAACCACAATACCGCAATTCGTCCTGAATCATAGAACAGTATTTTTCAGGGATATCCTCTAATGTTTGTTTTGGCTGATTAAATGTATCGCTCCTGTATTCCGGCAACATTTTTTTGTTCGTTGTCCCCATAAGCATTTTTTCTTCAAAAGACACACCCAAAAAAGTGCAAATGTCCTCTAAAACGAACCGGGGATTATTTAATAAATCCTCAAATTTTACAGTTATATTGTTATTGTGAAATTCCCTGAGGTAGCGATACACCTGCACAGAGAATTTCCATCTTAAACAGGCAATTTCAACAGATTGCCCGGTGCGATTCACCTTTGAACGAACGCAAGTTCTGCCATCCCTGAGAATGAACACTATTCTGATATCCGGCATGCTATTTCTGAAAAAAAAGTCAATGATGTCCACTTTTTGATCCGGATTTGCCAGATTGTGATCTTCTAACCCATATATCTGTTCTGTTGTAATCTTGTTCCCCCAAAGTTTACCGGGAAATTTTTTAGACTCATGAATACAGGCCTTCCGAAAGGCTGTTGTCCGGTGATAAATCAGCTTTTTTTTACTGTGGACAAGGGTATGAAACAGGCTTCTGCCCATGAGGTACTTAGTTGAGAACATTTCAAATCCTACTTCCAATTTCGAGTGATAATCAAGCAGACCGGCAAGAAGGCTCGTACCGCCGCGGCCAGCGCCAATGATGAGAAAATGAAGCGGACAAACTGGTAAAGTATCAGACTTTTCTTCCATCCCGCTATTCCCTCCCCCTGTTCTCTTTGCGGGCAATCCACCCTGCCCCACGCTGACCTGCCCTTTTCACAGGGACGAAAGTCTTTGTTATCTTTTTAGTATTCATGTTTTAATAAGGAGCTGCGGATCAAGCCAGTCGCTGCAATCCCAGCCTAACATCCTCTCTAAATTCCGTACCTCATATTCAAACTGGAACTTCAGATATTCCCATTCTTTATGGGTCATACAGGAAACATACGGCCTGCTATGCACATCCTTTACGGCAACGTTACGGAAGTAACTGAGATCAAGAAAATGACATACCTTTTCCAGTATCTCTTTCGGATTCATTCTGAGGTCTTCAGACTTCAAAATCAGTGTCTGGTCCTTCGGAAAGTATGTCCATATCCTTCGCAATTGTTCCGAATAGAAGCCCCTATCAATATAAGAAAATCGGTTATGCTGATAGGGCAGGGCTACCCGACGTCTTTCTGGTTCTCTTTGAATGGCATCCCAAAACGACAGGCTATCAATATTTCTGTCACGTTGCATATTCCAATGCGAATATGCCCTGTCAATCGGATTTCTCAGGACTATGATAATTTTCATAGAAGGATTATACTGCCAGATACGCCTCGGTGAGTCATACCAGTACATATAAATCGGCGTTGTTTCACCAAGCAGTTTATGCGACGATTTTGGTTGAAAAAAGGAATGATACACTGAATAGTCGACTTTTCCATTTTGAAAGTATTTTTCATTGTCAAAAAAGTGCACTTCCTTTTTCTCTGCCATACAGATCTCCGGATGCTCTCTCAGGTAGGTATCCAGGGCCGATGTCCCCCCCTTCTGAGTTCCGGCAATCACAAATCCCACTTTTTTAATGCCATCATCCTGCTGTTTACTCATTATGGTATTTAAATATCGACAGTAAACCCCAACTCCCTTACGGCATCAATTTCGTCTCTGTCAAAAACAGACAAGTCATACTTCTTATAACGACCAGCGGATTGAGGGAATTGAGGCAATCTCATCAATTTATCCATATTCACACATTTGGTATCCAGCCCGAGAAAATCTATCAGCATGCTTATTTTTTGCCCAGGATTCAGGCATAATTCGTCAAAGTTGAGAAGCAAGAACCTTTTGTTAAGCAGTTCTTTTCCAAGAGCAATTGCCCTTTTGTTTGACTCAACCCAGTACCTTAGCAATGCATGAGGCAGCAAGGTGGGAGAATCGGGCACTCTAACTCCAAAAAAATCACCCCAGCTGTGAAGTTGCGTCTGGTTTCTGCTATAAGCCATGTCCAATCCGTGACGGATGATATGGATATATCTCAGGTTATTAAAATGTCTGGATAAATAAGGAATATACATGTGGGTATTCGGCTCCTTCCATCCCCAGCCAATATATCTGGATGGATCGGGATTTTGCGACCTCATCATAGCCACGATCTGCCTTAATGGCCACAATCCTCTGCCTGCCCCCAAATAATTATGCCCGAAAAGCGACATTTCAATAGCAGCCCGCAGTATGAAGACAAATTCGTCGCCACGCGGGCGGAAAGAACCTTTCATTGCTTTTTCAAAGATACTCAATCCTTTAAAAATTTGCGATTCTCTTTTTTTTGCATTTTTGATAAACCATTTAGGCCTTTTAAATAAAAGCGTAAACCATAAGTTATCGTTGGCGAAGTTAAGGACGCTGCCCATGTAGAAACCAAGTTGTATCAAAATTTCTGCAACAAGTCTAGTACCACTCCCCCCGCCTCCGCCAATTGCAATCGGTCCTGACCAGGTTAAACTATTATTCATAACAATTTTCTATAAAGCGCCTGCATATCAGGACCTTTTTACTGAAAATAAAAACCATTATAAAAATATATTTTGTAAAGTATTTTCGATTTCCCATTATCTGTTTCTCCGTAAGGCAATTATCCCAAGTGCCGTGGAATGAATTCTGGTCGTTCTGTACACCCATATTGCCAGCAAAATATTCGAGACAATCATACTGCTTGCCGTTGCAATCGAAGCCCCTGCAATACCCCATGCCGGAATTAGTAAGGCATTCAGGATGACGTTTAATACCGCGCTGATTCCGGCACCAATGGCTGCACTCCTCTCATGCCCGGTCATAACAAGCAAGAGACCGACAGAACCCATGGATGCGTTGACGATTTGCCCAAAGGACAGGATGGTAAGGGATGTTCTGCCCTGCGTGAAGGCCTCTCCGAAAAGGAGTAAAAACCAATGGCCGAAGATAATAAGGGCAAGCCCGATGGGTAGGGAAAACAGCAGGATTACCCGTGTGCTTCTGATAATAACGCTTTGCAATTTCTTCATTTCTCCCGCAGCGAAAAGATTTACCACAGTAGGCGCCAACGCCAGATTGACGGCAATCAGGATAAAGGTAATTAATTCTGCCCCGCGATTAGCTACCGCGTAGATACCCGCATCTTTTGGTCCCTTCATTGCCCCCAGCATAAGAATGTCTGTTTTGGCATTTATTATTTTCATGCCGGTAATCAACATCAGGGGTAAAGCGCTTCGTATCCATTCCCGTATTTTATAGGAAGGGAAGGTTTCTTCGATGGCCGGCGGAAGTGTTTTGATCAATACCCTTGTCCCGACAACGAAGGCAATTCCTGTTGCAGCAATGTTTATTCCCAACGCCCAGGGTACGGTTAAATTTCCGCCAAGAAGCAGGTATGCCACTCCAATAAAGCAGATAAAAAGCATTGGCTGGATGAGCATCTCCGGCGCCTGTCCGGCTACTACCCTGTTAAGCCCTCTCAGTACAGACTGCCTCAGCCTGATAAGTGTAACCAGCGGAAGCGATATCAACGCTATCAAAAAAGAAATTAACACCAAGGAATCCTGACGACCTACCAATACCCAACCAATAAAAGCAGCTATTAATGCCAGTCCCGACGAAACCATTAACACCGTCTGATTAGACCACTTGAGGAGACCTCTCATAAAACACCATTCTGCCTTTGTTCCATATGCAGCAACTTCCCGCACAAGCAATCTGTCAAGCCCCAATGCGCCTGGAACAGCAAGCAAACCTACCCAGTTCATAGCGTAGGCATAGGTTCCGTAGCCAGCAGTGCCAAGTAATCGTGCCAGTAATAGCCCTATGACAAACGATAACCCTGCTGAAGCTATCTTGAGCCCGAATGAACCGGAGGCGCTCATGGCAAGACGGCCCTTCAGTGTAGAGGCTTTGTTCCTGAAAAAGATTAGGTAGAAATTTTTTATAAGCTGGCCTGCTTTTGCAGAAAGAGTCATATTACAAACATCAGTGGATAACCGGCATGTTAGCCATTAAGTATCTTCTATCTAGCTTGAGTTAAGTTATCTGTCTACTTTAATTATCAGTATACTCGACAAGCGTACTCTATTCACACACAAGTTCTTTCACAGTATTTTAAGGAAGTGATAGCGAGGATAATTGGACCCTAGTTGGACAGATCATTGAATCCTCCCGCAGGTTTTGCCTGCGGGAGGAACCGGGGTCTCTCGTTGGGAGATATGAGAGAGCGCAGTTTATAATAGCAAACGTTTAGTTTTCTAAACATTTTTAATTAAAACCATTTTAGGTAAAATGTCAATATAAAAATTTAAAAATGCAAAATCCTGGTTGCATCTTAATAAAAGAGGTTTGCCGGTTTCAATCCTTGTTTTAATGGAATTGTGATTCAGACGTTCGATAAAGCCCTTATCCGCCTCGCGCTGCCTGAGTTTCAATCCTTGTTTTAATGGAATTGTGATTCAGACCGAAATATTCGTTGTCAATCATAGCCTGTTGCAATAGTTTCAATCCTTGTTTTAATGGAATTGTGATTCAGACCTGTAGCCATTCCTGCCCAGACGCAGGTACTTCATGTTTCAATCCTTGTTTTAATGGAATTGTGATTCAGACCTTTGTTCTTATGCACCCTTCGATAAATCTTTTTTGTTTCAATCCTTGTTTTAATGGAATTGTGATTCAGACCACTTGCATGCAAGTGGTCTGCAAGTGAACTGTTGGGTTTCAATCCTTGTTTTAATGGAATTGTGATTCAGACCCTGGTAGCGAAGAGCGAATTGCTCTTCGCCCATCTGGTTTCAATCCTTGTTTTAATGGAATTGTGATTCAGACTGTTTTTCCTTCGACGCAGGCTCTGGCTTCTGTCCCCGTTTCAATCCTTGTTTTAATGGAATTGTGATTCAGACCCGAGGAAAAATTAGAAAATGCAAAAAGGGATTTTGTTTCAATCCTTGTTTTAATGGAATTGTGATTCAGACAAGGTCGGCAAGAGGTCGGACAAGTTTTTTGTCTAGTTTCAATCCTTGTTTTAATGGAATTGTGATTCAGACAAGGGGGATAGGGAAAAAAACAGGCATAGAAAGCTTGTTTCAATCCTTGTTTTAATGGAATTGTGATTCAGACGCTTCCGCCGCCCTAGCCAAAGCGGCGGAAGAAATAGGTTTCAATCCTTGTTTTAATGGAATTGTGATTCAGACTGTGGCAGCCTTAACAACCCCCTCTGGCCCCCTTTGGGTTTCAATCCTTGTTTTAATGGAATTGTGATTCAGACTAAAATCAACCCAAAGTTGAAAACCAATCATATCTTTGTTTCAATCCTTGTTTTAATGGAATTGTGATTCAGACTTCATAGGCAATTCCTTTTTCAGTTAGATAAGCGGTTTCAATCCTTGTTTTAATGGAATTGTGATTCAGACGACATCCAACGTGGTGAAATTGCCCACGCCGGAAAGTTTCAATCCTTGTTTTAATGGAATTGTGATTCAGACCAGACAGGCACGACAATAAGCGTCACAAGTACGCTGAAGTTTCAATCCTTGTTTTAATGGAATTGTGATTCAGACACTTATCCGACCGTTTTCCAACCTTGACCATAGGGTTTCAATCCTTGTTTTAATGGAATTGTGATTCAGACACGGCATTCGCCGCAAGAGTCAGGGATGTAGCGTTAGTTTCAATCCTTGTTTTAATGGAATTGTGATTCAGACACAGCAACAGCCCTGCACTGCGGGGAGTCGCTGAAGTTTCAATCCTTGTTTTAATGGAATTGTGATTCAGACCGCCGCTTCTGAATGCCTTGGCATCTATTGGTCTCAGTTTCAATCCTTGTTTTAATGGAATTGTGATTCAGACCAATAAATAAATATCTACCGATAATCCCGCCCGAGTTTCAATCCTTGTTTTAATGGAATTGTGATTCAGACCCCTTACGCATCCAATCTATCAGGTATTTTTTGAGGGTTTCAATCCTTGTTTTAATGGAATTGTGATTCAGACGCAGTCCCCTGGAATGGGTGATCAATAATTGTACGCGTTTCAATCCTTGTTTTAATGGAATTGTGATTCAGACGATTTCCCCGTACCTTTCCCGCCTCGGACTACCAGCAGTTTCAATCCTTGTTTTAATGGAATTGTGATTCAGACACGCTTGGTACGAAGGATTGGAATCCAGAATACTCGTTTCAATCCTTGTTTTAATGGAATTGTGATTCAGACCGATTGGCGAGACGATAATAAGTGTGAACGAAACAATGTTTCAATCCTTGTTTTAATGGAATTGTGATTCAGACGTAGTATCTGCTCGATTGATTTGGCATGCAACCGGCAGTTTCAATCCTTGTTTTAATGGAATTGTGATTCAGACATTGGCGCGGAATTTGAATCAGGGAAAAATTATTATGGTTTCAATCCTTGTTTTAATGGAATTGTGATTCAGACTTCGCCCACCATTTTTCCCGTTGGATCCTCTCTTGTTTCAATCCTTGTTTTAATGGAATTGTGATTCAGACACGAAAGGGGAATAAAAATATTGATAACATTTGGAGTTTCAATCCTTGTTTTAATGGAATTGTGATTCAGACACGGCCTCTGGGCAATTGTCGAGTGGACGGAACGGGGTTTCAATCCTTGTTTTAATGGAATTG
>JABRVT010000011.1:0-132664 GCA_040048245.1 Candidatus Brocadia sp.
CGCAGCCCATGCATTAGCCTGTCAATCCCGAAGGGGTAACCACTGACTGGAGAGCCGTATGCGGGAGACCCGCCTGTACGGTTCGGAGGGAGGGGAGGCGGAAGCCTTCCCTACCCCTATCTGCAAGGTTAAAACCCTGTACTATGTTATTTTTGTGTTTGCTAAAAATCTCTCAGGTGATTTCAAAGATATTTTTATGGAGAGTAAAATGAGTAATCAACCGAACAAGATTATCTATTCTATGTTCAGGGTAAGCAAATATTATGACAGGAAACCCGTGTTGAAGGATATTTCTCTTTCGTATTTTTATGGCGCCAAGATTGGCGTACTGGGCTTGAATGGTTCGGGAAAGAGTTCACTCCTGCGCATCCTTGCCGGTGTGGATACGGACTTTAACGGGCAGGCAACCCTTTCACCCGGCTATACGGTTGGTTTTTTAGAGCAGGAACCTGTTCTGGACGAAGCAAAAACGGTGCGCGAAATTGTGGAACAGGGTATTCAGGAACTGGTAGACCTCCACAATGAGTACAACTGGATCAACGAACGATTCGCCGAACCCATGTCGGATGAAGACATGAATAAGCTGATAGAACGGCAGGGGGTGGTACAGGAGAAAATTGACTCGCTTGGCGCATGGGATATGGATGCCCGCCTGGAAATGGCAATGGACGCCTTGCGTTGTCCCGAAGGGGATACGCCGGTAAAGGTATTATCAGGAGGAGAACGACGCCGTGTGGCGCTTTGCCGGTTATTATTACAAAAACCTGACATTTTACTGTTAGACGAACCGACGAATCATCTTGATGCCGAATCGGTTGCCTGGCTGGAGCGCCATTTGCAAAATTACGAGGGCACGGTGATCGCGGTAACTCATGATCGCTACTTTCTCGATAATGTAGCCGGCTGGATACTGGAACTGGACAGGGGGTATGGAATTCCCTGGAAGGGGAATTATT
Organism: Candidatus Brocadia sp.; assembly: GCA_040048245.1. Classification (GTDB taxonomy): domain Bacteria; phylum Planctomycetota; class Brocadiia; order Brocadiales; family Brocadiaceae; genus Brocadia. Next base: position 957 of record JABRVT010000011.1, read on the forward strand.
CGTCGTGGCTTGAGCAGAAGCAAAAGAGGCTACAGCAGGAAGAAAAGCAGGAGACCGAACGGCAAAAGACCCTCAAACGCGAGCTGGAATGGATCAGGATGACACCGAAGGGCAGGCACGCAAAATCGAAGGAGCGTATTAACTCTTACGAATCGCTCCTTGAACAACAAAGTGAAAACCGTATAAAGGATTTGGAAATCTATATACCGCCTGGTCCGAGGCTGGGTAATCTGATAGTTGAAGCAAACAACGTGACAAAGGTATATGGAGACCGTATTTTGGTAGAGGAGATGACATTTTCCCTACCGCACGGGGGAATTATTGGAATCATTGGCCCTAACGGCGCCGGGAAAACCACATTATTCCGCATGATTACTGGTCAGGAAAAACCAGATTCCGGCACGATCAGGGTAGGTGAGTCGGTTAAGCTTGCATACGTTGACCAAAGCCGGGAAACCCTTGATCCTAACAAAACCATCTGGGAGATAATTTCAGGGGGGAGGGATATTATCCGTCTTGGCAGCAGAGAGGTCAATTCCCGCGCCTATGTGGCGCGTTTTAATTTTTCCGGGGCAGACCAACAAAAACCGGTGAAAGCACTATCAGGTGGGGAACGGAACAGGGTGCATCTTGCCTGTATACTAAAAGAAGGCGCCAATGTGCTTCTGCTGGACGAGCCCACGAACGATCTTGATGTAAATACCATGAGGGCTTTGGAAGACGCCCTGGAAAATTTCTCCGGTTGTGTCCTGGCGATCAGCCATGACCGCTGGTTCCTCGACCGTATTGCCACCCACATCCTTGCCTTCGAAGGAGATAGTAAAACCTTCTGGTTCGAAGGAAACTATTCCGAATATGAAGCGGATAGAAAGAAACGTCTTGGTATTACAGAAGACCAGCCCCACCGCATCAAATACCGGCATTTGACAAGGGCATGAGGTTATGCAATGGAACAAACCCCCAATCCTGATGTGGAATCTGTTGAGTGGAAACTCCCTGTACAGCCTGGAGGGAGGGAAGGCGAAGGCATTTTCTACTCCTTATCCACTGGCGTATAAATTTTCCGGAAAGTTAGCCATCTCAGTTGGCTTTTTCTTACAGGTTATATTGTAAACTATAGATACCCTTTATACTGTACCTTCTTTTTTGAAACCTGATTGTCAGAGTATTATGCATGGTTCTATGGTGAGGATTATTTTCAGCTGGCGGATGCTGGTTACGTTCTTTCTGGGCGTGAGCTCCGGTATTCCTCTTTTGGTTACAGGTTCAACGCTTCAGGCATGGATGACCGATGAAAAGGTTGATCTTGCAGTGATTGGTTTGTTTTCTTTAGTTGGGCTTCCTTACACGGTCAAATTCCTGTGGGCACCTGCTATGGATCGCTACGTGCCTCCATTTCTTGGTCGAAGGCGCGGGTGGATGCTGATTTCCCAGCTTCTTCTTATGCTAGCTATTGGCGCCTTTTCTGTGGTCAGGCCTGCCGAATCTCCCTGGATTGTAGCTTTTCTTGCGGTGCTTGTATCTTTTTTTAGCGCGAGCCAGGACATTGTTGTAGATGCATATCGGCGCGAGCTTTTACGGGATGAAGAATTGGGCTTAGGCTCTTCTCTGGCTGTTAACGGTTATCGAATTGGCATGCTCATTTCAGGGGCGTTTGCTTTGTTTTTAGCCGACCGTATTCCATGGAATTATGTTTATTTGCTGTTGGCCATCTCACTTCTTATTGGTATTATTACGACATGCCTGGCGCCAGGCTCGGAAGGACAGGCGATTCCCCCAAAATCGCTCAGCGAGGCAGTTATAGAGCCTTTTATTGATTATTTTAAGAGAGTAGGCGCTTTTGAGATTTTGGCCTTTATCCTTCTTTATAAAATAGGCGACGTCATGGCGGGCAGCATGACCACTCCTTTTATTTTGAAAATGGGATTTACAAAAACGGAATTGGCGGCAGTTGTAAAAACTTTCGGCATATTTGCTACAATTGCAGGAGGCCTCACCGGCGGTATCCTCTTGCTAAAATTAGGACTTTACAAAGGTCTCTGGATCTTTGGAATTCTTCAGGCAATATCGACGCTTTCTTTTTCTGCGCTTGCTTCTGTGGGCGCATATCATTCAGTGCTGGCAGTCACGGTCGCCTTTGAAAATTTGACCAGCGGCATGGGTACATCCGCCTTTACAGCATTTATGGCAAGTCTTTGCAATAAGAAGTTTACCGCCACACAATATGCGCTTTTGAGCAGCCTTATGGGTATTCCAAGGGTGATTGTTTCTTCACCCACAGGGTTTTTGGCGGAACGCATAGGATGGACTCAGTTTTTCATCTTCTGCACATTGGCGGCGATTCCCGGACTTGTTTTTCTTCTTCGTTTTAAGGCGTGGCAAAGGGGATACAGCCCTATTGGTGAAACAACCGCTATCCGTGAAAGTGATGAACTTTTTAATGAAACTTAGTTTTCTTAAATAGTTGTGTATTATGTGTTGAGGATTGTGTTGAATAAAAAACTTGTAACCTGTAACTCACAAGATGTGATCCGTAACTCAATTGTATAGGAATTTTTCAACTTAGTTAAGCGGATTCCGGCGTATAAAGCGTAAAATCCCCCTTAGAATAAACCAGGAGGACGAAGGAGGTTTGTAAATAACTTTCGTTTGAGAAGAAATACAACCCCCTGTTTCCCCCATTGTTAATAGGGATTTGTTGCATATTTCTACTTTTATTTGCGGCCGTACTGTATTTAACCTGGAGGGTCATAGCATGAAAAAATATATTTTCGGTATTATCTTTTTTAGCCTGTTTATTACTTTTAATTCTATGACACAGGGAAAACAGGTATCTATTACTATTTATCAGAATAATCTTGGTTTAGTTCATGACATCCGTGAAATGGACTTACAGGCAGGAAATCAGGAGATTCGTTTTACGGATGTTGCAGCTTTAATCGATCCTACTTCCGTTCACTTCAAATCTCTCACTGCACCGGATCAGGTAATCATTCTTGAGCAAAACTATGAATATGATTTGGTAAGCGCAGAAAAAATATCGCAAAAATATATCGATCATGTCGTCCAACTCTTCACCAAAGAGGGCAAAATTTTTGAAGGGAAATTGCTAAGCGCTGGTGAAAATGTAATCCTGGAGAAAAAAGACGGCGGTATTCAATCAATCACAGCGGCAAATATCCAAAATATGGATTTCCCCAAATTACCGGTAGGCCTCATCACCAGACCGACGCTGGTTTGGTATCTCTCGAATGAAAAGGCCGGCAAACACAGCATGGAAACGAGCTATTTAACAAATGGGATCGGCTGGCATGCAGAATATGTCGCGTTGGTGAATGAATGCGAGACTACATTGGATTTGTCTGCTTGGGTTTCCGTCAATAATCAATCCGGGACTGACTACGAGAATGCCAAACTCAAGCTGGTAGCGGGTGATATTCACCGGGTAACTCCTCCACCGCAGCGCTATATTGCTTATGAGGAACGGGCAAGGATAAAAGCCGCTCCGGCTCCTCAGTTTGAGGAAAAAGCCTTTTTTGAGTATCGCCTTTATACGCTTCAGCGCGCCGCAACGGTTAAAAATAATCAAGTCAAACAACTTTCGCTGTTTCCAACGGCAACAACGTCCGTAAAAAAGATTTATGAATATGACGGGTCCAGAAATGAAAAGAGAGTTAATGTAAAATTAGAATTTATAAATTCTGAGGAAAATGGACTGGGATTCCCTATTCCTGCCGGAAAGGTGCGGGTTTATAAATCAGACGCGGACCGATCCGTGATTTTTCTCGGAGAGGACCAGATTGAACATACCCCTAAAGATGAAAAAATCCGATTGTATGTAGGTGATGCATTTGACGTGGTTGGAGAACGAAGGCAAATCAACTATAAACAATTGAGCGACCGGGCGCGGGAAGAAACCTGGCAAATTACATTGCGAAATCATAAAAAAGAGAATATAGAAGTTGTAGTAATAGAACATCTCTGGGGTGATTGGGAAATTCGCGAGCCTTCGCATGCATATAATAAAAAAGACGCCAACACCCTTGAATTTTTAATTCCACTGAAACAGGATGCAGAGATAACTATAAAATATACAGTGTTATCTCGCTGGTAATTATATAGACTTCGTCCTATCTAAACGCAATCAGGCTGACCAGCAATATGCTTGAATAACTGGTGGAAGACCACCACTTCATCCTATCCTTGCGAAGAGGGGCAATAGGGGTGGTTGTAATCTGAAAATGATTGAAATTTTTAAAAGAACGAATCATAAGTATCCTCTCAAAAATATTTTGACATTTTTAGCGAAAAGACGAACAAGGTTAACTCTGACAGGGTTGATTCACAAGTTTCATGATGAATATCCTCATCACCGGTCAGGATCGCCGCTATGTGTTCTTGCTGACATTGCTCGTTTCCATCATGATATCTTTGATCGTCGTGATCACCTTTTGGAAGAAGGAATGGTTATAAGAGGAAAGTTTTCATTTTACATTTCCAACACGTTTGGTATATTTTCCAAAATAGATATTATGATAATGAGGATGAATTTTCTAAGGAAGTTATAAAGTGATTGAGATAAAACCGGTAACCGGAACAATTAATGCAATCGTTAAAGTCCCGGGATCGAAGAGTTATACAAACCGCGCACTTATTACCGCCGCATTGGCCGATGGAAGATCCACGATCGCAAATGCCCTTTTTAGCGACGATACCAAATATATGGCATCCAGCCTGAATGTCCTGGGAATACCAGTCGAGGAACAGCAGGATATTAATAAGTTCATTGTGGACGGAAAAGGTGGAGCTATTCCCTCAGGGCATGCGAAATTATTTGTTGGGAATGCGGGGACTGCGATGAGGTTTTTAACAGCCATGTTGACCCTCGGCAACGGAGTTTATGAAATAGATGGCGTTGCGCGTATGCGGCAAAGGCCTGTACAGGATTTGCTTGATGGTTTACGACAGCTTGGGGCGGATGTTATATCGAAACATAACGATGGTTGTCCACCCGTAATAATCAGGGGGAAAGGATTAAATGGTGGGTTGGCCGCCGTAAAGGGAGATTTGAGCAGTCAGTATTTTAGCGCCCTCTTGATGACGGCCCCTTATGCAAAGAAGGACGTGATCATAGAAGTGAAGGGTAGTCTGGTTTCAAAACATTATGTGGATATGACAGTGGCGTTGATGCGCGAGTTTGGCGTAAGTGTTGAGAACAACAATTATAAAATGTTCTTTGTAAAATCCGGACAACGTTACAAGGCAACATACTATGAGGTTGAGGGAGATGCATCAGCCGCTTCTTATTTTTTTGCTGCTGCGGCCATCACCGGTGGAAAGGTAAGAGTTGTCGGCATCGGAAATGATTCTTTGCAAGGAGACATTCATTTTGTCGATATTCTGAAGGGTATGGGTTGTAAGATCACGATGGGCAGCAATTGGATTGAAGTGCAGGGGGGCATGCTGCACGGGGTAGATGTTGATATGTGTGATATGCCGGATGTGGTGCAGACTTTGGCGGCCGTGGCGGTGTTTGCCCGCGGCAGGACGCGGGTGCGAAATGTAAAAAATATGCGCATAAAGGAAACCGACCGCATTGCTGCAGTGGTGAATGAATTACGCAGGATTGGGATTTCAGCGGTGGAATATGAGGATGGCTTTGAGATTGAACCATCTCTGCCACGACCAGCAGAAATAGAAACGTACGATGATCATCGTATGGCCATGAGTTTCGCATTGATTGGGTTGCGCTCAAAAGGGATATCAATAAAAAATCCGGAGTGCGTATCCAAAACATTTCCCGATTATTTTCAGAGATTGGAAGCCTTGAAGGGCGGGAAATAGTCCATTACAGGTTATTGCAGAAATATACGGATTATTACAGGAAGCGATACGGGAATGCAGGCATGCATTCTGAAAAAAATGTCATTATAGCAGTTAGCAATCAGCTATCAGCTAAAAGGCTGATGGTCGAATGTTGTTTTTTTATGATATGTTTATACTGGACGTTGACGAAAAATATATGTCGCTTGCTTTGGAATTGGCAGAAAAAGGGCGGGGAATGGTGGAACCGAATCCCATGGTAGGTGCTGTGCTGGTAAAAGATGGCGAGATTATAGGGAAGGGTTATCACCGTGTCTTTGGAGGACCGCATGCCGAGATACACGCAATTAACGAGGGGGGGGCTAACTGCAAGGGTGCGACACTCTATGTTTCCATGGAGCCCTGTGCGCACTACGGTAAGACAGCGCCATGTGTTGATGCCATCATTAAGGCAGGGATTGCAAAGGTGGTAACAACAGTTATTGATCCCAATCCCATTACCTCCGGCAAGGGAATTCAAAAATTGAAAGAGGCAGGCATTGAAGTGAGGCTGGGCGTTATGGAATTCCAGGCCAAAAGACTCAATGCCCCTTTTTTTAAATTAATGCAGAAAGGATTACCCTATGTGATTGTTAAATGGGCGATGTCACTCGATGGTAAGATTGCCACACGTACCGGAGACTCCAGGTGGATCACGTCCGAGGAATCACGTGCGTATGTGCATAAAATCCGCGGTCAGGTGGACGGTATATTGGTGGGAATCAATACCGTGCTGCGGGACGATCCATTATTGACCTGCCGTTTAGAAGGGTGGAGAAATCCGAAGAGAATTATTGTCGACAGCAACGCCTCATTGCCATTAAATTCCCGTCTTCTGAAGACAATCAATGAAAGTGAAATAATTGTTGCTGTTAATAAAAACGCACAGCATGAACGTGTTGAGAAACTGGAACAATTGGGATGTAAGATTATTCAAACGAAAGATACTAATGGTTGTGTGGATTTGAAGTACCTCTTCCATCGGCTTGGAGAAATGAAATTGACCAATATCTTAGTAGAAGGGGGCAGCCGGGTTATTACCTCAATGATTGAAGGGTGTCTCGTTGATAAAGTTATTATTTTTATTGCCCCGGTTATTATTGGTGGTGAAGATGCGAAATCACCTGTGCTTGGAAAAGGAATTGATAAAATAAGCGAAGCTACGAAATTTCATGAAATTTCGGTAAAAAGGTTTTCAAGTGATGTAGTGATTGAAGGCATCATGGAATATTAAGTTGTTGCGTTACCTCAATCCAGCGGTAACGAAGGAAAAGATCATTTAATCCGCCGATTCAAGGGTATTTTTGCACATTAGCTTAAAGGTAATAACTTTCTTACCGCTGGATTGGAGATTACAACTTTAATTCACTATTTGAAATATGCATGGTAAGCAACATCGGGGAATAAAAGGGAGTGTTTTAATCAATATTTATATATTATCGAGATCGCCATCCTCGTCGTCCAGCGCTTTTTCAATCTCAAATTCAATTTCTCTTCTCGGGTCAAGTACCAGTTTTTTGTATCTTTCCTTGATAAGAGCCAAACGCTCGGATTTTTTTCGTTGATTGTCAATTGAATAATTTACATCCAAAATCATTTTCTTCCTCTCCTTTTTCGCAATTTCAGAATCGTTAAATTAACACTGAATCTCTAAAATCTTAAAAATTATATATTCAACCTGACCAATGTCAAGCCTAAATTAAATAAATTTCCTGAGACTTTTTGCCTTGCATTTCAAAATCTATTTTTTTACTATAGGTCGGCAATTTCACTGAGAATCAAGGTTGAATGTACAGAATTTACTTTTCTAAAAACTCCTTAAAGGAGGTAATTGAAATGCAATTCAGGGACAAGGTTGCAGTTGTTACGGGTGGTACGCGTGGTATAGGAAAGGCTATTGCGCTGGAACTGGCAAAAAACGGTTGCGATGTTGCCTTCAATTATACTAAAAATGCCGATGCGGCGAATGCACTGGTGAGAGAAATTGAGTCAGGGGGGGTAAGGGCACTTTCTTTCCAGGTCAATGCAGCCAGTTTTGAAGGCGCGAAGAATATGGTGAAAGAGGTTAAGGACAAGTTTGGAAAGATCGATTTTCTGATAAATAACGCTGGTATTACCCGGGATAAACTCTTGGCTTTAATGAGCGAAAATGATTGGGACGAAGTTATCAGTACCAATCTCAAGAGTGTCTATAACTTTTCAAAGGCGGTCATTGCGCAGATGATCAAACAAAAGTCCGGTAGTATCCTCAATATAACTTCTGTGAGTGGTCTTATAGGAATGGCAGGACAGGTAAATTATTCTTCCTCCAAAGCAGGTATGGTTGGTTTTACAAAGGCCCTTGCCAAGGAGGTAGGAAAGGCCAATATTACCGTGAATGCCATTGCATGTGGTTTTATCGAAACAGACATGACAGCTGTGTTGCCTCAGGAATATAAGGACAAAATGATTGAAATGATTCCGGTAAGGAGATTTGGTAAGCCGGAAGAGATTGCGAAGGTCGCTGCGTTTCTCTTGTCAGACGATGCCAGATATATTACGGGACACGTAATTAGCGTGGATGGTGGGTTGGCAATATAGAATATAGAAGAAAAGAAAGGTCACGAATATGTTATTTCTTTTGAAAGTTGAGATAAAACAAATGCCACAGATGCCGGTAAAGGACTTCCTGGAGTATGTGATAAAGGAATGGGAATATTTTTCGCGGTTTCAAAGGCGTGGGAAGATTCTGGCTGGCGGAAAGCTGGCAGGCAGGCGTGGGGCTGCTGCCGTTATTGACGCCGAGTCCAATGAAGAAATGGAAGAAATCGTCGCAAAACTCCCCCTCTTCCCATTTTTTACCGATATAGAGATTACACCCCTGATATCCATGGAAAAGGCCCTTCTGGACACCAAAAGGATTCATTCTCTCATGAAATAAAATTTATTTTATTTAAACGGTTTTTCGGTAGGGTGGATTAAGCATAGCGAATCCACCATTTACAAATACCGTAAAGGTGGATTCAGCGCAAAAGATAGCGCCTTAATCCACCCTATTCAGAGCTTGAATATAGCTATTATTACCTTAACAAAAGAAGGATTTAAAACTGCACGGAGGATTGTAACGAATTTTGCTCCGCCGCCTTCCATGTATATACTGGAAAAAGCAGTCAAAGGAGATAGTTTTAGTACCGAAGATAAGCTATCATCATATATTGTGCTTTTTTCTGAGCCACTGCAACAACTGGTTGGTCGAATCTTCAAACAATATGACGGACTTGTCTTTATTATGGCCATGGGAATCGTGGTAAGGGTGATTGCCCAAAATATCCAGGATAAATATACAGACCCGGCGGTGGTAGTGGTTGATGATGTGGGGCGCTTCGTTATCAGTGTACTCTCCGGGCATGAAGGTGGCGCCAATCTTTTGGCCCATCGGATTGCCGGTATCTTACATACAGATGCCGTGATTACTACCGGTACCGAGGCGCAGAGGGATATTATCGTTGGTATCGGTTGTAAAAAAGGGATTAGTTCAGAGACGGTAAAACAATCCATTCTTGATGCCCTTCAAAGGGTAAATCTTACGGTGGAACGTGTTCGGCTGCTCTCCACCATTGAGATTAAATCTAAAGAGCCGGGTTTATTGCAGGCGGCGGAGGAATTGGGTATCCCGTTAAGGATTGTTTCCAGCCATGAAATTAAGACCTGTGCCAGAGAACATAGTAAGTCAAATTTTGTAAAAGAAAAAATAGGCGTGTGGGGTGTGTGTGAACCAGCGGCGCTTCTTTCTGGGAGGAAGACTCAATTACTGCTCAAAAAACAGAAATATCCAGGGGTGACAGTGGCCATCGCCATGGAAAACTTTATGTGGTAGGCATTGGTCCCGGAGCGAGGAACGAGATTAGCCAGAGGGCGTTGGACGCGCTGAAAAATTCTGAAACGATCGTTGGCTACAAGCTGTATGTTGACCTGATAAGGGATATTATAAAAAACAAACAGATTATCGCTACGGCCATGCGTAGAGAAGTTGAGCGCGTTGAACTGGCGATTCAGGAAACTCTGGCAGGAAAGACCGTGTCTATTATCAGCAGTGGTGATCCTGGTGTTTATGGAATGGCCGGACTTGTCCTGGAGTTGATTTCTAAGAAAAATATACATTTTCCTGTAGAAATTATTTCGGGCATTCCCGCAGCCAATGCCGCTGCCTCGGTACTCGGTGCGCCGCTTACGCACGACTATGCCGTTATCAGCCTTAGTGACTTACTCACACCGTGGGAAATCATAGAAAGGCGTGTGAAATGTGCCGCCGAGGCGGATTTTGTCATCGTACTATACAACCCCAAGAGTTCCCAAAGGTACTGGCAGATTGAAAAAACTGCCAATATCGTACTCCAGCATAAGCCGCCATCTACCCTTGTGGGTATCGTAAAGGAGGTGTCCCGTGAGGATGAATCGGTAATTATTACGACACTTGACAAAATAACCTCTTACCCTATTGATATGACGACCGTTATTATCATCGGGAATTCCACTACCTTTCAATATCGAAATTATATGATAACAAAACGAGGTTATCAATTGTAACGAATGGTGTTCTTTGGTGTTTATTGTCAGGAGATGCTGAAATGAGCTTGATACTAAGGAATTTCAAACCAGTTCTGTAGGGCAATTTACGAATTGCCTACAATAAAAAAGTCGACGAAGTCTTAACTTGAAAGGAGGCGGATATGCCAAAGGAAAAATTACCTCAACAGTATCTAAAAATCAAAAAAAAGCATGAGAAATTTTTCAGTGCGGTAGAGGAACTTGGCAAAGCTGTTAGACAGGAAGGTCCACTGGATGAAAGGACTGCGCACCTTATACAACTCGCTGCTGCAGCAACTGTGCATTCCGAGGGCGCTGTCCACAGTCATGTCAGAAGGGCCCTTGATGCAGGGGTAACACCTGATGAGATATATCACGCAATCATTCTTGTCACAAGCACCGTCGGATTTCCAACCGTTGTTGCAGCATTAAGCTGGGCAGACGATATTATAAAAAAAAGAAAAATGTCTCTGTAACTATCTGATTACGCATGAGCAGGAAAACGTATATGACTGCTGTCGTAGTTATACCTCCCTTGGATTTATGGCCACCAATCCAGGCAATTCGACACGAGCACGATAGACAGGCAAGGCGATGGATGCCACACATCAACCTGATTTATCCATTTCGGCCAAGGGAGGAGTTTGAATTCTTAGCCGGGCAATTTTCCCGGGTATGTAAAGGTATTGAACCTTTTGAAATTAAATTGAAGGAATTCTTTTTCTTTCGCCACGGTCAAGATTGTTATACCCTCTGGTTAGTCCCCGAACCTAAAGAAACCCTGATCAAGTTGCAAGCGTTGCTGTGGAGTGTGGTACCAGACTGTGATGAGGGAAGAACATACGAAGGAGGATTTACGCCTCACCTGAGCGTAGGTCAGGCCCGGGGGCAAACGGCGATGTTGAGGTTACTCAATATGCTTCAGGTAAGCTGGAAGACACTGGTGTTTACTGTAAACGAGGTCAGTTTAATCTGGCGTGGTAATCCCCCCAACGATGTGTTTCGCGTGGTTTGCACAGTGCGCTTGGGCAAGCAAAATTTGAAACATGCGAATTTTGTAACAGTTTAGTTTTTTGAAAACATTGAAGGTCGTAAATGTCTTAGCGGTAATTATGTAGTGGCAATTCATGAATTGCCACTATAGTATATAGTATATGGTAATCGCATTATTACTGGAATTTTTCGAAAAACTAAACTGTTACTGAATTTGTAATTTTGCAATTGTTTTCGAGTTTCGGATTTCGTGCTTAGGATTTATAGTTTTTCATGAGCAGAAACTTAAAAAATATGTCCCCATGAAATAGTGGAAGATGTTTTAGAAGGTAAGGGCACTTGCATGGTTAAATTTCTATCACTCTTTACACGCAAGAAATATTCTCTTCCGATCCATAGTCTCACCCTGTCAATTTTTATGAAAGGTTGCGTATTAAACGATATGAATGCGAACGAAAACAGTACTCCACTGTTATCACAACAGGAAGCAAAAGCCTCTCACAAGAGAAAACCCAACCGCTTGATTCATGAGAAGAGCCCTTATCTTCAGCAACATGCGTATAATCCTGTCGATTGGTATCCCTGGGGTGAAGAGGCATTTCAGAAGGCCATGAAAGAAAGTAAGCCAATATTTCTTTCCATCGGGTATTCAACCTGCCATTGGTGTCACGTGATGGAATATGAATCGTTCGAGGATGAAGAGGTTGCGAGAATTCTGAATGAAAATTTTGTTTCCATAAAAGTTGACAGGGAAGAGCGCCCTGATCTGGACAATATTTACATGACGGTTTGTCAGGCCATGACCGGCAGCGGTGGCTGGCCTCTCAATCTCTTCCTAACCCCTGAAAAAAAGCCATTTTTTGCCGGCACGTATTTCCCTAAAACAGAACGGTATGGGAACCCTGGATTCATCGCTATTCTGAAACAGATATCTAATCTCTGGAAAACGAATAAAGAGAGTGTCGTTGCATCAAGTGAACAGGTAACAAAGGTCCTGCAATCCATGTCTGTTACAACACCGGGAGAAATCCTGACTGATGTGACGCTGAAACATGCCTTCGAACAGTTAAGGGATAATTTTGATATTATCTATGGCGGTTTTGGTTCCTCTCCCAAATTTCCTACACCGCACAACTACACCTTTCTCCTCCGTTGGTGGAAGCGAAGTAATGACACCATGGCGCTGGAGATGGTTGAAAAGACACTGGAACGGATGGGGAGGGGTGGAATGTACGACCAATTGGGGGGCGGATTTCACAGATATTCCACGGATGAATATTGGCTCGTTCCTCACTTCGAAAAAATGCTTTATGACCAGGCATTGACCGCCGTGGCATATACAGAGGCCTATCAGGCCACGAGAAAGCCCTATTATGCAGATATAGTGAGAGGTATTTTTACGTATGTTTTGAGGGATATGACTTCTCCAGAAGGGGGTTTTTATTCAGCCGAAGATGCTGATAGTGAAGGTGTCGAGGGTAAGTTTTATGTATGGACGCCTGATGAGGTCATAAAAATTTTAGGCGAAAAAGACGGCAAGATATTCTGTGATTATTACGACGTCTCCAGAGAGGGAAATTTTGAGGAAAAGAACATCCTGCATGTGGATAAGCCGCTGGATGCCTTCGCCAAACTTGAAGGTATAAAACCGGAGGAACTCCAGGAATTGTTACGCGCGGCGAGGGAAAAACTCTTTGCAGTGCGGGAGAAACGGGTCCATCCTCACAAAGACGACAAGATACTCACGGCCTGGAATGGCTTAATGATTGCCGCTCTCGCCAGGGGGGCTCAGACGTTACGTGAGTCAAGATACGCACAAGCGGCGGTGCGTGCGACTGATTTTATTTTGAATGCATTGCGCCGGAAGGATGGAACATTATTAAGACGTTATCGCCTAGGAGAATCTGCCATACCTGGTTATCTGGACGACTATGCCTATTTTGTCTGGGGTTTGATCGAACTTTACGAGGCAACCTTTGAGATAAAATATCTCAAAATAGCTCTGGAACTTAACAAGCAAATGGTTGAAAATTTCTGGGATGAAAAAGGGGGAGGATTTTTTTTCAGTGGCAGTAAAAATGAACAACTTATCGCCCAAATTAAGGAGATTTACGACGGAGCAATTCCTTCTGGGAATTCGGTCGCTTTATTAAATATCTTACGATTGGGGCGTATGACGGGGAATCCTGGTTTGGAAAAAATGGGGGAACAGATTATGAAAACATTTGGAGAAACGATAAACCAGCATCCGTCAGGATATACCCATTTCCTGTGTGCCCTGGATTTTGCCCTGGGTCCTACAAAGGAGATTGTTATTGCAGGTGAACCCGATCAAAAGGATACGAGACTGATACTTGAAGAAATATGGAAGCGTTTCCTGCCCAGGAAGGTTTTGCTGTTGAACTCACCGAACGATAACTTTCTTGAGGAAATTGCAGCATTTGTAAAGGGGCAAAAGCCCATCGAAAACAAGGCTACTGTCTATGTCTGCGAGAATTATGCCTGTAAGGCCCCCACAAATGATATAAATAAGGTGATACAACTTTTAGACGAACCCTAGATATTGCCGGTAGGCTGTATTATGTTTGGTATGATTTTATTTTGTCTCAGTGTTATATCTGCAGTCATCTGGCTCGTGTTGTTGCTTATGCCCGTACGCTGGCGTATGTCGGAACGATGGGAAGTCTCTGATTCTTCACATACAACAATTACTCAGTGGCCAGCTTTGTCCGTTATTGTGCCAGCACGAAATGAAAGTTTATCTCTTCCGCTGACTTTACCCTCGTGGCTCGGGCAGGACTATCCAAAATCGGAAATTATACTGATAGACGATGAATCAAGCGACGGTACGGCAGAATGTGCAAAAAACATTTCAGCACAGGCTGGCCGCAGCGTAAGGGTTATCAGCGGTTCTCCGACTCCTGATGGATGGACCGGTAAACTGTGGGCGCTTGAACAGGGAGTCAGGGCTTCGGCAGGTGAATGGTTACTGTTTACTGATGCCGATATTTTCCATAGTCCCGGCCTGTGGTGCGGGCTGGTGGCGAAGGCTTTACGTGAACGGCGAGCGATGGTTTCACTGATGGCCTTGTTGGATACTCACGGGTTATGGGCACGTCTGCTGGTTCCTGCATTCGTTTACTTCTTTTATGCCTTGTATCCATTTGAATTGGTACGAAACTTGCGTTCAAAAGTATCAGCAGCTGCAGGCGGGTGCATACTCATCTCGCGTCAGGCCTTGGATAAGATTGGTGGCATAGCTGGATACTCTGGGGCATTGATAGACGATATTGCACTCGCCAGAAAAATCAAAGACGCCGGGATGCCCCTCTCCCTTTCACTTACTAAATCGGCCGTAAGTATTCGCCCTTATCGTTATCTTCACGATATTTGGAATATGGTTGCACGTAATGCCTTTGTACAACTGAAATATTCGTGGTTAGCCCTGGTCGGGACGGTAGCGGGATTAGCTACTTTGTTTATAACGCCAGTTATAGGAATATGTACATTTATGGCCGGAACTCTCTCTAGGGTGACAATTTTGTCTTCATGTCTCTCCATCTTTATAATGATACGTCTGTACATACCTACATTACGCTTTTTTCGCTTAAGTGTTTGGAGGGCATTTACATTACCCGTTGCAGGGGTATTCTATCTTGCTATGACAGTAACTTCTGCAATTAATTATCTTTTTGGCCGGCATGAGTGGCGCGGTGCTCGTATAAAAATCATTCAAGAAAATGGAAAATTTTGTTAATACAATATTTGTTAATACAATATATGCTTCGCTTCTAGCAGGGCAATAATTTATGAGAAGAATAAATATAGATAATGCAGAACCAGGTATGGTTCTAGGTAAGACGATTTATGGATATAACTACGAGGTACTATTAAATAGGGGGGTAGTGCTAACAGAGGCGTATATTAAACTGCTGAAAAACAGGGGGTTTATCAGGATTTATATAGACGATAAAGAAACGGAGGATATTGTCCTTGAAGACCCGATCTCCGACAAAATCCGCATTATGTCTACAAAAGATATCTTCAGAACATACAAAGTAACGCAATCTTCCATAGCAAATATAGAGGCAGATACTGTCGAGTCTGTTATAAAATGCATTAACACGCCAAAGGTCAAAAAGTCATTTCAGGAGAGTCATGCCTTTAAACAACTGTGTAACGACATCAATTATTTTCTTGATGAAATCATGAATCAGGATATCCTGTCGGGATTAAATTCGATAAAAAGCTTCGATAATTATACATACGAACACTCCGTTGATACGGCGGTAATAGCCCTGATCGTTGCAAAAAGATTGTTTCTTGACAGGGAAAAATTGATGCAGATTGCAATTGGTGAATTTCTTCACGATATCGGAAAGATATTCATTGACGAAAAGATTGTTAACAAACCCGGTAAATTAACGGCAAATGAGTTTGAACAGGTAAAACTCCATACGACTTACGGATATGAATTACTCAAGGATATTCAAAAAATCGGAACAGCTTCTGCGCATATTCCTTATCAGCATCATGAGAGACAGGATGGCACGGGTTATCCCCGTGGATTAAAAGGGACCAACAAACTTGATAAGAAAGGCGTTGCTTATACCGAGCGTGAAAAGATGATTATGATTGCGGAGATTGCAGCGCTTGCAGATGTGTATGATGCGTGTAGTTCAGACAGGCCGTATCGGCCTGGATTGCCACCTGACGTGGTATTCGAACTTATAAAAGCGGGAGCTGGAACGCAGTTCAATAAAGAATTGGTGGATTGTTTTTTGAGCACGGTACCTAAATATCCAGTAGGTTTCGAAGTGAAGATCAGGAACGGCGCATATAAGGATTTTACAGGTATTGTAGCGTCGTTGAATTTACAGCAGTTGTCAAAACCGAAAGTAAGATTATTGTACGACGACAAGAAACAGAAGATTAGTCCTATTGAAATTGATTTAAATTCTCAGGGTATTAACATAGAGATGGAATGCGTCCGTTAAAACATTTGCCGTGTAGCCACGCCGCTTTTCGCTGCAGCGCCAGCTACAGCTTTAGCTACCTCTTTATGTACCTTTTCATTGAAGACACTTGGAATAATGTAGTCCTCAGATAGGTGTTCTCCGTCAATGGTATTTGCAATGGCGTGTGCCGCTGCCATGTTCATTTCATCATTGATCGTTGTTGCCCCAATATCTAACGCACCCCTGAAAAGACCCGGAAAACAAAGCACGTTATTAATCTGATTATGATAATCCGAACGACCTGTGGCAATAATCCTTGCAATACCCTCAATTGAATCCGGTTCGATCTCCGGGTTGGGATTTGCCATCGCGAATACGATGGGGTCCTTACGCATGGTTTTTACCATCTCTTTTGTAATGACATTTGGCCCAGAGACACCAATAAAAACGTCCTTTTCCCGCATAGCATCGGCAATTGTCCCTTTTTCATTATCAGGATTTGTAATTTGCGCCAGGTCATTTTTGGCGGGATTCATATTGACCGTTCTTCCTTTGTAAATAATTCCTGAGGTATCGCAGACCACAATATTCTTCGCACCGGCGCTGAGGAGTATTTTGGCAATCGACGTTCCGGCAGCACCCGCACCACTGATTACAATTGAAATATTTTCGATCTTTTTCCCGACTACTTTTAATGCGTTAATAAGACCGGCAAGGCAGACTACCGCTGTACCATGCTGGTCGTCATGGAAGACGGGGATGTTTAGGGCTGCCTTTAATCTTTTTTCAATTTCAAAACAGCGGGGGGCTGAGATGTCTTCGAGATTAATACCCCCAAAGGTGGGGGCAATAGTAATAATCGTTTTCACTATTTCATCTACATCTTTGGTGTTTAGTAAAATGGGGAATGCATCGATATTCCCAAATGCCTTGAATAACATAGCTTTACCTTCCATAACGGGCATACCAGCGACAGGGCCAATATCACCTAATCCCAGGATGGCTGTGCCGTCTGTGACAACAGCGACCGTATTCTTGATAATAGTATATTCCATAGCTAGTTCCGGCCTCTCTTGGATGGCCTTGCATACTTTTGCAACACCGGGTGTATAAACCCGTGAGAGGTCTTCAAAGGTAGTGATGCTGATGCGATTACTTAAAAAAATCTTTCCCTTTTCATGGAGTTCAAAAACCTTATCCTTGACGCTGAGGATTTCAACAAGATCCTTTCCGATAGTTGAAATGGCATCCATAATCTCTTTGACCTGCTTGTCCGTGCTGACATAAACGGATAGATCTCTAATCTTAAATTCCTTATTTGCCTTGATGATCTGGATATTGCCCATACTTCCACCCACCTTGCCAATTGCGGTAAGCGTCTTGCCTAATGTGCCAGGGATATTTTTTAGTCTTAACCGAAAGGTCACAAGATTTTCAGCTAGTTTCATTTTTAAAACCTCAGACAAAAGAATTTTATAATAATTTGATTTTTTGAAAGCGTTAGTGGTTCAAAATGACTTTGTGCCAATTTGCGTCAAAATATGTAGTGGCAATTCATGAACTGCCACTATACGGCTTGTTAACTACTTTATTGCCGGATTTTTCAAAAAACTAAATTGTTACAGGATTTTTTAATAAAAGGTCATGGGTGACAATTATACAGGAGTAATCCTTGCTTTACTGTATATAATATAAATGATATTCAGATATACCTTGATTACAAATGTTTATATCGGTATAATTTGCGATTTTATACTATTTATTTATCTTAAGGCAAGGGAAATACAGCGAATGAAGATACTTATACTATCAGATATTCACGGGAATATAGCTGCTCTGGATGCAATACGTGAAAAAGCCGATATGGTTTTTTGTCTGGGAGATCTGGTTAATTACGGACCATATCCAGGTGCTTGTATCGAACGAATCAGGGGTCTTACTGATAAAGTGGTTCGTGGAAATCATGATAATGCAATTGGCAGAAATATGGACTGCGGATGTTCTGTAAAGTACAAAGAACTGAGCGATGCGGGAAAGATTTTTACGAAGGCCGCCTTAAATGACGGTGAAAAAGACTTCCTTGGTAATTTACCAACAACATTACATATAGAAATAGATGGGAAGCGGTTCCTGTTGTCACATGGGTCGCCAGGTGGCGATATGTATAAATATCTCAGGCCTGATGTCTCTGATGAGCAATGGAAGACTGAGTTAAAGAATGTCAAGGCTGATTTCGTCTTTATTGGCCATACACACCTTCCCATGGTGCGTGTGGTAGATGGAGTTACCATTGTAAATCCAGGAAGCGTAGGTCAGCCGCGTGATGGTATTCCACAGGCATCGTATGCTGTGTGGGAGGATGGTTGTGTTGAGGTAAAGCGTGTTTGCTATGATGTTGAGGCAACTGTGAAAGGCTTACAGGCAACTAGTATGCCTGCCGGTCAGGTTTCGATACTTGCAAAGATTTTAAGGGAAGGCGGGATGTAGTGCAAACGAATGGTACGAATCAGGGTTTTTGGACCATGACAGGGCTGGCATGGGTTAAATCTTTAAGGTTTAGCGTTTTGATGTGAGAAGGACTTTCTTTTCTGATTTATTAGAGTTCGGATCAGGAGAAGGGCTTACTGTTACCAAAAATACACGCAAAATTCTCTTGTTCCCAGGCCATGTTTGGGAACAAGAGAATAGATTTGAGAGTATCACCGGACTTGTCTTATTTTAATTATTGTATTATAATTACAGACTTTGTAAAATGGATTTTTAAAAGCGGTATTTCGTGAAGATTATTTAGGGTAAGATAATTATGTCAAATGAAGCTGAAAAAAATACCAACCCCTCTGACAAAGTAGAGGTTGTGCAGGCATCCGAGGTATTGTTTGCAGAACAACAGGCAATAATTCAATCCTTGAAACAGGAATTGGAGGCAAGTAAAAAAAAGGTTAATGAGCTTCAGGACTCGATGCGAAGGCTTGCTGCTGATTTTGATAATTATAAGAAATGGGCTGCAAAAGAACGCCAGACAATTGAGCGTACAGCTTCTGAATCGCTGATCAAAAAATTGCTGGATGTCTATGAGAGTTTGGAAAAGGCGGTCTGCACTTCAAAAAATACAGCCGAGAATGAATTCTTTAATGGGATTAAAATGATTTACAAGGAATTTTCACGTATCTTAAAATCAGAAGGTTTGGAACCAATACCTTCTGTTGGATTACCTCTGGATGTTTACAAACACGAGGTCTTGATGCAGAAGGTTAACGATGAGGTGCCGGAAGATACCATACTGGAAGAAATCCAAAGGGGGTATTTATTGAATACATTCGTGTTAAGACCAGCAAAAGTGGTTGTATCTCAGAAATCAATAAAGGAAAACGTTCAGAATCAGGATCAGGAAAAGCCAGAAGAGGAAAAAGGAGGTTAGGATATGGCAAAGATTATAGGTATAGACTTAGGGACAAGTAATTCTGCAGCAGCCGTGCTGATTGGCGGTAAACCCACAATTATTCCAAGTGCAGAAGGTGCAACAATTGGCGGTAAGGCATTTCCTTCTTATGTTGCATTTACCAAGGATGGAGAAAAACTCGTAGGTGAACCTGCAAGAAGACAGGCTGTTAGTAACCCTGAGGGTACCGTTTATGCAATTAAGAGAAAGATGGGTACTGACTACAAAGTTACTATCCGTGGCAAGACCTTTACTCCTCAACAAATCTCAGCCTTTATTTTGCAAAAGATAAAACAGGATGCCGAGGCCTTTCTGGGCGAGAGGATTGAAAAGGCTGTGATTACGGTTCCTGCTTATTTTAATGATAACCAGAGGCAGGCGACCAAGGATGCAGGGACGATTGCCGGACTTGATGTTGTCCGGATTATTAATGAGCCTACGGCTGCATCGTTGGCTTACGGATTGGATAAGGTTGAAGAATCTCAGAAAATTCTGGTATTTGATCTGGGTGGCGGTACATTAGATTGCACGATTATGGATTTTGGCCAGGGCGTCTTTGAAGTAGTTTCTACCAGCGGTGATACCCAGCTGGGTGGTACAGACATGGATAATGCCATCGTCGATTATCTGGTGGCTGAGTTTAAGAAGGAATACGGGATCGATCTGAAAAATGACAAAATGGCGATGCAGAGATTACGGGAGGCTGCGGAAAAGGCTAAAATAGAACTTTCCACAACGCTGACAACAGACATTAATCTCCCATTCCTTACAGCCGATGCCTCCGGGCCGAAACATTTTACCCACACCATAACCAGGGCAAAACTGGAACAATTGGTTTCTCCGATTGTTAATCGATGCGGACATTCTATTGAACAGGCATTGAGAGACGCCAAATTGACGCCAAATGACATCAATAAAATCATCCTTGTGGGCGGTCCAACGCGCATGCCGATCGTTCAGAAGTTCGTGGAGGATTATGTGGGAAAAAAGATTGAACGTGGGATTGACCCGATGGAATGTGTAGCCATGGGCGCTGCAATCCAGGCCGGTGTATTATCAGGAGAGGTCAAAGACCTCGTTCTCCTCGATGTGACGCCGCTGTCGCTTGGTATAGAAACCCTTGGGGGTGTGTTTACGCGTCTCATTGAGAGGAATACTACAATTCCTACAAAGAAGAGCCAGGTCTTTACAACGGCAGAGGACAACCAGACCAGCGTGGAAGTTCATGTCCTTCAGGGTGAAAGGGCAATGGCCAGGGATAACGTGACACTTGGCAGATTCCATCTTTCCGGTATTCCGCCGGCGCCACGGGGCGTTCCTCAGATTGAGGTGTCTTTTGATATTGATGCCAACGGTATTATTAATGTTCATGCAAAGGATCTTGGCACAGGAAACGAGCAGAAGATTACAATTACGGCTTCAACAAAACTGAGTAAAGAAGAAATTGACCGTATGGTTAAACAGGCGCAGGAGTACTCGGATCAGGACAAGCGGGCAAAGGAAAGGGCTGAAACAAAAAACAAGGCAGATAATCTGGCCTATAGTGCAGAAAAGACCTTAAAGGACGTGGCAGGGAAGATAGATGCTGCACAAAAACAAAAGATAGAGTCCGCTATTAAGGATTTAAGAGAATCGATAAAAACAGAAGACGAAAAAGATATACAGCAGAAGATGGATGCCCTGACTAGTGCCCTGCACGAAATCAGTGCGAAAGTGTATCAGGAATCTGCCAAACAGGGAGAGCAGCCACCACCTCCTCCTGGCGGTGAAGGCAAGAAAACGAAGGGAAAAAAGGGTGAAGGCGGAGAGGGTGAAATCATTGATGCGGATTATGAAGTAAAAGAATAGTTTGTAAGGTTCGTTATATCCGAGAATGAATAATATGTGTTATAGTGATTGAGGTGGCAGGAGTTAACTCCTGCCACCTCAAAGCGTGTTTTTAAAGGAGTCAGTTGCCAGGATTCAGAACTCAGAACGAAAATGCCCTTTACCAGGTAAAGGGCGACCCGTTCTTACTGCTGAATTCCGGCTTCTGGCTCTTTTTTTTGAATCCGTTCTGAGGCTATTTTGCATTATGATTACACTTACCAGTATCGGTCTTATTCAAATAACAGTTGCCTATGTCCTGGACATTATCATCGGAGACCCTCAGTGGTCGTATCATCCTGTGCGGCTCATTGGGAAGTCTATAGAAAGTATGGAACCTCTATTACGGAGATTACCCGTACCTGAGCGCATAGGCGGGATGCTGTTAACCGCGCTTATTGTGCTGGGGACTTATCTAATAACCTGCGCTGTGGTGTTTGTAGTGAGGCAGTGGTGTTTCCTGTGTGAAATAATAATCGGGGCTGTTATTGCTTATTTTGCAATTTCTGTAAAAAGCCTGGCTGATGAAGCAAAAAAGGTAATGACATTTCTCATGAAAAATGATTTAATAAACGCGCGCAGGGCATTGTCGCATATTGTAGGCAGGGATACAGGGCATTTAAACGAAGAGCAGATTGCCCGGGCATGTGTGGAAACGGTTGCTGAGGGCAGTGTCGATGGTATCGTGTCGCCGTTATTTTATTTTTTTGTTGGCGGGCCTGCGGTAACAATGGCTTATAAAGCTGTAAGTACGCTTGATTCTATGGTGGGATACAAGAACGAAAAATATATCAGGTTCGGCTGGGCGTCGGCAAGATTGGATGATGTAGCCAACTATATTCCAGCCAGAATTTGCGTGGTATTAATCCCCCTGGCCTCTTTTTTGTGTGGCTGTGGTTTTACAAGGTCTCTATGGACTGCCTTTCGGGATGGTCGTAAGCATGAAAGTCCTAATAGCGGGATTCCGGAAGCCGCCATGGCGGGGGCATTGAGGGTACAATTAGGGGGGCCAAGCATCTACCAGGGTGAGGTTGTTGAAAAGCCTTTTATCGGGGATGATCAGGATCAAATAACTCCTGAATCGATCTGTATTGCTGTAAAGATAATGTATGTTGCCTCCGCATTATTTCTGGTCTTTGGACTTGTGGCAGTTATGTGCTTAAAGTATTATGAAATTTACAAATAGTCTTTTGGAAGACCTTGATCCAAGGTCAAAGATATTTTCCTTTCTTGCCATTATTCTTTGCGTGGTACTGACCCCCATCACGCGCCTTAAGGATTTTGGACTCTACTTCCTCTTAATACTGGCAATTTCATTTCTCACAAGGATTACGCCAGGACAAATAGTGAGAAAAGCGTGCATTTTGATTCCATTTGTGCTTTTCATTGCGATGTTTGTGCCTTTTGTAAAAGGGGAGCAAGTATGCTGGTCGCTAAAAATCGGTTACTGGAATTTGAATGTTACATATGAGGGCGTCCGGGCATTTCTGAATATTATTATCAAATCGAGTTTATCTGTTCTTTTGCTCGTGGTTGCATCTTCAACAACAACCTTTTCCGATTTCTTACATGGGCTTAACTTACTTCGACTGCCACGGTTACTGGTTGTGCTTATATCATTCATGTGTCATTGCATCTTTGTTCTTTTGGACGATGCAAGACTGCTGGAGCGGGCACGACCTCTGCGCTATTTTGGTTTGAGATACACGAAGCAGTTTCTAGTGCCGGGATATATGATGGGTGTGTTGTTTATCAGAGCATTTGAGCGGGTTGAGAGGATTTATCGCACAATGACCTCTTGCGGATTTAATGCAGAAATGCGAAGCGTTAAACATTTCAGGTTTTCTTATAAAGATTTTTTATTTATAGCGGGTATAATAGTTTTGCTCGTATGTATTGTTTCCGGTCTCGTTTATAAAATAGAGTTCATCAAAATAAGCGACGTCCATCTATGGCAAGGATTATAATTGTTTCAAACCTGCATAAGGATTGGGTATTATGAAAACAGATTCCAATACAGTTGACTGCACTAAGAATACAGATTTTACTGGTGATATCTGTGCGGATGGGATATGTTGCTTTATGAGTATCCCCAGGGATCAGACCCATCTGGGAGTATGGAGGCATTTTTTTAGACGAGGCAATGCCACGACCGGTATCAAACTGTTTTATACAGCCCTTCAGTCGAAGGATATTATATACAATCCATGCCGATGTCTGAATTTTTACTTGAAAGAGCTTACTACTCCTGATGGCTCTATCCTCCGTGTATTGTTAAGGTGCGGCATCTTTGGCCGTAGGTACCGACCGTATACCTGTAAAGAATTTCCGGACAAGGCGGATAGTTTCATGCATGATATTCTTGCACCTTGCGCTTACAATGAATATATTGCATCTGAAAATTATCAGACATTGAAACATAAACATGTCTTTCGTCTGTTTTACGCTATCAGGGATGACACCGGATTGCTCGGGAAAATTTTTCCTGGCTATACAGCCCATGAGACGAGAGAAAAGTTAAGCCAATATAAAGAAATAGTAAAGGTCAGTGCGATCTGGAATGAAAAACCTGCAGAGTATTTTCTTCTGGAGGTACCCAAGTCTGATTGCGTTTTATACACCTCTCATGTACATCCAAAGATCAAAAGTGTTAAACAGGCATATAATCTTTGGCATGGTCACATCGAAAGTTGGTTAGAAAGGCATTACGGCAACAGGTGGCAGGACTACTTAGACAGTGCAATTAAAAACGAATCTGATAGTTCAGAAAAATAAAATGAGCAATAGGTATTTTCGTACATTCAGATTCTGGTTGTTATAGTCTGATGTTTTGTAAATGCACAATTTTATCTTAATTAAAGTTCTATTGGCTTATTACCAATCAATTTTTTGTTTTTTAAATAAAATTATGGAACACACTTCGTCACATTATCCAAGGATATTGATAGCCGGTACGCATAGTGGCGCGGGTAAAACGACCGTTACCCTTGGCTTAATGTCGGTATTGGAGGAAAAAGGGTACAAGGTACAAGGCTTTAAGGTTGGTCCTGATTATATCGATCCATCGCATCATATGGCTATTACCGGACGACCGTCCCGCAATTTGGACACATGGTTGATGAGCCGGGATGTGTGTCTTGAATTATTCGAACGTGCCTTCATGGGGTCGAATATGGCAGTAATTGAGGGGGTGATGGGGTTGTATGATGGTTGTTTGGATGGGACCGAACTTGGGAGTACGGCACACCTTGCCAGGATACTGGATGTGCCTGTGATATTGGTAATGGACGCAAGGGGAATGTCACGCAGTGCAGGCGCAATTGTATTGGGGTACAGGCATTTTGACAGAAATGTGAAAATACAGGGAGTAATTCTGAATCGAATTAAGAGTGAACGCCACTACATTTCTATAAAAAAATCTATTGAAGGTAATTGTAATATTCCTGTATTAGGATATCTGCCTTTTGATGAAAATATAATACTACCGGAGCGGCATCTTGGTTTAGTACCTTCAATAGAACAGGAGTACTCAAAGTCTGTGTATCAAAAAATCGGGAATTTATTATCAACCACCGTGGATATTAATGCGTTGATCGATATAGCATCTTCTCAGGGTAACCTTCCAGCATTTAAGAAGACGGTCTTTTGTGAGATCAATGAGCGATTTAATTTCAGGATTGCCGTTGCAGTAGATGAAGCGTTTAATTTTTATTATCAGGACAACCTTGACCTCCTTGAGTTATACGGGGCTGAGTTAACGTATTTTAGTCCATTGTATGATAAATATCTGCCCGCAGACATTGAAGGCTTATATATCGGGGGCGGTTTCCCTGAATTACATGCCGCCTTGCTTGCATCGAATACCACCATGAAGGAGTCCATACGAAAAGCGCACAAGAAAGGTGTGGTTATATACGGAGAGTGCGGAGGAATGATGTATCTGCTTGAACAATTGGTAGATTTTAAAAATAAGACATACGAGATGTGTGGAATACTGAAGGGAATGACGAAGATGGAGAATAAAAGACAGGGGTTAGGTTATATTACAGTTCAGGCGATACACGATAATCTTTTGTGTGAAAAAGGTGATAGATTCAGGGCCCACGAATTCCACTGGTCGTCACTGCATGTGCCTGAAGATACACGATTCACTTACGCAATTTCTAAATGCGATAACGACAAATCACGGTTTGATGGCCTGTTTACTGATCGTGTACTGGGTTCTTATGCCCACGTCCACTTTGCAACTGATCCTGGACTTGCAAAGCACTTTTTACGCATTATAAGAAATACTTAGTTTTTCATTTGCATGAGATACATTACATCTTAGTTAACAATGATAGAATGGAAGGGGTAATTTTATTCAGTGGAACGACTGTATCAACTGCTCCCAATTTGATAGCTTCTTTGGGCATTCCAAATACCACACAACTTTCCTCATCCTGAGCCAGTGTTTTGGCGCCTGCTTCCTTCATTTTCAGGAGACCGCCTGAGCCATCATCGCCCATGCCGGTCATGATTACACCTACAGCATTTGCTCCCGCATATTTTGCTACCGATTCAAATAGTACTTCTACTGATGGTCTATGGCGGCGTACCTGAGGTTCCTGATGTGTTGTTACATAATACCTGGCGCCATTTCTTCGTAATTCCATATGATAATTTCCTGGGGCAATCAGTGCTAGGCCAGGAATGATACTGTCGCCGTCTTTGGCCTCCCGTACTTCTATAGAACAGAGAGAATTCAAACGGTCAGCAAATGATTTTGTAAATAACTGCGGCATGTGCTGTACAATCAGTATTCCCGGCGCATTCGGTGGCATTTGCATCAGCACCTCTTTGAGCGCCTCCGTTCCACCAGTAGACGCCCCGATTGCAATAATCTTGTGCGTGCTGTTGATTAATGCATGGCTGGTCTCTGTGTGTCTGGTAGTGGTATTTTTATTGCAGGTATTTTTAAAATATTCTTTCTTTCTGACTTTAACGCCCGCTGATTCTTTTATCTTTTCTGCCAATTCGGTTACTATCTCATCCAGTGTATGTGATACATCCAGTGATGGTTTAGCGACAAAATCCAGCGCGCCCACTTCCAGCGCCTTCAATGTGGTTTCGCAGCCTGCTTGTGTCAGTGAGCTGACCATGATGACAGGTAATGGGTAGTATGTCATGAGTCTCTGCAGGAAGGAGATGCCATCCATCCTGGGCATTTCTACATCCAGGGTAATCACATCAGGTTTCAAATTTAGGATTTTATCCCTGGCAATAAAGGGGTCTGCTGCCGTTCCCACAACTTCAATCTCGTGGTCCCTGCTTAAGCCTGTAGATAATATCTTTCTGACCACGGCGGAATCATCCACAATCAATACCTTTATCTTTTTTACCATGTTAGACCTCCTTAATAACGTCTTTGATTTGAAATTGCGTTAGAACCACAAAAGCACAAAGGACACGAAGAAGCCAATTTATCTTTAAATCCTAAATCTTGTAGGATAGTCACCGCCTACCAGAATTGCCTGCCTCTCCATATGCATCGAAGGCAGATTAATCATGGCGGGCAATACCCGCCCTACATAAAAATTGCTATAGAGGGTTACTTTTGATAAATCGTGGGTCGCACGTATCGGAATCTGGTTTCGGTACCGGCAAGGCTTTCAGAATGACCTATGAAAAGATATCCATCAGAGGCAAGGTATTTGTAAAATTTCGATACCAATTCCGTCTGAGTTTGTTTATTAAAATAAATCATGACATTTCTACAAAATATAAAATCAAATTGCCCCTTGAAAGGAAAAATTTCATCTGTAAGATTGAGCCTCCTGAACACAATCATGTTTCTCAGGAAATCTTTTATTTGATAATAGTCTTTAAGATTATGCTTCCCCTTTTCGAAATAAGTATTGAGCATTTGAAAGGGAACGTTCTTCAGACGGTCTTTTGTATATATTCCCTGCATGGCCTTTTTTAAAACCCTAGTCGATAAATCTGTGGCTAATATTTTTATATCCCATTCTCCAGGCTGTTCTATACATTCTGCAAGTATCATGGAAATACTGTACGGCTCTTCACCCGTTGAGCAGCCTGCGCACCATATCCTGATCTTTCTTTCCCTTTTTTTCCGTTTGGTCTCCAGCAAGTCTGGCAGTACCTTCTCTGCCAGGAAATCAAAATGCGCTGCTTCTCTGAAAAATTCTGTAAGGTTTGTAGAGATGCAATCAAGCATACTCACCAGTTCTTCGCCCGTTGAATCTTCTTCGGTAACGTATTTATAATATTCCTGAAATGAGGTTAACGATCTTTCCCGCAAGCGTTTCATTAATCGGGATTTTAATAATTCCTTTTTTGCTGGTGTAAGATTTATTCCGCTTTCATTGTAAATTAAGTGTTGGAAGAGAGAAAATTCTTTATCGGTGATATCGATGTCCATAGGTATTTTCCTTAAAAACTTTTTCCATGATACTTCAGCGACTATTTGGTCTGCTCATATAAGTTGACAATTTACAGTTGATAGTAAGCAATTGACAGTAGGCAGTAAGCAGTATCAGGTTCTGATACGCTATTTGCCATTCGTTTCTCTGTGATTATTCCTGTATCTTTTATGAACGCCTTTCGTTTTCTTCCTTAAGTACCTTTCAGGATTTTCAATCATATATTCTAATAGCTTCTCACCTTTTGTTGATTTGTTCAATAAATCTTTTTGATTTTGTTCATTATATATTTTCAATGAAAGGCAAAATCTATCCGTACTTGAGTCTCTCTATTCTCCATATCAGCACCCGATACTTTACTTACGAAATGTGCGTGATATTGGCGTTTTCTGTATCCTTCAGCAATATTTTAGCAAACCGAACGCGACGACTTCTTGATTTGACTCATTAACGAATAAAATTCATCTTTAGGGACACGTTTAGTAAGGTGATAAATTCCCATTGCTAAACAAAACGCCTTTTTGTAAACAATTAAATCTTTAAAATTATTGATATTCGTTGTGTCCATTGTTTATTGTGCCTACTGCCTACTGCTTACCGCCTACTGCTTCATGCCTACCGCCTACCGGATTATTTTGGTTTTCACCAAATACATTCCGTAGTGACGCTACCATACGGTCGTCTTCAAAAGGTTTTACCACATAATCTACCGCACCGTGCCGGATGGATTCCATCAATGCGTCCCGCTGATCAATTGCCGAAATCATAACTACCTTTGCCTGTTTATCAAAGGCCATAATCTCTTTGAGACCCTGAATCCCATCCACCTCCGGCATGACAATATCCATAGTTACCGCATCGGGTCTCAATTCCTTATACTTTTCCAATGCCTCTCTGCCATTACCTGCCTCACCTGCAATCTCAAATCCGTGCCGTGTCAAAATTTGCCTGATTATCATTCTTATGACTTTTGCATCATCTACAACCAATATCCTTTTCATGTTTTTACTCCTATATTATCTAACAATTTGGTAAACGATGTCATTTCAGGAACCAAAAACAGGTAACATTCGAGTTCCGTACCACTAATTTCGAATATTGTTTCTATTAGTAAGAGCTTGTCATCCACCATGCCTTGTTCCAGCACGAGATTTGAAAATATAACTCCTGCATAGTCGTTGTGTACCTGCGGTGGCTGTGGAATTAGTTTTGCGTTAAAATCCGAAACCAATGCATTGCTGATATGACTGGCAAGGATATTTCCCAGTTCTTGCACCGCACTTTCCGTAAAGACATCATATGCTTTTGATGTTCCTATGCGTTGCCGTAGAAACAGGTCTGTGAGGATTAATGACCCTTCCAGTGGTAACATAAATAATAGCCTGCAACCTTCGTTTCCCTTAAAATCAACCATAACGCTTGTCATCTCTCTCTGATCTTCATTCATCTTCTCTGTAGTTTCACTCAAATCAGCAATAAATATTTTCGAAAGAGAAATTCTTGCGCCTGTCCTTAATGATTTTGACAATGCCCTGGATGCACGATCAATACTAATGCCTGTCATAATTTCCAGTATTTTCAAGCGATCTTGAGTGATGTTCATTTTTTACCTCTCTATTTTCATTAAAGTTTTATACCCACAAAGACACAAAGGCTCGTAATCTAAAATTCCAAATCGCAAATTCCAAATCACAAATAAATTACAAATTACAATACCCAAAAAAGAAAACTACTGTGATTTTAGAATAATAGCGGAAAAAATCTTCTTTAGCTCAGTTGCCTCATCAATAAGCTTTTCTCCTTCTCGTTTATATTGCTCATCATTTGTTTCGACTACCAATCGTATCCAATAAGCAGATTCTTTTGCCTCTTTACGGCATATCTTTATTTTCATGATAAAGTCTTTTTTACTTAGGGCTTCGTTGGCTTCAATATAATTAGCTCTTACAGAACCAGAAGCACGTATTACTTGCTTACCGTGTTCCAAGGTTGAAACATTTTTTGGTAATTGCCTTACATAAAGGGTAACACTCTTGGCAAAACAGAATGTTCTTTCTTCTAAATCATATTGTTTGGACATTTGACTTTAATTCATTAGAATTTATCTGTTATATGGTGCTTGTATTTTGGCGCTTAGCAAGCATTATAATGATATTAATAAATTACGATTGCCTCACCAAATATACGGCATGTTACATCGCCGGTTTCCGTATCGAACAGAATATTGTATCCTTTCGTACCGCCGGTTCTCGACGCCACTATCCTGATTCCTTCTTCTTTCAATATCCTTCGTACCTCTAATTCATTTGATTCACCTATGTTCAGCAAACTGTTTGTTTCAAACATCCTTGCACCCCCAAAAATTTTCGCATAAAGAGCGCCTCTTGATGCGCCTGCATGGGTGATCATTTGACGGATAAAATAGGGTAATCCCGTATTAGCATATTTGGTAATCTTTAAATCATTGCCGTTTTTTTTTGGCAGCATGATGTGCAGAAGCCCGCCAATCTTGTTTACCGGGTCATGCAACACAACTCCAATGCATGAACCTAACAACGTCTTTAAAATGTTAGGCGATTGTGTGATCTTTAAATCACCAACGCCAACCGTAATGGCGTTTTGAATATACTCCATATTGTTGGCTTCCTCCCATCACTTTCAATTAGTAAATATTGGATAATGGCAATTGTTCATGCTGGAATTGAATCAAATACCGTCTTTCCTGCAAGTTAAGAAGATGATTTTAATGTTTGTGTTATCATCAAGGATTAAAAATCTTTGAAATCATCATTTAAAGGAATAATGCCCTCTTTTTTTATTCTGTTAAATGCTTTTTTCCCAATGATTTTGCTGTCACTGCAGTTCTTTTTTGCAACGTCAATTATATTATCGTCTTCAGCCGGGTTTCGTGCTTTGTAATTTTTTTGATGGGGCACTTTCCTTTTGCAAGTAGTATGAATGAGCGAAATGTGTGAGTCCGTAATACCCGAACTTTTTGATTCTTCATCTTTTATGCCGATTTCTCTGGCAAGTTCACCTATCATATCTTCTAAACTTTTTGCTTGTGCTGACAGTTGTTCGCTTGCGGATGCTAATTCCTCTGCTGTTGATGCATTATCTTGTGTGACTTGATCCATCTGAGTAGTTGCTTTGGCCAATTGATTTGTGCCATCTGCCTGCTCACGTGAACCGGCTGCAATCTCACCGGCCAGGTCGGATACCTTTTTTGTTTCCGTAACGATTTCCTTTAATGCGGCGGCGAGTTTATCAGCTACCCTGGTGGCGCGTTCCGTACATTCTACTCTGGAATTAATAAGATCGGCAGTCTCCTTTGCTGCGACAGCAGACCTTTGGGCAAGATGTCTTACTTCCTGTGCAACTACAGCAAATCCTTTCCCATGTTCGCCAGCCCTTGCTGCCTCTACAGCGGCATTCAGTGCCAGAAGATTCGTCTGAAATGCTATTTCGTCAATTGATTTAATAATCGACAGTACTTTGTCATTTCCTGCATTCAATTCCTTCATGATCTCCTGCATTTCCTGCATTGCGGCGCCACCGTTTTCGGCTGAGGCGCGTGATTTTAAGGCGAGCTGATTTGCCTCTTTTGCGCTATCGGCGTTTCTTGATGCCATGGAAGATGTCTGCTCTATCGCTGAAGACGTCTCTTCCAGCGAGGATGCTTGTTGTGATGCGCCTTCTGCCAGGACCTGGCTTGAAGATGAAATTTGCCCTGATGCAGAAGAGACTTGTTCCGCACCTTCGCTAAGTCTTTTAACAAGTTGTGTAAGAAATTTTATTACCTTTCTTACAATGAAAAATACTATTCCGCCGATAACAAGAACAAATATTATACTGCCTACAATATTAAAATTTCTGTTGGATGCCATAGCCATGGTTACTGCTGACATAGGTGCCGTTACGCTGATACCACCGCGAATATCTCCGATCTTGTAATTCTCCATTGGTTTGCCTGCAATATCTTTGCCATCTCCCGTAGGACTCGTGGCGGGGTCACCATGGCATTTTAAGCATCCCTCATCAATCCTGAGCGGAATGATGCATCGAAACAGCTTTGAACCATTCTCCATTTTTACAACTTCTTTTATTTCTTTCAAATCCGGGTTTAATTCAAACCTTCGTAGTTGTTTTGCCTCCCATTCATCGGGTTTGTTATTCAGGTTTCTATATTTGAGGCTTGTTTGTTTCATTTTAAATGGAGTACTTGAGCTGAACAACTCTGATACCTCACGACCAATAATAGCCGGAATTACACCTTTAAACTCAATATTGCCCGTTTTTGAATCTGTGTTAATTACCGTCTGCTTTTCCGCAATGACCTTCCTTACGCACATGAGTTCATGGGCGGCCATTGTTGCCTGTGTCTCTATCTCAGATAAAAACTGTGCATTCTGACGTTTCATATTAAAGTAGGATAAAATACTCATCGCGATAACAATTGAGATGATAATTGTTATCATGAAACGTGACATCAATTTCATTTTTTTAAACATTGTAATTCCCTCCCGTTTAGTGGGCATGAATCAGATAAGATTCATGCCCATTAGTCAAAATGTTCAAGGTGTTAAAAATCCTTGAAATCGTCGCTAAGAGGTATTAATTCTTCCGGTGTTCTTGTATGCATCCTCTCACTTTTTTTAGAACCATTTCCATTTGCTTTATCTGTAGCCATTGTAGATTGGTTGATTTTTTTAACCTGATTCGGTTGCCTGTTTTTATTGCCAGAGGCGTCTTTCAGAGAAAGGTGAGATCTCTTTTCTGAATACGCATGAAGTTGCGGTTTCCCAGCGGTTTTCAAATCATCGTCAATATTCCCAATTTCCACAGCCAGTTCGTGTATAATTGCTTTCAGGTTTTCTGCCTGTGCGGATAATTCTTCACTCGACGACGCCAGCTCTTCAGCGTTTGCCGCATTCTGTTGTGTTACCGTATCCACCGCTGTAATTGCCTTGGATATCTGGCTAATTCCATCGGATTGTTCCTGCGAGGCTGCGGCAATTTCACCTGCCAGGTCCGTTACCTTTTTTGCCTCGGTTACAATTTCTTTGAGATTGGATGCGAATTTATCGGCAATCTTTGCTGCGTTCTCGGTGCTTACTACCCTTGAATTGATTAAATCGGCGGTTTCCTTTGACGCTATGGAACATCTTTGTGCAAGGTTGCGCACCTCTTCTGCAACAACGGCAAATCCTTTCCCATGCTCTCCGGCCCGTGCAGCCTCAACGGCCGCATTAAGTGCAAGTAGATTCGTCTGAAAAGCTATTTCATCAATTGATTTGATTATAGAAAGGACCTTGTCATTGCCTGAATTCAGATCACGCATGGTTGTCTGCAAGGTATCCAGGGCATCATTTCCGCTTTCTGCTGACGTCTTTGTCTTGATTGCAAGCTGGTTGGCTTCCTTTGCATTATCGGCATTCTTTGTTGTCATGGAGGCCATTTCTTCAATCGAAGCGGAGGTCTCTTCTATGGAAGAGGCCTGCTGTGATGCTCCATCAGCAAGAGACTGGCTGGAAGAAGAAATCTGATTTGCTGCCGAAGCAACTTCTTCTGCACCATTTTTTAAGTTATAAACCAGTCTCTTTAGCAAAGATATAATGTTTCTTGCGATGAAAAAGACTACTGCGCCTATCAGTAATACGTAAATTCCATTTCCTAAGATGTTAAAATTTCTGTTTGAAGCAATTGCGGCATTTATGGCTGTCATTGGTGCCATAACGCTTATTCCACCCCGAATATCTCCCAGTTTATAATTCTCCATTTGCCTGCCCGCAATATCTTTACCATCCCCGGTGGGACTCGTTGCCGGGTCACCATGACACTTCAGACATGCCTCTTCGATTCTCAGGGGTACCATCAATCGAAAGACCTCCGTGCCGTTTTCCAATTTTGCTATTTCTGAGAGGTCTTTTAAACTGGGGTCCCTCTCAAATTTTTCTAACTGTTGAATCTCCCATGCATCAGGCTTATTTGCCGGGTTTCTGTATTTAATACTCGTCTGTTTCATCTTAAAGATGGTTGTCTGGCTGAAATGTTCCGAAATCTCACGTCCAACAATTGCAGGGATCACACCTTTAAATTCAAAGTTACCCTTTGAGTCGGTGTTTATTGCCTTTTGCTTTTCGGCGATCACCTTCCTTGCAGAGATGAGTTGATCCGCCGCCATCCTTGCTTGTTTTTGTACTTCCGCTAACATCTGTGTTTTTTGTCTTTTCGTGTTGATGTACGTCAGGATGCTTGTCGAAATAACAATTGCAGCGATGATCACGACAATGAGTCTTGTCATCATATTCATTTTACCAATCATATTTTCCTCCCGTTTTTTTGTTTTGAGCTGTGAACAATCAGAATATGAAAAACTATAGATATCAAAAATAAAATGTAAAATTTGAATTTTGATTTGTCATTTTGCATTTTGATTTTTAACTCTTACATTCACAAGAAATTTCCACGCCTTTTTACGAAAGGATCCAAAATTAACTTACGCTGGTTAAACTATCAACCATATTGATCTCTTCCGTACCCAGGACCTTATCTATGTCAAGGAGAATTTTCACCTTGTTCTTTATCTTTGCCATACCCAAAAAGATTTCAGTATTGATGCCGTCTCCAAGGTGTGGCGCAGGCTCCAGATCATTACCGCTTACATCAAGTACTTCCGATACGGTATCTACAATGATTCCGGTGAGTTTATTCCTGACCTCCACTACGATAATGCATGTCTCTTTTGTGTGTTCTACCTCTTGAAATCCAAACTTTAATCTCAGGTCTACTACAGGAATCACCTTCCCACGGAGATTAATTACCCCTTTCATGTAAGCCGGTGTCTGAGGTACAGGCGTTATATTCATAATGCCGATAATTTCCCTTACCTTGAGTATCTCTATGCCATACTCCTCACCGCACAGCACGAAGGTCAGGTATTTTCCTTCCATCGACAATGCCCCAAAATCGTCTGTTTTTTTTACTTTTTCCATTACTGCTTGCATGTGGTTCTCCTTTCGCTGATAATTGTAATAATTTCATTTATAGAAATTTCGATCTTTTATGATTTTGCATTTTAGTTGCTAATATTTCGTTTATGTTGATGGTTGCCCTTTCATCTTCAAAAAGGCGCCAATTTTTTTATCTTCGTTCCCGATATGATGCGTCAGCCAGTTACATACCTTTTGTTGCACCTGGATTACCAGATGCGGGGTAACGCCCTTTGTTTCAAATTCCTTTTTTAAGCTGGAAAAGTCTTTGATAAACTGGGTATGCTCTGCCTTCTGCGAGGGAAGGTCATTGTAGTTATTTTGGGCCATGATCGCCTCTTCGGCGTTGAAATGCTTTACGACGTAATCTGCCAGAAAAGCAATTACTTTACCCACTTCATCCCGTCCCTTACCCTGTGCCATTGCGCTCAGCAGATTATTTACCCTGCTAAATATCCCTTTATGCTGACTATCAATCGTGTCTACGCCCACGGCCAAATTTTCAGTCCATTGAATTGCCATTTTATTCTCCTTTCTTAAAAATCTCTAAATTCATCTTCCGTCATCGGGATTATACGGTTAGATCTGGTGGCCGACACGGCGTGTTTCTTCCCGCTTTCTTCCTGCAAAGATTCGTCCAGTATATTGCGCCTGGACTTGCTGTCCGCTTTATCTTTGTATGCTTTCGCAATACGGTGGTCCGTCTTTTTCCGGATGGATAGGGCTCTTTTGCCTGAAGGAACAAATACCTCTTTTTTTGTCACTTGTGCAGTCTCTTTTTCTGGAACCCCATCACTTTTTTTGCCTGTACCGACCTCTCTGGCGATCCTTTCCACAAGCGCCTTCAGGCTTTCCGCCTGTGCTGAGAGTTCCTCACTGGATGATGCTGTTTCTTCTGCATTGGCGGCGTTTTGTTGAGTGACCTGATCCATCTGGGCAATGGCCTTACTGACCTGATCTATCCCATCGGCCTGCTCTTTTGAGGCATTTGTAATCTCATTCACAAGATCAGTGACTTTTTTTGCCTTTGTAACGATTTCTTTAAGGATTTCGCTTGATTGTTTGACAAGATCTGTGCCTGAGGTAACCTTCTTTGCGCTATCTTCAATGAGCCGGGTGATGTCTTTCGCTGCGCTGGCGCATCTTTGGGCAAGATTTCGTACCTCTTCTGCGACTACCGCAAAGCCTTTCCCATGTTCGCCTGCCCGTGCTGCCTCCACAGCAGCATTGAGCGCCAGGAGGTTGGTCTGAAAGGCAATGCCGTCTATAACCTTGATGATACTTACTATATTATTGCTACTTTCATTGATTTCCTGCATAGAATCGTTTACCTTTGTGATCGACTCGTTGCCTGTCTGGGCAGAATGGTAGCAAGACGTTGCCAGTTCAGATGCCTTTTGAGCATTTTCTGCATTTTGTTTGGTCATTGAAGACATTTCTTCCATGGACGAAGAGGTTTCTTCAATTGAGGCTGCTTGTTCTGATGCACCCTGAGCAAGACTCTGGCTTGATGAAGAGATCTGTTCTGAAGCGGATGCTACCTGTGTTGAGCTCTCTGTCAGATCATCCAGAAGCGCCCTGAAAAGTCCTGAGATCTTACTGGTAATCCTTACGACGAGGATACCTAATCCAGCCACAAAGCCTGCCGAAGCGATTCCAATAATAATCATCCAGGTGCGTAACTTGTCAACAGCCTTAAATGCCTCCGATCTGTCGATTTCGGCTATAATCGCCCAATTCATGCCGAGTACATTAAACGGTGCATACGCACTTAAAACAGGCACGCCGCGATAATCATTAATAATCTTACAGCCGGTTTTCCCCAAGATAGCCTCTCTTACCGCCTCTGTATCAACCTTACTTACCAGAACTGTGGGTTTTTCTGAGAATCTTGAATTGGAACGCATTAATTTATCCGCGCCAACCAGATAGGTTTCTCCCGTTTCACCCAAACCTGAGCGTTCCTGCATGACGGCATCAATTTTGTTGATAGGCATCTGGAAGATAAGTGCGCCGATCTTCTGGCTGCCATCATAAATCGGGCTTGCAATAAAGGCGGCTGGGTCTCCGTTCGATGGGGCATATGATTCAAAATCTACCAGCTTTGCATAGCTGTGATCATTTACAACGCTCGCAGAGCTAACGTCTTTATATAATCTTGCAATATTGCTTGAGTTGTAAGGTCCTGAAACCAGACTGGAGCCAAAATCCAGTTCCTTAAAAACCGTGTAGATGATATTTCCCGTATCCGCATCAACAAGAAAAATATCGTAATATGCGTATTCCTCGAGGTATTGTTTGAAGATAGGATGGAAGCGTGCATGCAACTTGCTGTAATTGCTGCCATCCTGAGCATCAAAATATTCCAGTTTTTTACCGGCTGGAAATGGATTTTTGGTGATATATAGATCCCGTACCTTTTCGGCTCCCAATTCATTAAATGCTTTTTTAAATTCCTTTAAAGCATTAATGACCATCTCATTTTTTGCGAGGGTAACGGCGTCGCTTTTTCTCTTTGTAAACCAGTCATCAATAAAGGCTTGTTTAACATTTCTCACAGAAACCAACTGATTAAATGCCTGTTCCTGTAGTGCCTTGCTGGAGCTGTTATAGCTAAGTATTCCGGTGGCAATTAACGGCACTAACCCACCAATGATAAATAATGAGATAATCTTTGTGCTTAAATTCATTTTCATGCAATTCTCCTCCACCTTCTTCAAAATATTTTAATAATACAAGCCTATACGCGGTTTCGATTCCCAGCAGTTTTAATGTATGATACCTCCTTCCCGGGGTTTGTGTGTGAAATTGCGTTAAAATAAATAACTTATTTGCGAATGACTATCAGGTGTCTGGGGTCAGGCGCAAGGGATGGCGTGAAGGGAAATCAAAGATAAAAAATTAAAAATTCATATCAAAATGAAAGAAATGTTTTCTGCCTTTAAAATCTCAAACTTATCTTTGAATTTTGATTTGTCATTTTGTATTTTGATTAATTTTTAAACTTAAATAAAGTCGTCAGATTCTTATCTTTTATCTCAACACCCCATCCATGGTCCATATTTCTTTAATTCAACGCCATACTCATGATGCCTCCAACATCCAGGATAAGACCTATCCGTCCGTCTCCGAGTATAGCACTGCCAGAGATTCCACGAATGTTACTGAACTGTTCTCCTAAACTCTTGATGACTATCTGTTGCTGACCCAGGAGGTCATCAACAAGAATTCCACATCTTCGTCCTTCGCCTTCAACGATCAGGATGAGAGCCTCCCACGGGTTTATTTTCTTCGGCTGAACGTTATATAAACTGTGCAGACGCACCATGGGTAAGAGGTTCCCTCTTACGTTAATTAATTCACCGCGTTGTTGTACGGTAGAAACGTCTTCTTTCTTCGGACGTATGGATTCTTCAATAGAGAGCATGGGGACAATATATTTTTCAGGTCCCACCTGTACAATCATGCCGTCGATAATCGCCATCGTAAGCGGCAGTTTGATGGATATTTTTGTGCCTTTTCCTTCTACGGTAGAAATCTCTACCTTTCCCCGCAGGCGTTCAACATTCTTTTTTACCACATCCATGCCTACACCTCGTCCGGAAACATCGGTTACCTTTTCGGCTGTAGAAAACCCTGCTGCGAAGATGAGGTTGTAGATTTGCTGATCAGAAAGAGACGCCCCTTCCTCTATTAATCCTTTTTCAATGGCCTTCTTCATAATCTTCTCCTTGGAAAGGCCTTTACCGTCGTCTTCGATTTCGATAACGATATTGCCACCCCTGTGGAAGGCATTTAACCGCACAAAGCCATCTGCTGGTTTCCCTTTTGCTATCCGCTCCTCCTGAGGTTCGATTCCATGATCGATTGAGTTTCTGATGATATGTACAAGGGGGTCGCCGATCTCCTCTATTACGGTCTTATCCAGTTCTGTGTCTTCGCCTGAAATTTCCAGCCGCACCTTTTTACCCACTTTTGCGGAAACGTCCCGCACGAGTCTGGCCATTTTCTGGAATGTCGATTTCAGTGGCACCATCCTCATGCACATGACCTGATCCTGTATATCCTTAACAATCTTGTTTAGGTGAGAAAGATTTTTATTTGCGTCATTGTTGGTGCTACCCAGTGTCTCACTGATGAGTGCGTTTGCAATTACCAGTTCACCCACAAGGTTGACAAGATTGTCCAGCTTTTGTGTGTCTACTTTGACCGTTTCAGAAGATGGTTTGCCTATTACGGACTGAATCTTGAGTGCGTTGCTGATCTTCTCTGGTGTGGTTATCCCCTTTTCAATCAATATTTCACCCAGTTTCTTTGTACGCTCCTGTTCTTCCAGTGCCACTTCCAGTTGATCTTTGCTAATATCGCCGCTTTCAATTAATATTTCACCGATATGTTTTTGTTTTGGTAAATTGGCGTGAACATCCTGTTGTTGAGCTGAATTTTGATCGCGTCCTAAAATAGCAGATATTTTTGATAAAAGCGGTTGATAATCAATCACATCCGTTGAAGCGTTTTTGTTATCGACTTTTTTTGCTACGGTTTCTCTCAGTTTTTTTAGTATGTCTATGCCTTCATACAGGATTTCAATAATTTCCGATGTGATTTTTATTTTATTCTTTCTTGCTTCAT
Source organism: Candidatus Brocadia sp. (assembly GCA_040048245.1). GTDB lineage: Bacteria > Planctomycetota > Brocadiia > Brocadiales > Brocadiaceae > Brocadia. Next base: position 40,690 of record JABRVT010000011.1, read on the forward strand.
CCAGGAGCGTTTCTAATTCGTGGCTTACCTTACCGATCTCTTTCAAGCCAAGGAAGCCTGCACTGCCTTTCATACTGTGAATCGGGCGGAATATACTGTTAATAATGTCTGCATCATCCGGATTTTCTTCCAATTGCAGTATCCTCGATTCGACGTCCTCCAGGTGATCGCTTGATTCAGCGAGAAATTCCTTAACAATTTCAATATCGTCCATAAAATTCATGCTGTCTTCCATATTTTATCCTCAAAAATCAGGTTTTAAGGTAAATCACAGATTCCACAGGTTTTCGCCCCTTTCATTTTGCTGTAAGCAATGATCATAACTGTGAAATCTGTGCTTTCTATGTTTTGTCAGGCTACAGTATCACCCTATGAAGAATTTATAAGTATGTTGTTGTTAACTATGTGTTTATTGATCTTTTCAATCAACTTTTGCCTTATAAAAGGCTTTACAAGAAAATCTACTGCGCCAGCCCGAATGGCTTTTATTACATTCTCCTGTGTCGGGGAAGATGAGCACATAATAATTGGTATCGTGTTAGACATGGCGTTTCTTTTGATACGTTCACAGAGCGTTATTCCATCAACACCGTTCATATAAATATCCATTAACACAAGGTCGACATGATCTTTTTGGAGCATTGAGAGCGCACTATTTGGGTTGTCCGTGACCAGTACTCTGTATTCACTGCTCAAAAGTTTCCGGATAATTCGTAAATCTGTATTTGAATCATCTATGGCGAGTATGGTGCCTTTGAATTGCCTGTTATTCTCTTCGATGACTTCACAGAAAAACTCTTCGCCTATCAGTTTCGAGACACTCAGTATAAATTGACCGTCATCAAAACCCAAAATTCTCATTGTTGCCGCCAGAATAAGACATTCTTCGTTCAGAACTTCTTCACTGATCACAGTGCTCGCATTTTCTTTGTTTATGTGAACCGTATTTGTTAATTTTAGGTGAATGGGCTTGGGTAGTTTTGGTCTTAGTTCGTTATCCAGCATTCCGCAGACCTGATTGGTAAACTCTTTAAATGCATCTGCGCAATCACTGTCAAAAAGACCCTTGTTTGCATTATCACGGATTGCGGCATCTTCAAGGGCTAACAAAAGGCTTCCGATTGTAATAGCTTCCTTTATTGCAAAGATTAAATACATTTCTCCTTCGTAAAACTCTTCTATTGCCAGCTTTGCCATTATATAGCTAGTATTGGTCTTCTTAATGAATGATTTCAGTGTTGTACTTTGTAACATGGGATTTGTCAGGAAAAACTGTTTGTTCGTCAGTTTACCGCAATCGGTGCAGATTCGCGGAAATGTGCTTACAAGGGTTTCCTCTAACTTAGAAGACGTCTTTTTGTTTGATAGTTTTTCCATATTTTATTACTACCGAAGATCTATTTATTCGATTCCTTGAGTAATAAGCCGATGCTAAATTTTTCGTTGTTGGAGATAAAAGGTGTCATGAGCCAGGGGTCTTTACTAAAACAGGAAAGCGTTGTGTCAGCCACAACAGGATGATTGTTTACAGCAGTGATAGAAAGACCTTCTCCTGCAATCACAATAGGTATGGAGAGGTGCATGTCACCGCATTGAGCCATAAGTTTTGTCTTCACATTTCCTGCAATCATATTTGATACCTCACCGATGGCATCTTTAACCTCGCTTGTAAATTCGGTCAGTTCTGTCATCAGCATGGTTGATGCAACCTTTAGTGCGAATCTTTTTGAGCAAAACAGGGCTATAACACCATGATATTTACCGGTGAAACTCACCATGCCAATAACATCTGTTTTTATTTGGGTATCATCTACCAATGATGCCTCATTATACTTCAGGTCCATCATAATCATCGTTTCAAAGAGTGTTTTAGTAGACTCGGTGATGTCCAATGCGATAGTTTCCATCATACTTTCTAACGCCATAGTATATTCTCTCCTTTTTTTATTTGAATTTTTGGATTTTCAGGATATGTACAAAAATGATGCGGCTATTATTTCACGAGTAAAAAATTTCCTAGTTTGGATTTTAATTGATCTGGTGTAAACGGTTTTGTTAGATAACCGTTTGCACCACTGTTTTTTGCCTCTTCAATCTTTGCTTCGCTGCCTTCCGTGGTTACCATCACAATTGGAACGTTGTTCTTCTGCCCGGAACCCCTGAGTGCCTTAACAAAATCTATTCCTGTCATATTGGGCATGTTCCAGTCGCACAGGATTAAATCGATATTGTTGGAGGCGGCTTTTTCAAGGCCTTCTCTTCCATCTCCTGCCTCGACAAATTCATCCACGATCAGTCCGGACTGCTGGATGTTTCTCTGAATAATCTTTCTCATGACTGCTGAATCGTCAATTATTAGCACTTTTGGCATGTTCTTTACCTCCGTTTTCGTTGATATTATTAATTTCACTTTTTTCTTCTATCCACCGGTCAATTTTAGACTGTTCAAATCGCCACATATTCATGATTTTAAAGGAAGGGATTGCCCCTTTTTTTACCAACTTATACACAGTCCTGGGACTAATTTTAAGATATTCTGCTACTTGTTTTATTGTCATGATATTAGGATTTTGCATAATTGGTTACCTTTTTGCATATATGGTATTTTCGATGTATTTGATACATTTGACACTTCGGATTATCGGAATAGTAGAAAAAAAATTTAGGAAGAATTTACCGTTTTAAACAGTGGAGGTAGAATGCGGAAATAAGATTGTGGTATTGTTTTGTGAATTTTTTTGTGAGTTTTGGAGTACACCTCAGGGAAAAATCCCAAATTATAAAAACAAATTCCAAAATAAATCTACGATAAGTGGATGTGGTAGATTAAAACGATGTTTTTTGTGTGTGGTGTTTGGTGATATGGACAAACAAGTTTGTCTGTGTCTAACTTAACGTTAATGGAATTCTAACCTATGCGGACAGTGTCAATTCATGTTGGTGATTTCTTGCGCCTGATGTAGTATTAGAGGTACTAAATCTGGGTACCAGTTAGTCATTGGAGGCATGTGTTGCCGGAAAGCGATCTTACTGGGGGGGACAGAGGGCTTGAGTGTGTTTAATTAAATAAGGTTTATTAATTCCTGAATATAACGTTGTAAACCCTCAATCCCGGCGTAACGCACTCCTAAGACCTTTGACTGAGTGTTATCAATGATGTTAACCGGTTGTTTGGGTGTACCGCTAAGGATAGATTGAGATGCACATAATTTTCTTGCTATTTGAGCTATAGTCATGTTATCAACATAAAAATCTACCAGATTGTAAATTTTTCCTGAGGCCTCTTTGTTGCCAATTGCTAAGTCTATAGCCCTTACTACGTCTTCCACATTTACTATTTTCCCGCCACCGGAAACTTCTATATTACTTCCGTGTTTAATATCCTTTACTATATTATACCAGGCAGAGTGGGCAAGATGCGGATTTATACCGTAAATACCTACCGGACGGAAGATGGTTGTATTAAAGGTTTTTGTCATGAAGTATGCATGACAAAATGCCTCCACCGATGCCTTATAGGCGCCATAATTTGAATCGGGTACAAGGGGATGCAATTCATCCAATTTGATATGAGGAAAGATGTGTCCGTATACTGCACAGGAACTGATAAAGATGAATTGCTTGATGCCCGCTTGTTTAGAGGCATCTAACAACTCTATGCTCCCCAAGAGATTTGCCTCTACAAATCTTTTTATGTCTTTATTGGCCGCTTCATGAAAAGTGGCACCATCCCTTTCATAGGCCATGTGGATAACCACATCAGCACCCTGAACAAATTTCTTCAGGGTCTCTTTATCGGTCATGTCACCAGGCAGAAAGGTGATCTTTTTCTGATAGTCTGTGAGATGCAAGGTATTGCTGGTGTTTCGTATAAGGGCATGTATGTGAACATCTTGCTCGAAGAGTTTTTTTGCTACATAATGACCTAAAAATCCTGTCAGACCCGTTATGGCAATTTTCATGATATATTTCTCCAGATAATAAAAAAGCCACAGGACAAAAAGGCATAAAGGAATCAAGAGCGAATAGTTGCAATGACAGCTTATAGCCTGCTGTTATTGCCAACTCTCAGAACCCTTATTTTTCTTTATGTCTTTGTGTCTTCGTGGCTGAATATTTGTATAAAAGGCTATCTTAACTTTGACATAAAGTCCCGGATACAAGAGATAACCTTCATTTGAAAATTGGTGGAGACGAGGGGAATCGAACCCCCGACCTTCTCGTTGCGAACGAGACGCTCTCCCGGGCTGAGCTACGTCCCCACATAATTTTGAAATTTATATTATTATATATTTCATATTTAAGATTGCAAAGCAATTCTTTAACCTCCTTTTCGGATTGACATATTCAAAGACCTCTGCTAATCTAATCCACACATATGATATACTTTTCATTATCAATAGGGCTTATCTTGATCATCTTCCTCAGTTTTGCGGTTTATGGACTGTGGATAAAGTATGTTAGTTCCAGGATGATGAGGGGACTCTTCTTCCCCGGGACAATTGTGCATGAACTCAGCCATGCCTTACTGTGTCTTGTCACGGGAACAACTATTAAAGAACTGAATCTGTTTACATCCAGTAGCACCGGGATTAAATACGACAAACCAAAGGTTCCTTTTCTCTTTGACTTCATGATTGCCTCAGCGCCCATTTTTGGTTGTGCGTTTTTTATCTTTTTTATATCAAAGTTACTCTCCAATCCCATTTATCTTGGCAGTACATTTCCTCAGGAATTCCATTTCACGTTTAAAGGACTTTTTGATTTGATACGATATTTGCTTGATACCGTATGGGTTACTTTTAGTACCTTTATGGATCAGTTCCGTATAAAAAATATACGTCATATTTTCTTTGTACTCGCTATTATCATTTTTACGATTTCCATGGCGCCTCACAAACAGGACATCAAACATCTTGTTCTTGGATTTGGTATTCTTGCACTAATTTTTTTCTTTCTTGAGAAAGCTGGCATATATTTATTGAAATACAAAGGGTGGAATTTCTTCATAAAACAATTATGGGGAATTACAGCCCTTTCGATATCTGTACTTACAACCCTGCTTTTTATTACGTTAATTATCATGGGCTTTATCAAGGGATACAGATTGACATTTGGGTATAAAGGTTCTGGTAAATAATCCAGAAATAATTTTGCAATTTTCATTTTAAGCTTCGGACTTTGCTTGGAACAGTATGGACGGCCGTTAGCCTATAGTTTGTTCACAGAAATACAGGGATAGTATTTATATGGCCTTTTGTTGTATTTTCATGTCTCTTTATATTCCATGTATTTTCAAGTCATTCAAGGGAATTTGATTTTTTATCTCTTTTTACCGTTTTTGATATGCTTTTATTACTGGACACATCATAAGTGCGAATGAACATGGAGAGGGGGTTTCCGCAGAGTGAAACATAGTTATATTATTTCCCCTCAATATGCGAAAAAACAAAAATGGGGTATGTTGACAAATGAAAAATAGGCGATAGGATTATTTGGAGCAGTAGCCGTGTATGCGTTACGGGAGTTACTGGATAATATGGGGTGGCAGCATCCATATAAAAGATAAAAGACTGATTGTGGAAGCCGTAATCTTTTGCAATTAGCCTTTTGTTTTTTTCAATGGGAAAAGAGCATGAAGGAGATTATAGCATACCCTGAAAAGGTAACGCTTGAACTTATCTACCAAGTGGTAGATGAACGAACTACAGAGCTCATCCAAAAAATTGATGAGGTTAAAAAGAAACAAGAGGATGACCTCCGTTTCCTTGCCCATGTATTTACATTCTATCTATTATTTGATGCCAAAAGAACAGATGCATCGGATAAAGTTGCTCTTGCCATTAGAGCAAGGTGATATGGGAAAGTACTCCGGAAAAGCAAAGACTTTATGAGAGGTTTAGCTATAGAAGTCTGATGCCAAAATCGGCATTTTCTGTTTTTTATGACAATGATACAGATTATCTTGATCATTTCTCGAATCAATGATATTCCCATTTAACAACTCCGGACAACGATATTAGTCTTCCCGGGTTTTTGGGATAGTTCACCGCAAAGGGTACAGAGAACGCAGAGAGAAATAAGGATTCTTCCCCCTGTCCTCATTCAGATGGGGATAGAGGGGGAAAAGTCCTCTTAAATGTTCTGATTATTTTCTATAACCATCAGCAATCATTCGACTAAGCTTACTACGAAATCTTGGAATTCTCTGCGGTAGGCTGAACTGTTACGAATTCATTGGGGGATTGTGATGTTCCTCTTTTGGCCTCGCTGCGAATTACGACCTTTTCTGCACATTGTTCAAAGAAATCGTATCCTGAACCTGCCTCACCAATAAGATGGATCATTTTTGCCGCGTCTGTAATTCTCACACCACCTAAAACAGTCACTCCTCTTTTAAAGAGAGGTTCAGGATAAACGCACGCTGTAGGTCCGACTACGACAATGTCACGCGCCTTTCTTGCAAGCCCCAGGATAGGTTCGAGTGTGTGGTTAACAAGTGTAACCCCGGTTATAATCAGGATATTCCCACTAGGAATTATCTCCTGCAGACGGGCTTCGGGTTCTATGGTAATCAGGTCGTCTTTGCCAATGGCCCTGGGATTTTTTTCGATGATAAAAAGTTTTTTGGTTACCTCCTGGATTCTTTTTATAAACGGTGGAAATGCCCCGACCATTACGACCGTGTCTTCCCCGGAAATCTGTACCAGGTCCAACGCATTCCCATAAACGGAAGTTTTGTATGGGCAATGATTGTCTTCGAGCAATATTGCAGAAAGTGCATTTAATGTTGCAGTACCAACAGCCGCTTTCAGGACGTTATCATCGAGGGCGTACTCCATAAGTTCATCGATAGAAAAATTCAACAAATTCCCCGCTTGAGGCATCTTTGCATGAGATCGGGGACAACACACCGCTTCCGGTATTTCCTGTACCGGAGTATATGACATGCCTGCGTGGCCTGTGTTTAATACAACTCCGGTATAAAACACCCCTATCCGCACATCTTTTGGTGCAATATGAAGCCGGTTTATCACACGAGATGCTCTGATAATCCCAATCAATTCCTTTGTAATAGACTTCCGTTCATATATGTTCTGCACGTATTATTAACCCCCTTTTCCAAAAATTCAACGCCATTCCTAAACTATTCATCATAATTTAATATACTACTTTGCTGTATTTATTCAAAGAGAAGCCTCACAATATTATTTAATTATAACACATCAACAAACATTAGTTTCTTGAAAACATTAGGAGCTGTAAATGTCATAGCAGTAAATTATGATAGGGGATAGGGGTAGGGAAGATTTTCGCCTTCCCGCCGAACCGTACAGGCGGGTCTCCCGCATACGACTCTCCAGTCAGTGGTTACCCCTTCAGGATTGACAGGCTAATGCATGGGCTGTGGTTAATGTGAACAACCCGGGATTAGCAAAGTACGCATCTGGCCATCTTTGATGGTCTGCACCTCGGCCTCTTCCTTTATTTCCACGACGCTTTCTCATGATGTTCCTCAGCCTCATTCGTATCCAACTGTCTATTCCTGGAAATATCCCCTGTGGCTGTGTTTAAAGTATTCGTACCAGCCTCTAAGACTTTTGTTAATGAAATAAACAACGAGGAGTGTTTATCCCTTGGGTAAGGAATCCAGGCTAGCTTTTCACTTCCCGTTGTTCCCACCCCATTTTCACGATGACGCAGTTACGGTCGGTTACAGGGTTGGAAAGCGTTCGCACCAGGAACAGTTCATGAATTGCCACTACAACACAGGATAAACGCATCACTACTGGGATTTTCAAAAAACTAAACTGTTATATTATATTCAATGCGCGGGGATAATTAGTTTGGAAATATGTGTAGTGCATATATAATAATGATATAATCCATATCTTTTTCAGAAGGCTTGATGAAGAATTGGGAATTATCTGGTATCCCTAATTCAAAAGTGAAATAAGTTTTACTAAAAGTTGTTTAATAGTACAGAATTTCATTTTAGTAAGGGGGTTTTGGGTGGCACGGACAAACTTTGTTTGTCCGTGTTTAATTTCATGTTGGAATTTCAATGTTTATCTGCCTGTTTCCAAACAGAATTTGGGAACAGCTGCCAATTTCAACGCTGCGGTTTGTAGAGCGGCGAGCCTGCCGCTTTACATTGAGAAAGTTACTGAAGGCCTAATTTAAGGAGAAAGATTCATGAAGCCATTAAAATTAAAGGAAAATATTTATTGGGTCGGAGAAATTGACTGGGATTTGAGGAATTTTCATGGCTATTTGACTCAACGGGGTTCAACGTATAATGCCTACCTGATACTTGATGAGAAAATTACCTTAATCGATAATGTAAGACCTTACCTTTACGAGGAAATGATAAAGCGGATATCGCATCTCACAGATCCTTCCAATATCCACTATATTATCACAAACCATGTGGAAATGGACCATTCGGGCAGCCTGCCGCAGCTTATGGAAACAGCGAAAAATGCCGTAATTATAACATCCCCTAACGGACAGAAAGGGTTGATAGCTCATTATAAAAACAAGGATTGGAATTTTAGAGTCGTTAAGACGGACGAGACAATTTCTCTTGGCAATAAAAATATAAAATTTATTCTTACCCCCATGGTTCATTGGCCGGATAATATGGTGAGCTATCTTGTGGAAGATAATATCCTTTTTTCCAATGACGCCTTTGGACAGCATATTGCTTCTTCTGAAAGGTTTGATGATGAATGTTCCTTGGGTATCATTGTTGAAGAAGCGAGGAAATATTATGCCAATATTGTTTTACCTTATTCCGGTCTGGTTCAAAAGGCTTTGGATTTGATTTCTCCTCTTCCTATCGATATGATTGCCCCAAGTCATGGGGTTGTCTGGCGTTCGTATGTAAACGCTATTGTAGAAGAATACAGGAAATGGGCTGCTAATCGTACCGAGAAAACAGGGTTGATCATCTATGATACCATGTGGGGATCCACGGAGAAGATTGCCCATACGATACAAGATGCCTTTGAATCACATGGGGTTTGCATAAAGATGCTCAATCTCAGGAAAAATCATATTTCTGATATCATTGCTGATGTATTAACTGCAAGATTTATTTGTGTGGGCTCTCCTACCTTAAATAGCAATATGCTTCCTACCGTGTCAGGGTTTTTAACGTATTTAAAAGGGTTATCTCCAAAAAACAGGATTGGACTTGCTTTTGGCTCTTACGGCTGGGGAGGACAGGCGGCCATCCATGTAGAAAATATATTGAAAGAGTGCGGTTTTGAGATGATGGAAACCATAAAGATTCAGTATATCCCTGACGAAACAATTCTCCGGGAAATTTCTGACAGACTGAAAAAAGAGATAGTAAAATATTCATGAATGCTTTTGCCAATGAAAGTAGCCAGCTTTAATGTCAATTCTCTGAGAGCCAGATTGAACATAGTCCTTGACTGGCTGCGGAAAGAATCGCCTGATATTCTTTGTCTTCAGGAGACAAAAGTACCTGACGACGAATTTCCACAAGCCGCTTTTGAAGAGATAAATTACCATGCTGTCTTCCGCGGTGAGAAGTCATACAACGGCGTAGCTATAATAAGCAAAACCCCACTGAAAGACGTCCGGATAGGCTTTGACAAGGATGCATCAGAGGGGACACGTCTGATTACAGCCACAGTAAATAAAATTTCGGTAGTCAATACCTATGTCCCTCAGGGCGTCCATCCGCTTTTGAAGCAATTCCGGTATAAGCTGGATTGGTTTCAAAAGCTGTATGATTACTTTACCAAAAACTTTCGCCCAGACAGGGCATTGTTGTGGATGGGAGATTTTAATGTTGCCCCTGAGCCCATAGATGTCTATGCTCCGGATCGTCTGCAGGGAAGCATATGCTTCCATCCCGATGAGCACGCGTCCCTTCGGAGATTTAAAGAATGGGGATTCGTTGATGTTTTCCGGTTGCATCAGCATGGTTCCGAGCAATATACCTTCTGGGATTATCGGGTAAAAAATGCCGTAGCTAGAAAAAAGGGCTGGAGGATTGATCATATCTGGGCAACTTTGCCCCTGGCAAAGAAATCAATAAAGGCATGGATTGATGTCACACCGAGACTTTTAGAAAAACCGTCAGACCATACCTTTATTGTGGCGGAATTTGAGATTTAATGGTTTGATCTACTATATATTATATATTTATTGCCGCATGGCTTGTTTCGCAGAATTGTTTGACAACCACTACAAGAGGCCACAACGGCAATTTACCCTACCTTTGATATCAGGGTATTGGTTAAACGGTAATTTCTAGGCTTATCTTGTTGCAATCCGCTGTTGGCATAGATTCTTTCCGTCCATCTTTCTTCCTTTTCATGCCAATCAATCCCAAGCCAATAATATCGGTCGCAACACTCTTAATATCCCTTTTGGCTAATCTTGCAAACTCCTGAAGGCTCTCCCGGGGGCTGTTAATGGAGTATCTTTTGGTGTAAGTGCCTTTCTAAATCCTTCAATACCCTCAAAGTAAAGTTTCTTTTCAGGTTTAACCTTTTCTTCCCGCTCAAGTTTTTCCATCATAGCCTCTTTTGTATTTTCAAGGCTTTTTATTTCTATTTTCACCTTTTTAACCCTCTTTAATGTCGTTATAGAAATCTTAAAAAACTTATTTGAGCTTTTAAACGTGTACACTTCCTCTTTATCTCCATAAGTCTGTGGTCTCTCTTGCACTCAGTGCTGTCATAACCAATAATCCGCTTGCCTTTCACAATTGTAAATAAAGGAATATTTATAATCGTGTGGCTTGTCGGAAGAAGGATTAGCCTGCCGCAGCATTACCTCACTGATATTTCCGTTGTCTTCTACGACTTTGATATGTCTGGTGAGTTTAGTTTTCACTGTTGGTATATCATGTAAAAAGAATTTGAAGTCAACGGGTTTGCTGAGATTAAAAAAGTTATGTTTTGAGACAAGAAAAAAGGCTGTCAACCATTAATAGAGTCAACGGCTTTTTTAATTCTTGGGACACATTGGGGACGGTTTTTTGGGGTGTTAAGAGTCATAAACCATTGTAATATCAGGATTTTATGGCGGGAGCGTGTGGGAATCGAACCCACCTATCCCGCTAATAGCGGGACAGACCGGATTTGAAGTCCGTCGCCGACACCAGCCGACATGCACTCCCAAAAGGTTTACAAGGAATTCATCAAAATCAGGGTAATTACCGGCAACAAGGTTCATTTTAGCGCGAAGGTTGATTGCCGGACGATGTCTTGACTGCTGTAGTGATGTCCTTTGGTGTAAGGACACCCCCTGAAAAGAGAATTTTAAATGCCTCTTCTACCGATAGGTTAGAATCGATAACATCCTCTTCCGTAGTAAATATTAAAAATCCCGTTGTAGGATTTGGTGTGGTGGGAATGAAAATCGTTAAGAGTTTTTTCTCGTTGTTATGTTGCGTGGCTCCAGTTACAAATCCAATAGACTTTGTACCTGCTTTTGGGAAATCCACGAGGACTACCCGTTTAAAGGCCTGCTTCCCGGGCAATGTCACAGCATGAATGATTTGTTTTACTGATGAATAGATATTTCTGATAACAGGGGTTTTTGTTAAGAGGTTTTCAAAATAATTGATAATAGCCTTGCCCAGAAAGTTGGCTGCAAAAATGCCAATAAAATATAATGCAATGAATGTAAGAATGAGCCCGAAAAAGGTAATAACAAACTCGTCAAGGGTAGTCTTTGGCAGCGCAACGCCATAAAAATGCAATACTTTTTTAATGACGGGCGCAAGCGTGCCTCCAATAAAACCAAAGAGAAATTTTACGACAAAAAAGGTTACATAAACTGGCAGGATTAAAAGCAGTCCTGTCAGCATCCTTTTTCTAACATCTTTTTTAAATTGTGTGAATATTCCGAGTTTTTTTTCTTCCATAAATCATCAACAGCTTAAAAGCGGTTTGATTCCCAAAGAAAAGTCATAATACCAGCAAATATAAAATTAAAATCAGCGATAGTTTCAGGCAACAAACCCTCTGATACAATCTTTTTCTGGAACAAATATTGATACCCACAGGCATAAGCCACACAGGGGAGCAAGTAATATCCCAATGTAGTTGTCCATCCAAAGAGCGGACTTACGGACAACAGAACAGCGATTAATGCCGTGATGATAATAAGAATCGTCTTTGTACGCTCCTTTCCAATTGCAATAGGAATCGTTTCTTTCCCTAAAATACGGTCACCCTGGATATCACGTATATCAAGGACTACTGCCCTGATAAATGCGAGGCTGAATGCAAAAGAAATGGCGATGGCAAGCGATGGCATGAAATTTTTCCTGGTCCCAAGGAAAGGTATTAACGCAGTGCTGACAGCCCATGCAATACTATAAAAAATCTCCTTTGAGCCAGGTATTTGTTCAAGACTCCTATAACGGATCACACGGGACATACTCTTTGGTATGATCTCTAATCGATAAAAAATGCCAAAGAGGCTGGCAAGGAAGATGCAAAAAAATATGGATTTACTCAAGATAAATCCCAGGATAAAGGATGCCACCGCTCCGGTAATACCAAGACCAATGAAGAGGGTTTGTTTCCTTTCATAGAATTTAGCCCTTGCAGGTTCATTGAGTGCCACGGCTTCTTTATTGGCAAAGTGATTCAGGACCTGCATCGAAAATATAAAGAGCGCGGCAATCAAACAAAAGCTTAATCGGGGTTGAACTCCCAGCAATACAGCACATGCATAACTTAAACTCGCAGCCCCCAATCCCGCATATGTACAACTTCCAATAAAAAAACTGGCAATACTTTTTAAACCAAATAAAAGCCTTCCATATTTGTTTACTTTATAGGAATGTACTTTTTCAACGACCCTTTTAATCATCCAGTTGGGGGTTGAAGCGCCTGCGGTTACACCAACAGTATCGTAATCTTTGAGCTTACTGAGGTCTAACTCGGCATCCGTTTCAACATGGAACGTCGGCGTTCCCTGAGACTCACAAATCTTAACAAGCCGGGTGGTATTGGCACTTCCCCTTCCGCCAACAACAATCATGGCATCCACGGATTTGCTGAGGCTAATGACTTCATCCTGTCGTTTGTAAGTAGAGCTGCAAATAGTTTCAAATGATTCGCAGTTTGAATACCGTTTTTTAAGCCTCAGAATGGCCTCCTTAAACATACGCCTGTCTTGTGTTGTTTGAGCCACGATACACACCTTGTCCAGGGTGGGAAGCTGCTCTATTTCTTCCAATTCCTCTACCACGTATCCTTTGCCTTCGGCATAACCTAACAGGCCTATCACCTCTGCATGCCCTTTATCACCTACAATTACGGTTGAGTATCCTTGAGCGGCATATTTTTTGATAATGGATTGAACTCTCATTACGTGGGGACACGTAGCATCACAGACCTTTGCACCCATACTCTCAATTTCTTTTCTGCGGGCAGGCGTAATACCGTGTGCCCTGATAACGACGGTACTTTTAGAAAGGTCAGTTTGGCCATTCACGACATGAATACCGCGCTTTTCTAAATATTCAAGCACCTGCGGATTATGGATGAGCGGACCATCTGTGTATACTTTAGTATCCTCGTTTTTTTCATTTGCCGCATCCAAAAGGATGTCCATAGCCCGCCGGACACCCATACAGAACCCTGCTGTTTTAGCAACTTTTACTCTCAATATTTACCTCGGATAATTTACCGTGAAAATCTCATAGGGGTGAACGGCCGCTCGCTTTTTAAAACAACCTGATTGAAATACCAGGGCCATCTCAGTACGGTGAAAATCCATTTGATCATGGTCTGCCATGCTTTGCTTTCAGGCGTGCCTCTGCATCAACCTCTCACTTTTGAAAAAAGGAAAGACAGTCCTTAGTTAGTTGGGGCTAATTTTATCAGTTACGATGAGTGATGTCAATATTTTAATATCAGCTGAAAGTATCAGGCTGACGGGGTTTTTCCTTGCTATATAAATATCTGTTTTTCTATAATAACGTGATTATTTTATAATTTCTTCTGTTTCAATTTATCGTACGCAATATCCAACCGCTATGTACAGAAATAAGATCCTTGTTGCCATACCCGTCTTTAATGAAATTGCCGTGTATAATATAATTCAAAGGGTAAAAAATTTTTCTCTCGATGTGTTAGTGATAGACGATGGTTCAACCTACAGTCTTCGTGAGGGATTAATAAACGTTGAAAATATCCGTGTTATCGTACATCCAAAAAATCTTGGATATGGTAAAGCGATCATAGATGCGTTCTCCTATGCAATGAAAAACAGATATGATTATCTCTTAACAATTGATGGAGACGGCCAGCATGAACCAGAAGAGATCCCGCTATTTTTGAAAGAAATTCCATTTTATGATTACGACATCTTATCGGGGTCGAGATACTTTTTCCCCATAAAGGCTGGCACAGATGTGCCGATGGAACGGTATCTTATTAATAAAAAGATTACAGGCATCTTAAATCGCATAACTGGTTTTGGTTTAACAGATTCTTTCTGCGGTTTTAAGGCATACAAGGTCGAAAAATTGAAGGTATTGCATTTGACTGAGTATGGATACGGCATGCCACTGCAATTATGGATACAGGCATGGAAGATGGGATTGCGGGTAAACGAAATACCTGTTAAACTTATATATAAAGATCTCACAAAGCCTTTTAAAGGTGTTCTGGAAGATCCGGACGTAAGGTTGCAGTATTATAAAAATATTATACGAAAAGAACTTACAGACGCTAAACAAAATAATGTGGCAGTATTCAGAACGAAGAAAACCGTAAGGTATTAATGTTTTTAAAGTTGTACCATGATAGTAAAAAAAGATGCTCTTCCTAATGCCCTTTATATACATATCCCTTTTTGTGCTAGAAAGTGTAATTATTGCGATTTCAATTCCATTGTTCCGGAAACGAAAATAATTGACCGCTATCTCCATGCCCTTGAAGAGGAATTACGCGCTTTACAAGGGCAATATGTATTTAAAACGGTTTATATAGGGGGAGGGACACCAAGCATACTGACGGAAACCCAGTTAGAAATGCTGCTTCACAGCGTTGTTCGTTATATCCCGGTTTCTGAGATAGAAGAGTATACTATTGAAGTAAATCCCGGTACACTGACTGGAAACAAGGTCACGCTGCTAAAAGAATATTTTGTGAACCGCATCAGTCTGGGTGTTCAGTCGTTTCAGGACAGCCAATTAAAACTCCTTGGACGAATTCATTCCGGTGACGATGCCAGAAATGCCTTCGCTTTATTGAGAATGCACGGGTTTAAAAATATTAATGTTGATTTGATATTTGGGTGTCCTGGCCAGTCTCCTGATGACTGGGAAAAAGATTTGAGGATAGCGGTTGAATTGAATCCGGAACATATATCAACGTATGCCCTCACGTATGAAGATGGAACACCACTTACTGCGGATTTGGAGAATGGAGTTATTCATAAACTGGATGAATCTGTTGAATTAGAGATGTATAAAACAGCCATCAATCATCTGGTAAGTAATGGTTATAATCACTATGAGATTTCAAACTTTGCAAAGGATGGATGCGAGTGTTCTCATAACCAGGTCTACTGGGAAAACAAGGGTTATGCAGGGGTAGGGGCGGGGGCATATTCCTTTATTGATGGGATAAGGACTTCAAATGAGAGAGATGTATTGAAATATATCGACGGGATACATGAAAATAAAAATATAAAATCTTTTCGTGAATGTTTACCGCTTGATCAGTTTGCATCAGAAACTGTTATTATGTCTTTGCGGTTACGCCAAGGTATATCAAATACAGATTTTCGCGAACGGTTTGGTTACAAGCTGGAAGAACAATTTGGAGATCAAATAAACAGATTAATAAAGGATGGTCTCATGAGTTATGAAAATGAAAGGCTGAAGCTTACAGAAAAAGGTTTATTTATTGCAGATATGGTAATGACAGAATTTGTATAAGATATGTTTTTTTTAAAATTTTATTGAGGAGTTATTAAATTGGTAAGTGCTACAGAAATTAAAAGGGGTACCGTAATAAAAATGGACGGTGAATTGTATCTGGTGGTTGATTATCAACACGTGACCCCGGGAAACTGGCGTGGTATGGTGCAGGCAAAGCTGAAGAGCCTGAAACATGGAAGCGTAGTTCAGAAACGATTTCGGTCTACTGACAAATTAGAGGATGTATTCTTGGAGCACCGGGTGATGGAGTACCTTTATAAGGAGGGCGATAATTATTGCTTTATGGATACAGAAAATTACGAACAGATATTATTGCCCAAAGAGGCGGTTGAAGATGCCATCCCTTATATGACCTTAAACAGCCAGGTGAAAATAGCCTTCTATGAGGGTAAGGCGATTTCGGTGGAATTACCATCGTCTGTTGCCTTAAAAATTGTCGAAACAGACCCGGGCATGAAGGGAGATACCGTAGTGAATGTTTATAAGCCTGCGAAATTAGAGACAGGGCTCGTTGTAAAGGTTCCTCTGTTCATCAATAATGGTGAGGTGATCAAGGTAGATACGAGAACAGGAGAATTCCTGGGTAGGGAGTAGGCAGTATTCAGGAGTAGGCAGTAGGATGTAAATTTTCATTGCCAATTGCCTGACCCGAGCGAGTCGGAAGAGACAAAATCCAAACTACTAAATTTGTGGGTCAACCCTGTCAGGGTTTTAAACCCTGACAGGGTTAATCTTGTTTATCTTTTTACTAAAAGCGTCAAAATATTTTTGGGAAGATACGACTATCAACTGCCTACTGCTTATTATTTTTTTGACCGCGGGCATGCCATACTATGGAATTATTCAAGAGGGTTAGATATGCGCATAGAGGAATCTATTAAGAGCTACGGGGCAAAGATAGACGAATTGTTACAAGAACTTATCCCACCCAGTAGAAAAGATTATTTGAGTGAACCGATATGGCACCACATGCGGACGGGGGGAAAAAGGGTAAGGCCAGCACTCTGCTTGATCACCTGCGAGGCATTGGGGGGAAATCCTGATGAGGCTATCCATTTTGCCCTTGCCGTGGAAACCATGCACAATATGTTCCTCATCCATGATGACATTGAGGATGGCGATACGGTAAGGCGTGATCAGCCTACGGTATGGGTAAAGTACGGTACTGCAAATGCAATTAATGCAGGAGATTATCTCCTTGCGTGCGCCTATAAAACTACATTGGCAAGTCCTATATCACTGGAAAAGAAGATAAAATTATTGCAGGTACTTACGTCAACCTACGAAAAAACTGTGGAGGGTCAGGCGCTTGATATCAACGCAAGGGCTGCCGAAGATTTTTCAGTCGATGACTATATGAGGATGGTGGAACTGAAAACAGGATACTATCTTGCCTGTGGAATGGTTGGAGGAGCTATTGTATCGGGCGTTTCGGAACAGGTTGTGGAAAAGATATGGACGCTTGGAAAGACGATGGGACCGGCGTTTCAGATCCGTGACGATTTAATCGATTTAACACACGGCAAAGGACGTGGGGGGGTAATCGGTTCCGATGTGAAAGAAGGCAAGGCAAGCTTTTTGTATGCATACACATTACAGGTCGCTTGCGCGGCAGATAAGAAACATTTGCGTGAGATCATGTTAAAACCCAGGGACGAAACAGCCGATAGCGATATCCAATGGGTACTGGATGTATATAAAAAATATCATGCCATAAAATACGCCCAGGATTATGCTGAAGATTTGGTAAAACAGGCTTATACGACAATTGACGAGATTCCCGTCGAAAACAAAACGGTATTTAAAGAGATTGCATCTTTCATGGCCCAGCGGATGTCCTAATAGTCTATTCTTAAACAGTTTCAAATCTGACAGGGTTATAAAGTTACATAAAAGCCACTGGTTGAAAAGGGAATGTTGTATATTAACAATTGTCAGACTATTCTATCCTTATTCGTTTACAAGAATGAACAAGCGAGGTTTTTATGGGTGAACCAAAGATTATGATCCAGGAAAAGGTTCTCTCTATTTTGTTGGCTTTGGACGGAGACAAATTCTGTGCTTATTGCCCTGAATTAGACCTAGTAACTGAAATGGCAATTCCCGAAGAGGCTATTGAAGATATGATTGAGGCAATGAGGGATTATGCCGAAGAATACCTTGAGGAATTTGAACTATACTCCAAAAGCCCTAACAGGGCTCACCATTTGCCTTATATCAGAGCTATATCTTCTTGTAAAACAGATTGGGAGATAAGAATGTTAATAGAGATAAAACATGGCATTGTACACGTATGACCAGTTTAGAACAGTCCTTAAAAGGCTGAATTTTGAAAACGTACGTTCCAGAAAACATGAGACATGGCGTCGTATATTACCAAATGGAACAATTTTGAGAGTGAGGATTAGTCATAAACATGGAAAAGATATACCACAGTGGTTGTTTCATGAAATGTTAAGACAAACTGGTATTGATAAGGAAGAGTTTAAGAGGATTTTGACCGGAGAGTAAAAGAAGATGAGGATGATGGGAAGAAACTTACCGATAATAACAGTTGCAGGTGCAGTAGTATTTTTCTCTTTATATGGTTGTGGCAAAAAAGAGTCATCTGAAAACGTCGAAGTCGCGAATATGGAGGTCGCAGATGAAGAAAAAGCTGATACACAGGAGGTCAAGAAAGAAGTCGTTCTGCCAGAAAAGATGACAGCAGCAGAATATTATAACTATGGAGTGGAAAGTATTAAAAAAGGCGGCTTTGATGAAGCGATTGCGGCATGGGAAAAGGCCCTGAAACTAGAACCAACAATGATTAATGCATATGAAAAACTTGGTAAGGCATACTATACCCAGGGAAGATTTGATAAGGCCGGTGAGATATATCGTAAAGAACTGGAATTGAAGCCGGATGATCCAATGATCTATTATAGTCTGGGGGTTGTTTATCGTATGAATGAACAATTTGAAGATGCGGTTAAGATGCAGACGAAGGCCCTGTCTTTAAATCCCAACCTTGCTACAGCTTATAACGAACTTGGGCTAACGTATTGCAAGCAGAAAAAATTAGACGAGGCCATAGAGGCACACAAAAAAGCCCTCGAGTTAGATCCCAAGCTGGGAACAGCACATAATTATCTTGGTGTAGTTTACCTGTTAAAAGGAATGAGCGCCGAGGCGGAAGAGGAATTCAATCAGTTCAAAAAATATGAGGCAGCCAAAAGCATGTACCCGCCACATGGGGCTGCTTCTTCACATTAAAATTTAAGCCACAGAGATCTCACAAAGAAAAAATTTTTCTTCGCCGGATCCCTGTGGCCATATTTCTTAACTATGAGTGGGTTACTGCAAAATTCCAAAAATATCGTCTCATGAAGCCTAGATCTTCTACACTTCTAACCTATTTTTTGGCCTTCTCCTGTTCTTTCAGACAAATTGGACATACCAAAAATTCCGCACCACATTCATCACAATGTTGAATGAGCATTTCCCTCGTCTTCTTCTTACAATCCGGGCATTTCATTTCCCATCCTGCCAGTGCCTTTCCCTTGATAGGTCTTCTACGTACTTGCTTGCATTTGGGACACTTTCCTTCCATGGTTGCTGCTTTTAATTCTGCTGCGGCCTTCTTGCACATCACGCATACCAGCACGTCTTTCCCACATGCGTCACAACTGTGAACGGAAAACTCCCCAATTTCGTTTTTACAATCCGGGCAAACCATAACCTTCGCCGCCAGTGTCTTTCCCTTCTCAGGACTCACACGTACTTCTTTGCAAGAAGGACAAACGAACTCTTCAACAGTCGGATGCTCAGGTGCAAGCGCCTTTTCACTATGCTTGTGCACTTCCTCTTCGGCATAAGCCAAATTATCCATCCAGGTTATTACACTGGCAATTATAATTACAGATGCACCTATTCCAAAAATTTTTTTGCTCAACATACTTTTTTACCCTCCTTTCAAAGCTTTAAAAGTATACATAAAATTCCATGGCCCCGCCAGGAATGACTCCACATAGTAATTAAAGTCCGTCGGCAATAAAAACTTTTAGCGTATGTAAAATATTTGTAACCTTTTCTATCAAAATTGTCAACGAATTTATTACAAATAAATTATTGATCAATATTTAAAAACACTACCCATGTCTATCTTACTTATTAATTACGATACTATTTCCGGGTCTGAATTAAATCCTGCAGGATATTCAGATTTGTTGTTAACTCCCACCAACCATTTTTAAATGAGGCGTAGTCGGGACCTCCCATTGCGGATGCATACCGTATTGAGTTGGCATAAAAAAACCACTGCTTTATCCACATATGTTCTATCATTTCATCGAAAGGATTTGATGGGTCGGCCAATCCTTCATTCCATGCCTTAAGAACGATCTGTGTAGCGGTCAGGCTCATCCTGTCAGTTTCCGCTATCGTGGCATCAAGTCTGGCAAAATGCTGATTAACCCAGTCTGTGTTGTGACAACTTCGGCATATCTTTTTCATTTCATTTTGACGTGATATCTGCTCGCCTTTGCCGATCAGATATTCATACGCAGTCTCGCCGGTAAATGCCGTCGGAAGCGGGAGGCCGTCTTTGTTTTTGATAAGATACGTCCTTGCATCCTTTGGTTGAGGATGGGAGTAAATGAGTCCAAATAATCTTACCCATAATCTTGACCCGAAATCATGAGTTCTTGGAACAATAACCCTGCCATCAGGTGTAGTTAAAAGGCTATTATGGCAGGTGGCACAGGTTGGCGCCAGAAAATCCTTACCAACACTCCAGGGCACATTCGTCCAGTTCCACGCATGTTGCTTTGACAGGAAAATATTTCCGTGTTTACTTTCATTGTATACATTATATGCCGGTACATCCGGTTCGAGATGGCACTGGGAGCAGGTGTAAGGTTTTCTCGCGACCTCGATGGAAAAGCTGTGCCTTGCATGACATGGTGTGCATGCCCCCAGGCTTTCATCGGGGTTTATCCTGCCTACCCCCTGATTTGGCCAGTTGGCAAGATCCGGAACATCAATGTCCCCAATATCAGTTGATATCTTCTTCATTCCGTTTACTGTAACCAATGTGCCATGACAGGCATAGCAGGTTTCGGCCTTTGAATGTTCGGATGCCTTGAGATGGATTATTTTATCATCCTTGATTTCTTTTAAGCCTTGAATTGTCTCAACAAAGGTATGATAAAGTGGATTTTTCTGGAGATTGTCCAGCGCATGGGCTTTTTTACTAACAGAGTATTGATTCGCCTCAACGGTGTGACAGGTTTTACAGTCATTTGGTGAAACAATAACATTGATTTTAAACCCAAAGTGATCAAAATTGTCCTTGTGGGCAGATGCGTTCTGTCCATGACATTCATAGCACCCAACTGCAACAGACCTGAAGGACTCCGGAATTACATCGCTTGAAATCCTCCTTTCGAGAACAGGCTTCGTCAGAGCCATTTCCGGAGTGATTTGAGAATGCCTGCTTGTGAGCCAATCCTCTACAATTCCCGGTGTTAACTTTTTATGACACAATACACAGAGTTGTGTCTGTTCACTGAGAGCTACCGGCATGGAGCCATGCCGTTCTTCCTCCGCACGTATTTCCGTAATAACAATACCCATTGAAACTAAGCAAAACAGAGAAACGAGCAGTGACTTCATAATAGAAGATACCTCCTTCGAGTTATAACTTCCCCTCTTCCCCCTACTTCACAAGGAGGGGATAAGGGGGGCTTCCGCTTATTATTTAAGTAAATACATTCTATGATTCAATTACCATCATGGCCGTCAAACCAGTCATTCTTTATTTTCTTATGTTTCTATAATTGGATTGTTTTAAGATACGCGCATCAATTCTTTTGGCCTGGATTTTCACCAGATTGTGTTTTTTCTTTTATATAAGACCCAGGGTCTTTTTTGAAGGTCTTTCTGCAATGTTCCGCACAGAAGTAGTAAACCTTTCCTTTGTACTCTTCCCTGGGTGCCTTTTTGATATCGCCAACTTCCATACCGCATACAGGGTCTTTTACCGCTTCGATTTTTTCACCCTTTACGTCTGCCTTTTTTTGAACCGGATATTTACCTACTTCATTACAACCTTCACATGCCCATAGGACTTTACTGGTATACGCGCTACAGAAACCAACAACAAAGGTAAGGACTAATGCCGTTCGTAAAATACTATTCATGTCATTCTCTCCTTTCTATTTTCTTTCAGGTTAAAATGCCCATATCTCATTACTTCACTTTGCTGTTACCATAAATAAAACCGCAGTATTTTCCAGCCAAAATTATATATTCCGTTATTCCGATGGGTAGTGATTACTATAGGTTAGTGTTCCATCATTCCTGTAGTTTTGATGACAAGGGCTGTTAAACCAGCGTCCGAATTCCTCACGTAAGCCCTGGCTTTTTTCCCCACCGTGAGTTTCCCCCTGATACATTTGGCGGTAGTAATATCTATCACTTGACCCAGAAGTGTAATACTATCACTGTCTACAGCCTCCACAGTTCCCTCCAGCCGCCCGGTTCCCTCTATTTTAATTACACTGGCCATAAACGCCCCATCCTTCATATTTCCTTTTACCTCGATTATATCGCCTTCTATAATGTCGTCAAAATCCAGTAAGGCATCACAATCCTTTAATACCACCTCAGCAACGCTTGCGTCTATATCCATATTGAGGATTGAGATGGTAGACCCGGAAACTGAACTAACCACCCCACTTATTCCAGTTTTGCCCCTACCATGCATATCGCCATGTTCGCCATGACTGCCGTCTCCATAAACACTTGTGTAATCCAATCCGACCGACCCACAAAAACAAAAAACAGCATAACTGCAATAGCGAATATACTTCTGTACCTCATTTCTTTACTCCTTTCAAAAGGGTTCCCGCCATTAAATGACCGATTTTCTCGCAACACAAATACACTTATATATAATTAAATTATCTTTGGACAGTATAAAATTCAAGGTACCACATATTCGAATGAGATGTCAAACGTAAAACTGGATAGTACGTTACCTTAAGTTTCACAAGTTAAGTAAAAAAGGCTTGTAAAATCAAGGATTTCATGAGGCATTCTTCACTACAATTGCTCTTTTTTGACGGTATGCCAACTTCTCGTGTCCTGTTTTAACCGCAAGCTATATCTGTCTCCCTGGGTATGGTCGTGCTGCTACGATATAGTTCATTCCTTTCCTCAAATACCTCATGCCTCTTGACGAACCCTTCCCTATCAAGCGCCAATCCTGCCACCATCTACTTACAATCCTGCCGTCCATCTCTGCTATACACCCATGCCTTGCCTTCGGATTATCCTGTGCAGTACCCTCGAATAACTACTCGTCAAATCATACAAATACACGGCATCTTCATAAATTATACTTATACACTATACCAAACATTCTCACACATCCCTTTCTATAAGTGCTTGATTTGAAACAATCTCTTTCTGACATACCCCCTCTTTTCGCTCACTTAGCACAACGTGTGGTAAGCTGGCCGGACGGTATTCTTTAGGTCACACTAATGACCGCTTGTGGTGGGCTCGGTGGTGCTTAGAATGCAGGCCATATATACAGAACCTGAAAGGAATTAATGTAAACTTTATTCGAGGTGTTTTATGTCAAATGAGCAAGGGTTGTATTAGGTAAAATTCGGAAGGGGAATGCGAAAAGATAGTTACCACAATGACCGCATATTACAATTTTAAATTTTACAATTGCAAATCCAATTTCATTTTGTATAATTCACGCAATTGCAGGCAGATAGAAAATTGATTTATTCAATTACTCAGGTAAGCCTCTTTTATTTTCATGAAAGATTGAACAAATCAATTTCCATTAAGTGATATAAAATACCGCTCAGGATATGGCCAGAAATTTTGCGAACTTACTATGGATTAAAGTGAATAGCCTGGTAAGATACCTTAGCATAAACATATTATCAGCAGCATGTCTTTGGGCAGTTATGTTTATTATCCCCCTTGCAAATGCTTATTCCTCTGATAATACAGACAGTTACAGAGCAGATATTTCCCTCACACGCCTCATTGATTACCTCTCTTACAGCTACAAAGGATTCGATATACAGATTTCTGGCATATCTGTTGGTGAGACATTCGACGATAACGTTACATACGCAAGAAAAAATAAAAAGGAAGACTTCATAACACTTGCCGGACTTGGAATAGGTGCAAAATATGAAGGCAGAACAAGAAGTTTTGAACTAACCGGCAATGTAACACAGCGGATGTATGCCAAAAACAGTAACTTTGACAATACCACCGAAGAAGTAGCTTTAAACTTCTCAAATGAGTTTTCAGAACATGCCCGTATGAGTCTGTCTAATGTCTTTATCCATTCCAATGAACCACTCTTTAACAGAGGAAATTTTTTTGATGAACAATTTGGCAGAAGAGGAGGGCAATTTGAACATTTCAGAAACAGATTTGATATTAACTACACGAGGGATTTTACCAGACAACTTACCATCATTGCCAGATACGGTAATTCTCTGGATATTTTTTCAGGGGTAGACTTACAGGATTCATTTCTCAATAATGCAGGTTTTGAAGCAAATTATTTACTTAGTGCTACCACTACCTTCTTGCTTTCATATGATTTTGTTCACAGAGAGTTTGAAGACAACGAGAGCGCTTCAATAAACACCGTTGCCACTGGCGTAAGGCAATACATAACCCGTAAGCTTTATTTTGATATAAGACCAGGATTAGATTTTATTGATTCCTTTGATGACGAAAACCTCACCAAACCCGTTATAATGACCTCACTTACTTATCAGAAAGATACGGACACAATTGCACGCCTTATATTTGAAAAAAAATACGATACGAATGTTTACAACGAAGATATTGTAAATAGATGGAGAACTACAGCCTCTGTAACAAGACAACTCATGGAAAGGCTCCGGTGCTCTCTATCAATTTTTTATAGTGAAGGCGAATTCATTTCATCTGATTTCAAAAACAGATTACTGGGAACTAGTTCCACTATTAACTATGACATTACGAAAATCCTGAAGGGAAATTTTACTTATACATATTCACATTCAGACACCAATTCAGAAACAACGGGGTATACAAAAAATACAGTATTTCTCGGGTTAACGGCAGAGTTTTAATATGTTAAAAGAGCATAACATATTATTCAAGTGGGTAATGATATTTGCCGACCTTTGTATCGTCGTTGTGACCTTTTTTCTGAGCTTCTTTATAGTAAATAAATTTGATTTTTTTTACAAAGATTTCGGTCTTTATATCATATTATTGCCAACATTGATTATTATATGGGGTATTCTTCTTTATTATTTTGGGATGTATGATTCTTTCAGAACCAAGCAGATACTCGATATCCTATTTATTGTGGCAGAAACGACCCTTATCGGAGGCGGTATTTTTGGAAGCTTTATTTTCATCACAAAGATAGAATCAATCAGCAGACTTCATATATTTTATGCCTTTTTACTTGCAGCGATATTCATCAGTATTGAAAAAGTCATTCTTATATTGTCATTTCGATATCAACGCAAGAAAGGTCTTAACACGCGAAATATGCTGATCGTTGGCACTGGCAAAAGGGCTCAGCACTTTGTTAATTTGATTAGCAGACATGTTGAGTGGGGCATTAACATTATTGGCCTTGTGGATGAAGATGTAGTCAAAATAAATAATATTATACATGGTCACAAAGTTATTGGTTCATTTAAGGATGTACCGGATATAATCAAAAACAACGTTGTCGATGAGGTCATGTTCATTGTGCCTCGTTCCTGGTTAAACAAAATCGAAGAAATAATGTACAGGTGTGAAATCGAGGGATTACGGGTTAGCGTTGCTCTGGATTTGTTTGAACTTAAGTTATCAAAGGCAAAATATAGTTATCTGGATAACTTTCCAATACTGACTTTTGAGAGCACACCTGACCAGTTAATACGCCTCATGATAAAGCGTTTATTTGATATCACATTCTCCGGAGTGGCGCTTATTTTATTATCGCCGGTTTTTGTGAGCATATCTATATTGATAAGGGCGACATCAAAAGGTAGTATATTTTTTAAACAGCAAAGATGCAGTTTATACGGAAGAAAATTTTTACTTTATAAATTCAGGACAATGGTCGAGGATGCAGAGACCAGGCTGAAAGACCTGCTTGTGTATAACGAAATGGACGGACCTGTCTTTAAGATGAAAGACGATCCCAGAATAACAAAGGTTGGAAAATTTTTAAGGAAATTTAGCATTGACGAATTGCCACAGTTGTGGAATGTTTTTAAGGGAGACATGAGCCTTGTGGGTCCAAGGCCTCCTATTCCTGCAGAAGTAGAAAAGTACAAACCATGGCAACGGAGAAGACTTAGTATGAGACCTGGTATAACCTGTCTCTGGCAAGTATCCGGAAGAAATAAAATAACTGATTTCAATGAGTGGATGAAGCTTGATTTAGAGTATATTGATAATTGGTCACTCTGGCTTGATTTTAAGATAATACTAAGGACAATACCAGCGGTATTATTTGGAATAGGAGCAAAATAATTATCTATAACTACTATGATGCGTTAAAATACCTTATTATAATCCCGTTAAACTTAAATGGGACAAACATTAACTAATGTAAGTGAAAAATCACCATTGCCGGCAATCGTTCGAAAAGTACACCAAAAGTTTAATATTTAAAGGCGGAAAGACTGACACATACTTTTACAATTAATTATTTTGCTATGGCATGCAAAATCTTCCGGCAAAATTCGGTGAGTGTATTATCCCGGGCCCCCATTACAAGGATGCAGTCACCGGGAGAAACCTGTTTATGAATTGCTGAAATGATATCGTCCCTCTTTTCAATGAAAAAGGCATTTTTGCCACTTTTACTTACCTGCTTAACGATATCGGCAGAAGAGATATTTCTCCTGACGGTACCACCTGCGTAAAATATCTCAGGCATAAAAAGTATGTCGTCCGGAGAAAGAACTTTCGTAAAGGTACTTACAAATTCTTCTTTCATAAAATTGGTTGGTCCATAGCCGTGTGGCTGAAAGATGGCAATTACACGTCTGCAACTATGCTTTACCGCAT
Organism: Candidatus Brocadia sp.; assembly: GCA_040048245.1. GTDB lineage: Bacteria > Planctomycetota > Brocadiia > Brocadiales > Brocadiaceae > Brocadia. The sequence continues at coordinate 67,739 of JABRVT010000011.1, forward strand.
TGATTGCCGCCGTAACTTTTTCAGGATTGTGGGCATAATCATCTATTACCTTTATTCCATCAACCTCTCCGATAATGTCCATCCGACGTTGCACACCTCTGAATTCTCTCAGCGCAGCGGATATTTTACTGTCACAGATGTTTAAACTCCTTGCCACTCCTATAGCCGCAAGCGCATTTGATACATTGTAGCTACCGGGAAGGTTTATTTCAAAGGATTGCCCGTCTACGGTGAATGCAGAATGAAATGAGTTATAGGCTATATTTTTTGCACATATAGTGGCATTGTTGTTTAATCCGTAAGTAACAATATCCTTATGCTTAAAATCTGTCATTTTCAGATACGGACAATCGGCATTGAGAATGAGCCTTTCCCGGGTGTTTTGTGAAAGGATTATAAACATTTGAGATATTTCTTCGATAGATTTATGGTCTTTCGAGATATTGGTAATAACGGATATACTGGGTGTATACAAAACGATGCTGCCGTCACTCTCATCAGCCTCAATGGAAATAATGTCCGAGGTACCTGTCTTTGAATTACCTAGACAGAAATTATCTGCATAATTTTTAATACAACCACCAACAATAATGGTAGGGGAAAGACCTGCAAAATCGAGGATGTAACCTACCATACAGCTTACCGTGGTCTTTCCATTTGTTCCTCCCACAGCTATACCATACCCTGGGTTGAACATTCCGGCAAGGAGATAGGCACGACTTATGATCTTTTTGTTAAATACACGTGCCTTTTTTACATCGGGGTTATCATCTTCAATAGCAGAAGAAACGACTACATAGTCTGTATTTTCTTTTACACCGGAACCATCTTGAGGATGGAGTGAAATACCCTGGATGGAAAGCCTGGAGAATACATCACGGGTAACATTCTTATCGTAACTTCTATCAGAACCGCTAACAATATGACCTTTCTTCCTGAGTACCTGTGCAATTGCACTCATACCAACGCCGCCTACACCTACGAAATGATATGAAAGCTTCTTAAAATCTCCGCAACCACCCTTTATCAGGCCTATTCCTTTTTTATTAACAGGAAAGTACAGGGATTTAGAGGAAATTGACGCATGAAGATTGATTGGAATCCTGGATTTATTCTGTTTTATCTCATGTTTCATTGACTCTGGACTATACAGGATAGGATTTTCATTGTCAAAGTATTTCTCTGTCCATTATTCATTTATTCATTCTTGACACATCTGATTATTCATTCTAAAATTAATTGTTCATTTGCGGCTTATGAATCTTTAGTCTTTCAAAACAACGTTTGACCAAAAATTAAATCAAGAGTAAAATGAGCTCTGAATTTCTCTCTCTATATATCAACACAAAATGAAGGTTCTGTGTTCACTTGTTATTATTTTATTACGCAGTTGGAGGAAACATGGTGGATGCATTAGGTAGACACATCATTCTGGAGATGTGGGGATGCTGCGCCGATATCATTAACAACGTTGACAGTGTAAAGGAAATTCTCAAAGAAGCTACAAAGTCTATACAGGCAACACTGGTGGATGTAGTGTGCCATCAATTTAACCCTTATGGCGTTACGGGAGTGGCTATTCTTGCGGAATCTCATATTTCGGTTCATACGTGGCCTGAATATGGCTATGCCGCGGCAGACATCTTCATCTGTGGTGGCAACATTATCCACCCGCAAAATGCCGCTTCTTTTATAATACAGGCATTTCATGCAAAAGAAACCTCCCTGGTAGAGTTTACAAGAGGAGATCTTTCATCGAAAAAGGTACAGGACGGCAAAGTGATGGGAATAAATGGAATAGTTCCGGATATTCGTTCTCCAGTCTGTTTATAGAGATAGCAAGAAATCATATGGAAAAAGCGCCAGTAAACTGGATAGATGATTATTTTAACAGCTACGAACTGCATAGACATGCCTTCAAAAATATTGTATGTCAGGTTCAGTCAGAGATTCAAAAGATTATTATAGTCGATACCTATAATTTCGGAAGATGCCTCATCATTAATAATGAGTTTCAATCAGCGGAAACTGATGAGTTTATCTACCATGAAGCATTGGTACACCCATCTTTTATTTTACATCCTGGCGCAGAAAGTATACTCATTCTGGGAGGGGGCGAGGGGGCAACGCTGCGAGAGTCGCTTCGTTATCGAACGGTAAAAAAGGCCGTAATGGTCGATATTGACAAGGAAATGATACATTGTTCCAAAAAATTTCTTTCCTCCTTTCACGCTGGTTCATTTGATGATAATCGTGTAGAACTTGTTATTGAAGACGGGAGAAAATATCTGGAACGGATACAGGATAAATTCGATGTGGTTATCGTAGATGTGAATGACCCGTTAGAGGGTGGGCCATCATATATGCTTTTTACTCTGGAATTTTATCAAATTGCCATTGAAAGGCTGAAAAAGGACGGGATACTTATCGTACAGTCGGGCGCAGCCTCTATCTCAGAAAACGATGCATTTACCTGCATCTGCAATACATTAAGCCAGGTATTTCCGCATGTGTTTCCTTATACTGCTTATATCCCTTCTTATGCACTACAATGGGGGTTTTCTATGGCAACACATAACCCATCCAACCTCGATATCACGGGTGAAGAAATCGATACAAGGATCAATTCAAGGATTACCGGAGAACTCCGTTTTTACGATAGCATTACACATCATGCACTCTTTAATCTACCAAAGTATTTGCGTGCAGACATCCAAAAACAAAAGCATGTGATACGGGATAAAAACCCATTAAAAGAACACTATCCAGGTATTTTTACAGAATTCACAAACCCTTAAATTACGAATAGTTAAGGAATATATATCTTTCTTATGTCGTACTCCTGTCGTATGTTTGTTATTGTGCTACGGCTAAACCTGTCCTGAGCGAAGCCGAAAGGACTGTATTATTGTTCACGCTCAAAACATGGTCTGTTAATACCTGAATAGTCTTCTTCTTGCTGTCTAATTCCGTGAGTGAATAACGCAAAGTCATGTCCAGGGTGGAATGGCCTAACAGGTATTTGGTCACCGCTGCCCCGGTTTCCAGCTCCGCTTGTAAACTGCTAAAGGTATGTCTCAGATTGTGGAAGGTGAAATTATGGATGCCTGAGTCCTTAAACAATTGTCTAAAGTGTTTGCTATACTTCTTACCAATGGCCTTTGTTATTGATGCGGTTGATTGGGAACAAGGCTTGATTTCATCTTTAATATTTTTTACTTGACATTTAAAAATTAACAATTATATTTACTACGTTATCTATAAACACGAAAAAGGCAAACCCTGAGCGATCAGGGGGCGCAAAGTAACAGGGTCTTAAAACATACAAGGATGTAGTGCAAGATAGCCTTACTGCCGAAGATGTTTGGGAAAAATATCTTTTCAGTAAGGCTTTTTTATTTTGGCGATAATTTTTCTATGTAAGATTTAAATTTAACTGTAACGCATTACGAAAAAGGCAAACCCTGAGCGATCAGGGGGCGCAAAGTAAAGGGTCTTGTAACTTACAAGGATGTAATGTAAGACAGCCTTGCTGCCGAAGATGTTGTAACCTGATATCTTTACAGCAAGGCTTTTTTGTTTTTATGTAGGCATGTCAATAAAAAAATAGTGTTTTTTCAGGCGAGGGTGGTAAAAGCAGAATTCAATAAAGAAGCAGGTTGTAATGGTATATGGACAATTATGGTACTTTTTTAAGGAGGAGACTATGAAATCGAGCAGAGTAAAAAATGGTGTATTGGGATTAACGTTATCGCTTATAACAATTTTTACGGTAGGCCACATATGTATTGCTGGTCAGGATGATGAGAAAATTGGAATCAGCCGCATTAAAATTTCAAATGATGGTGAGGCGCTGAAAAAGACTTTTCAGGGAAGTAGCAGTAGCGGAAAAAAGGTTATTTTATACACATCTTTTACCAGCAATACGGAAGCATCTGTTGACAGCGAAGAAATGCCCGTCTATACCCCACTCTTGGAAAAGAGTTCCTCGTATATGTACGTGGCCTTTAGAGTCACAAGGGCAACAACGGTAGACATAAAATGGATTATCGACGGTCCGGATTCGATTCGTATTACCCACAAGAAAAAGGGATTTGAGGATCCTGTGGATGGTGGAGAACTAAAACCTGGTTATTGGTATTTTGCATGGTTCAAGCTAGATCCTGATGGGCTATTGGTTAATACCGTAGGTAGCTCATACACGTTTACTGGAAAGGTAAGTATAGCGGGTAAGGGCAAGTGGAAAAATGATTCCTGTAAATTTCAGATTGTAAGATAAAGCTTCTACAAAACTTTTTTCTGTAAGGAGGAATAAACAAATGAAAAGGTTGACTTTTGGAGTATTAGCAGTAGCGATGTCGTTAACGATATCGCTAAATAGTGTATTTGCAAAGAGCGTGAGTGGCGGCGGAAGGAGACCTATGCCTGCGCCTGAACCGGTAAGTTGCCTGCTTTTTCTGGCTGGTGGCGCTACCATGGTAGCTATACGCCGGTTAAAAATAAAATGGGATTCAAAAACTTTGCATAAGCATGCCCAAAACGATATGAACGATGTGAGTTCATAATGTCAAAGATTTAATTACTTTATCCTCTCGCTCATGGATGAGGGGGGGATAGAGTAAGTGTCTTATTTAATCTATTCTCCTCTCAGGCGTTTTTCTGCGTCACTTCTATAATTTGTGACTTTCCCACTTAATACCATACCCATATTTATTTTATAGTATTAAAAATCTCATCATAGTGCCGATAATTGTTATTGTTTACAGAAAATGGCAATCCACGGGCTAGCTGGTCTTAAAAGGGTTCGATTTTTATAATTTTAAATTGAATACTGACTATAAATTCTTAACAGTACGAACTGTGCTATGACCCATTATATAATTTGGACATTGACTGCGATACTTTATACACCCATCCTTTGTGTCCTGTATCGTTATGGTTGGAGATCTTCTGATTATACGCATGCCTATTTTATCCTGCCAGTATCCTTTTGGCTGGCCTGGCGCAAACGCACTGTCTTAAAAAAAACCATTCAGAATATTAACAGGAAGAGTAACTTCATTGGTCTTTTTATCCTTTTTTTTGGTATTTCTCTATTTATTTTTGGCTGGCGTCAAGGTTATCGGTCTATTATTACGCTTTCTTTGATTCCGGTTCTATATGGATTAATAAGTTATCTCTATGGACTAGAGACAACAAGGGTCTTGTCTTTTCCCATTTTTTATCTGATATTGCTTGCTCCGATTCCTACAGGAATTGTCGATAGCGTTACCCTGCCTATGCGTTACGGCCTTTCCGTCGCCACAGAGACAATCTTAAAACTTTTCCAGTATCCAATTACAAGGGAAGGACTTTTATTAACGATGGGAGAAACTGAATTATTTATGGGGCAACCTTGCAGTGGGTTCCGCTCCATCGTTACGATGTTTTCTTTATCGCTCGTTTATGTATATATAAGTAAGAGCAGATTATCTAAAAAAAGTATCCTTCTTGTTTCCATTATTCCCATTGCGGTTTTGGGAAATCTTATTCGCATTATAACCTTATGTCTTATTACGTATTATTTTGGGGAAGAAGTGGGGCAGGGATTTTTTCATAATTTTAGCGGAATTGTCATATTTTTATTTATCATATTAGGATTATTTGGTCTTGAATATTGCTTAAAAGAAAGATGAAAAAAAACAAGAAGGAGTTGATAACCATTGCATTGTTGCTGCTGGCGATTATTTATTGTTTTGGTTTTTCTAAGCCAAAATATGTTGGTCAAGGTATTCTTTTTCATCTCGAAATACCGCTTGAATTTGGCAAGTGGCAGGGAAGTGACACCAAGCAAGAATGGAATAAAGAATGGGATATTGAGAATCAAAAATATAGTTTTGTTCATCAGATATTCGATCGTGAATATGTAAATAGAGAAGGCAAAAACCTCTTTATGCTTATCCTGGACGCAGGTAATTTTCATAATCCAAAGATATGTTCCAAAAGTTCTGGTTTCAGGGTAAGAGAGTTAAACGATTTCAAATTCCATGTATTAAATCATATGTTTCTGACACATTGTCTTTATATTGAAAATGATGTGGAAGGTTTTTTAATAATCTATTGGATTTGTATTGACAAAAACATCGTTGATTGGACAGAACAGAAGATAAAACAACTATGGTTCTCGTTAATTAACAAAAAGAGGACTGGTTTTATGATCCGACTGGATGTACCTACGAAAGAAGATAAGATTGAGGATGCTTTAAAATTGGCGGAAGATTTTATTGCAGATTTAGGTCGGGCAATGCCTTCAGATCAGGCAGGTTATATCTTTGGGAATGAAATGTTCTGTTCTGATATATCTTTAAAATAAGACAGTTTTGTTCGGTTCACGGAAAAAATTTATGGTTATCCCTTTTGCTACATTCACTACAACATTCACAATGTGAAATATATTTCTCTGCAGAAAACGCGTCATATATGACGGAGCGATAAACAAAAGGATAAACCAAAAATGTTTTTTAAATACAGCTATAATCCACATATCCTTTGTTCCTCATCTTTTCCACCTATATTTTCCTCTAAAATATTGTAAGAAATTTGGTAACAATTTAGTTTTTTGAAGACATCGAAAGCAGTGAACGTCTTAGCGGTAATTATTATGTAGAGGCAATTCATGAATTGTCTCTACAACACCTGACAAGCTCAGCATTACTGGAATTTTTCAAAAAACTAAATATTACGAAATTTGATTAAGCGTAAGCAACAAATCTGATAATATAAGCAGTACATTGACAGTCAAATACTCTATCTATTATGATCTTGTTTTATGTAGGATAATTTTCAGTTCTGCTAGAGAAAATTCTTTCAAATAGGGAGGGGGATTTTCCAATGAAGCAACTCATTTCAATAATTACTTTTACAGTATTGTTGACAGCCATGTGCTTTAATTGGGGTGTGGCAAATAGTGACGGGAATGAAAAGGATGAAGGACAATTTCTGACTAATATCCGTCAACTGACGTACGACGGGAAAAGCGCCGGTGAGGGATATTTCTCACAGGATGGAAAATATTTGATATTCCAGAGCGAACGCGACCCTGAAAATCCTTTCTACCAAATTTATATGATGAGTCTTGAGACGGGGAAGACACATCGTGTTTCTCCTGGAATTGGCAAAACCACCTGTTCATTTTTCCGGCCCAATTCGGAGGAGGTGCTTTTTGCATCGACGCACTTTGACCCTGATGCAAAGGCAAAACAAAAGGCAGAATTTGAATTCCGCGCGTCTGGGGAAAGGCGCCGTTTTACATGGGATTATGACCCAAATTACGACATTTTCTCGGCCAAACGAGATGGAGGCGCATTAAAGCGTTTAACCGATGCCCACGGCTATGATGCAGAGGGCGCCTATTCCCCTGATGGAAGTAAAATTGTTTTTTGTTCTCTGCGAGATGCCTATCCGATTGAAAATCTTTCGCCCGATGATCAAAAACGTCTGAAAACCAATCCCGGCTATTTTGGTGAAATCTATATTATGAATGCCGACGGTTCTGAACAAAAGCGATTAACTAACTGGCCCGGTTACGACGGTGGTCCTTTTTTCAGTCCTGACGGGGAAAAGATTATCTGGAGGCATTTTAATGAGGATGGCATGCTGGCCGATATTTACACTATGCGGCTTGATGGTTCTGATATGCGAAGGCTAACCGACTTCAAATCAATGTCATGGGCCCCTTATTTTCATCCTTCCGGTGATTACGTCATCTTTCATTCCAATAAATTCGGCTTTACCAATTGTGAGTTGTTTATCGTGGATGCCCTTGGTGAAAAGGAACCTGTAAGGGTGACTTACCACGATAAGTTCGACGGATTGCCTGTCTTTTCACCTGACGGCAAACGTCTTGCCTGGACTTCCGGCAGGACAGCGAATGGTGATTCACAGATATTTCTTGCAGATTGGAATCACGAGGCTGCCATGATGGCCTTACAGTCAGCACGCCTGAGGCCTGTATCCCAGCCTGCCCAGACGTTTGATACTTTTGAGGGTTTACCGCAAAAGGAATTCAACAGACCATCGCAAGAATGCCCCATCTACGAAAAAACAGGATACCGGTTTTCGCCTGAAATTACCGCAAATGACCTTCGCGCCCAAGTGCAGTACCTTGCTTCTGATGAATTGGAAGGGCGCTTGACAGGAACAAAAGGGGCGCAACTGGCAGCCAATTATATTGCTGATTATTTTAAAGGGATCGGATTAAAGTCCGTAGACGATAACAGAGGCTATTTTCAGGAATTTCCCTTCATTGCCGGGACAAAGATAATTCCGGGGAAAAACCATTTTCAGATTACGGAAAGAGGCACGGAAAAAGAAACAATTCAATTCGAGGTAGGCAAAGATTTCGTCCCCCTGGCATTTACTGTCAACGGTGAGGTAGAAGGGGAGGTCGTTTTCGCCGGCTACGGGCTGTCCGTCCCTGGAAATGAAGGGAATCGTTACGATTCATACGAAAAACTTGACGTGAAAGATAAAATTGTGCTGGTTCTTCACCACGTTCCAGAAAAAGTGGATATGAAAAGACATTTAGAACTCACCCGGTACGCAGGATTGCGCTATAAAGCGATGCTGGCACGAGAGCGCGGAGCTAAAGCGTTCCTCGTCGTTATTGGTCCAAAAATTCCGGACGGTGGGGAGTTGCTTCCACTTTCTGGCGATAAGGAATCGGCCGGCTCCGGAATTATCGCTGTGTCTGTAAGCGGTAAGATAGCTGAAGCCCTTTTCTCAGGTTCCGGCAGGAATCTTGAGACGATTAAGGCTGGTCTTGATGTGGAAGACTCCATGACGGAATCGGGCTTTGATCTGCCAAACGTGAAGATAAGAATTTCCACGGCGGTTGAACAGGTAAAAGAAAAGGATCGGAATGTCCTTGGGGTTTTACCACCCTATAATGACAGGGAAGATGCTGAGTATATCATCATCGGCGCTCATTACGACCACATTGGTTATGGTGGCGCAGATTCATTGGCTCACAAAGGTGAAGAGGGCCAGATACACAACGGGGCTGATGATAATGCTTCGGGCGTTTCCGTAGTCTTGGAACTAGCTGCTGCCCTTGCAGCAGATCGGGGAACGAATCCACGACTATTTAAACGCGGGGTTATTTTTTCCCTTTGGTCAGGGGAAGAACTGGGATGCCTTGGATCTTCTTACTTTGTTGAGCATCCCACTATTGCATTAAAAAACGTGATTGCCTATGTCAACTTTGACATGGTTGGCCGGTTAAGTGAAAATAATTTGATCGTTGAAGGAACAGGCTCTTCCGGTACCTGGGCAAGGCTTATTGAAAAATATAGTGTAACCGCAGGATTTAATTTAAAGCTCCATAGCGACCCTTACCTGCCAACAGATGCTACGGCCTTCTATCAGAAGGAGATACCAATAATCCACTTTTTCACTGGTGTGCACGAAGATTATAACAGACCAACGGACGACCCGGAGACCCTTAATTATGAGGGCATGGTGAGAATAGCAGATTTTGCACGGTCAATTGTTCTTGATGTAATCAGGGGTACTGAACGACCCGGTTACGTAAAAGTTGCGCAGTCTGGTGAATCTGGAAGAGAAAAGGTTTCACGCAGGACTTACTGGGGGACCGTTCCTGATTTCGGCTACGAAAACACAGACGGTGTAAAGATCAAACTGGTCAAACCGGATAGCCCGGCGGAGAAATGCGGGATGAAGGACGGCGATATTATAACTGAAATTGCCGGACGGAAGGTGATGAATATTTACGATTATAATTACATGATGGACAGCGTGGGGGTTGGTAAACAGATCGAGGTAGTAGTGTCAAGGAATGGGAAACGAGAAATATTGAATATTATTCCAACTGCACGGAAGTAGCGCCGATTGTGTATTTTGTTTTTTCAGACCTACTATTAGCAGAAATGGAGACTTGTATTTAAGAGACAAACATTTTTATGCTCATTATGTGAGCATTTCGGCCTATAGATATTTTACCTTGTCCAATAAGTGTGACATGACACACTTGTGTGACGTCACACTTGTGTGTCATGTCACACTTTCTTTATTTGATTTTACAAATACCCCATATATCATTCATCCAACTTTTACGATTCATAAGTGCTTTAATATAAAACTACAATAATATAATTATAAAAATCCATTTTGTTTGCTAATCAGGGCACACAATTTGATGCAAACAATTTCAACTTGTGATGTTCTTGTGAGGTCTTTTTCTCCAGTTTTAGTTAGTAACGAATTTTTATTTGGTTTTGTTATATATTTTTGACTTTGGAGAAGGGAATACGCTATGTAGCAGGTAGTCCAATAAAAATGTAATTACGATAAGGGCAAACCCGGAGTGATCCGGGGACGCAAAGTAACAGGGTCTTTTGTAGGTGTGTATTGTACCCTCCCCTACATTTCACATATCGAACAGACAGCCTTACTGCCGAAGATGTTTTCCATGAATATCTTTGCAGTAAGGCTTTTTGTTTAAGGAAGATGTGTTTTGTCACAAAATAAACTTGGAGCTTGTCAGAGGTGTTAGTATTGTGAATTCCACGACTGAAGAGATAACGGTTAAACAAAAATTGGTTCTATCGTGATGAGAATGAGAAAAGAGGTGTATTGTGGAGTATATTAAAAATGCAGTTTTAAAGTTTAAAAAAGAGTGCATGTGTTCCCTATTTATTTTTTTCGCCTTGTTTTTTTCAGTTTTTTGTGTCAACGAAGGATTTAATGTCTATGGTGGGGATCATTCGGACAGCGAAACTAACCAATCAATGACATCACAAGACAAGGATAAAGGTAATAAGAAGGATAAATTTTTCCAAAAAGAGGAGAAGTCGGATAAAGGCGGATCGCCTCCGGAATATAAAAAGGGTGAGCTTCTTGTAAAGTTTAAGGATGAAGTCTCCGAATCAGAAGCCAATTCCATTCATAAAGGTGTAGGGTCAAGCGTTAAAAGGACGTATAAAAAGACAAAGGTACAATTAGTTCAATTGCCAGAAGGCAAAGATATGCAGGAAGCGATAGATGATTACAAAAAAACTGCAAAGGTGAAATACGCCGAGCCTAATTACAGGATGTCAATAGATTCTACTATACCAAACGACCCGCGGTTTTCAGAATTATGGGGTTTACACAATACGGGACAAACTGGCGGCGCTGCAAATGCGGATGTTGATGCACCTGAGGCATGGGATTTACTCAAGGGCAATTCCGGTGTTGTTGTCGGCGTAATAGATACAGGGGTGGATTATATACACGGTGATTTACAGGCAAATATATGGGTAAATCCATTTGAAGCGCCATGGGATGGGATAGATAACGACGGAAACGGTTTTATTGATGATCTACATGGGATCAATGCTATAATGTTAAGCGGCGACCCCATGGATGACCACGGTCACGGGACGCATGTTTCAGGGACAATTGGCGCAGCAGGAAATAATGGAGAAGGCGTGGTTGGGGTGAATTGGCAGGTTAAAATCATGGGGTTAAAATTCCTGAGTTCGAATGGGTCTGGCTGGACATCCGATGCTGTTACATGTATAGAATATGTTATTGATATGAGAGATAAAGGGGTAAACATAAAGGTTACAAACAATAGCTGGGGTGGCGGTGGATATTCGAATGCCCTTTATGATGCCATAAATGAGCTGAGAAGCAGAGGCATCCTTTTTGTGGCCGCCGCCGGCAACGCCGGAACGAACAATGATGTCACGCCAAGGTATCCCGCAAGTTATAACCTGGATAATATCATTGCGGTGGCCGCTACCGATCATAATGATGGCCTTGCGTGGTTCTCCTGTTATGGGGCTACCAGCGTAGACCTTGGAGCGCCCGGCGTGAGTATATTGAGTACAACACCATCGTCTGAGAATTGTAATTCTGTTTGTAATTCAACCTTGTTTTTCGACGATATGGAGTCAGGTGGAGGGAATTGGACAACCGGCGGTACAAATAGCGCATGGGCTATAACGAACGAACAGTCCTCAAGTCCGGGCAATGCGTGGAGCGACAGTCCATATGCGTATTACCAGAATTATACTGATTCCTATTTCATGCTGGCTGGCGATCTTAACCTCTCTGGCGTAGCTGATCAGGTTGCGATTTCCTTTAATGCAAAGTATGACCTGGAGACAGGTTATGATTATCTCTATGTGGAGGTTTCAGGTAATGGCGGAGTGACATGGCAAGTTATAGGAACACTGAACGGCTCGTCCGGCTGGAAACCTTTTAGCTTTGTGGTGCCATCAAACGTTAAAACGTCTCAATTCAGGTGCAGGTTTCGTCTGATAACCGACTATTCAGTTGTTCGTGATGGCGTATATATTGATGATGTCAGTATACAGAGTATGGACACAATATGTGAAACTGTTAATAACTACGATTGGTATAGCGGGACATCCATGGCAACCCCTCATGTTGCCGGAGCGGCTGCCCTTGTATGGGGTTACAGTCCTGCTGCAAACTATCTGGACGTGACGGGTATTTTGTTGACAACAGTTGACCCCCTTGCGTCTCTTTATGGAAAAACCGTTAGTGGGGGACGATTAAATCTTCGTAATGCATTGCAGCAAGTTAATCCTTTTGCATATCCCATCGCACATTATGCCTTTGAAGAAGGCAGTGGCACCGTTGCCGGTGATTCCTCAGGGAATGGAAATAACGGCATTATAAATGGGGGCGCCACGTGGACAACGGGCAAGGTCGGAGGGGGACTGGGCTTTGATGGAGTGAATGATTATGTGGCAATTCCTCTTATTAATAATGACGAAGTGTCCGCTGGTGCATGGTTCTATAAGAACGCTAATGATACGACCCGCAATGATGCCATCTTCAGCGGATTCAGAAACAATGCGAATCTGCAATTGCGTGAGGGGTTTGAGTTGCGGTTTCCGTCGAGCAACCCTAATACCATTGAGTTTGTCCTAGTAACACAGGATGGGAGTGGAAACAGGACAACTCGGACTGCCCGAAAGAATCTGCTTAATTCCGTCGGTATCTGGTATCATGCCATGGGTACCTATGACAAGACAACGGGTCAACAGAGGTTATATATAAATGGACAGTTGGTTCATACCGTAATCCATCCGGCGGGGAATACGGCAGTGCCGTTGACATATTATTCCGATATGAGAATAGGACATTCGAGGGTAAATGTTGGTTATTTCAACGGCGTTATTGATGACGTCCGACTGTACAATCAACCCTTGAGTGACCAGGAAATACGCACCTTATATAACGCCTTTTCAGGGGACATTCAGGCGCACTATACCCTTGATGAAGAGTCGGGCGCCATTGCCAATGATATCTCAGGCAACGGCAACCACGGTGCGGTCAATGGAGGGGCTACATGGACAACGGGGCAGAGCGGAGGTGGGTTGGAATTTGACGGGCTCGATGATTATGTGACGATTCCGCGGATAAACAATGACGAGGTCTCCGTCTGCACATGGTTTTACAAAAATGCCAATGACACAACGCGGAATGACGCCATCTTTAGCGGATTCAGGAATAATTCAAACGTACAGTTGCGGGAGGGATTTGAACTGAGATTCCCGTCAGGCAATCCAAATACTATCCAGTTTGTCCTGGTGACACAGGATGGAGGAGGCGCAAAAATCATGAGAACTGCCCGATTGAATTTAGGCAATTCAGTGGGAGGCTGGTACCATGTTGTAGGCACATACAACAAGACCACGGGTGAACAAAGGCTCTATGTGAATGGCGCATCGGTGGATACGCAAACTCATTCTGCAGGGAATACTGTAGCCCCTTTAACAGCATATTTAGACATGAGGATAGGATATTCACGGGTAAATGCAGGGTATTTTAATGGTATTCTTGACGATGTCCGACTTTATAAACGGGCGTTGACCGAACAGGAGGTGCAGGATATCTACAATAATGGCTTATGAGATTTTTATTTGTCCTTGTTATATTTTTGATTAGGGAAAAGGAAATACACTATAGTAATCCAATAGAAATATCATCACGATAAGGGCAAACCCGGAGTGATCCGGGGGCGCAAAGTAACAGGGTCTTTTGCAGGGGCGTATTGCAATACGCCCCTGCATCTCGCATATTTCATAGAGACAGCCTTACTGCCGAAGATGTTTTTCCGTAAATATCTTTGCAGTAAGGTTTTTTTATTTTTGAATCTTTACATATCGAAAGGAGGCGCATCAAAAAAATCAGTTGATAATCCTGTTTTTAGTTTTTGAATTCAGAAAGGGAGAAGGACAGAAAGGAGAAGGGTATGTGTAGGATGATTAAGTCAATATTGTTGTCGCAGGTGATCTTATTGTTACCTGCAATTGTTGCCATGGGGGCAAATGAAGCGCCGAGACTTGTTGAAGAATACAGAAAGGAAGTGCCAAAACAGAGTGCTCAGATGGACGCCGCAAAACCCCGGTCAATAGATGATATGAAGAAGGACGATGCCACCATGGAAAAGCCGGAACCGAAGGAAATACCATTTTATCCTAAGGATATGCAGAAGTATAACGAAATGAAGGAAAAGGCACAAAAAGAAGGGGGAGAACGATCTTCCGCTGATAGTGGAGCAACGCCAATTCCTTTAGCCCCTCCTGGTTTGAGGGGTATCAATTTTGACGGAGTCAATCAGACAACTGCAGGAGGGTTGTATCCGCCAGACACACATGGAGCAGTCGGAAGAACACATTTTGTCCAGGTGACGAATACTCACGTTGATATTTATAGAAAAAGCGATCAGCTTTTGCAAGGAAGTGTATCACTGAATGCTTTTTTCGGATATTTTGAACAAACGCTGTTTGACCCAAGGTGCATTTACGACCATCTATGGAACCGCTTTATAATTACAGCAGAGGGATTTCCGGAAGCGGACGGTGACCAGTGGCATTTTATTGGAATTTCCCAAACGTCAAATGCTTTAGGTGCATATTGGATCTACGCAATCAATGTGGGGGCTATTTATGGGCGTGATTTCTGGGATTTTCCCCAGCTCGGTATGACCCAGGACGCCATAATAATCACGGCGCATATTTTTGGCAACACAGTTCGTTCAGGTATGATGACATTTGCAAAGGCCCGTATATACAATGGGTTAGGGGTAACATTTAATATCTGGGATGGTCTCTGGTGGAACCTTACACCACCCATCGTGCGCGATTCAGATAAATGGGCAGCTCTTGTGTGCGCTGACGCATATGCAGTTAATACCGGACTATACATCTATTACCTGGAAAATGCTCAAAATCCAGCTTATGCATTTTTATGGGGACCGTATTTTATAGATACCGTGGATTTTTTTATTCCACCAAATGCCCCGCAACCAGGCACCACACATGTACTTCACACATCAGACGCCCGTTTTGTTAATGCAAGTACCCAGATTGGCTACAATCTCTATCAAATCCATTCAGTCAATTTTTTTGGTGCTGCATGCAAATGGTATCAGATTGACTGGTGGGTGGGAACGGCTCTCATAGATAATACATTCTGGGCGTCTACAACATCTTCTGATTTTAATGCCTCGATTGCCGCAAACGACTTTAATGATGTGTACGTAACATGGTCATCGACTAATGCGTCTGCTGGCATAAGAGCGCAGGTAAGAATTTCAGGCCGGAGGAATTTCGATCCGCCAGCCATAGGTGCCGGTTCTGCGCTATTTACCAGCCCGGTAAGTTTGACAGGAAACTATGACGCACGTTTTAATGCGCAGAGATGGGGTGATTACTCTGCCGTTACCATTGATCCAAGTGTAGCCAATCAATTACGCGCGTGGATAGTAAACGAGAAAATTAACGCTGCTGCTGTATGGGGTTCCAGAATTGCCAGGATCGGATTCTAAAAAGGAGATTTCGTCAAACTGAGAAGGATAAAAAACAAAGGGGATGTCGCTTACTGCGACATCCCCTTATTTTAAAATTTGTCTTTAAGTAAACTGTCACTGCCTGTTCTCAAGCTTACGGTTTTTACCTGATTTTTTGATTTGGTTCCCAATGCTTGTAATATACATGGTGCTATTAAGTTTACAACAGTCTGTCGTTCCTGATTTGATTCAGAATTCGGTATTTTTTATTTTTCTGGATTCCCGCTGGAATCTATCCTCATGAAAATAGGGGGGCAGGAATGACGCACTTGTCCTTGTGAAATTTGTCCTCGCGAAAATGGGAAACGGGGATTTGTATTTCCGACTAAGTCTGTCCTCGAATGTCTTAATTGTTGAATATTCTTGAACAGGTATGATTAATGGCCTGTGTATAATAGTCTGGGTAAGGTGTTTGTCCTCTGTGTATTGTATCATCGCCTGGGGCTTTTTCGTTTTTCTGCAGGATACTCTTCTGGGGTTTCGGCGGTTTGTAATTCTTTTTTTACGTCTTTCACCCTCTCCCTGGCTTGTTCTATTCTGACTGAAACCAGTCCGTGTATATAACCAAATAATTTTGCTGATTGCTGCTCATCTATGATGCGGGTATAGGCATCTACCGCCCTTTTGTAATATTCACACTGCTCATTCTCATAGAGCAGGGCTAATTCTTCGTAAAGATTACCAATACGGTACTGGGCATTAACCGGTATTATCCCTTCAAACTTCTCTATAATCTCCTGAAATTTTGTGATAGCCTTTTCATAGTAGATTTTAACACCTTCATCATCTCCGATGTCGTAAAGAGCCAGACCTACATAATGATATGCCTCTGCCATTGCATATGAGTGTTCCTGCGCATCTTTCCGGTATCCTTCTTTAAGTTCCTCCAGCATATTCTTATATCTCTTTTCCATTACCTCGACAAGACTGATGCTTAGCGGGATATCGGCATCCTCCAGTTCGTTGTGGCTTTCCACGATTACGTGCGGGATAAATAACTTCAGCAAACTCTCCAGACATAATCCATTTACGCGATAGAGCTCACTTACAGAGTGAAATTTCTTATGCACCCTCTTATAATTGAGAATACTCTCTATTTCATCTCCTATCATTCCAAATTCTCTGTTTAAAAAAAGGGAAAGCTCCTCATCGTTTGCAGTATTCAGTTTCTTGTATAATCTTAATAATTTGATGAGTATGGCCAGTTTGTAAGAAGGACTTTTTCCATGTAATACGGTTCTTCTGAAGAAGATAAGCCATGGTTCCCTGCAAGAGGATTTTAAATACCGCTCGCTACTGTAAAAAACTTCCAATGCGACCCCAAGTTTGTATTTTTCAAGATATTCAGATTCTTTGTAATTGAGTTCTTTATATATTTTGTCAATCAGATCAAAATATTCTTTAAGGATATCCCGCATCTGGATAGAATTCACCTTACGGTAGAGATTCAATTGTGGGCTGTATTGCAATGCCTTTTTATAACACGCAAGGGCAGTCTCATAATTGCGATCATGACAATGCTTGTCTCCGAGATACTCAAAAAATCTTTTAATCATAAGCTTGGATTTTAGCCATACGTCATCCTTTCTCCCTAAACGACATACGTTTTTAAAATGCTCTATCAGGGTTTCTGGCGTCTGGGCATGTTTGCTGGTAAGGGTATCCAGTCCTTCAATATATTCGCACAGGGCATCGCACTTCTGCTGGAAATCCTCATTGGCATCGCACGTTCGGGCTTTCTGTATGCTTTCTCTTGCATTTTTAAACATGCCGTACTCTGCGTATGCCATCCCCAGATGGATGAGCAAATCGCCATCCACCGCGGCGCCTGCTCTTAACCGTTCTTTATATTGTCTCAGGTATTTGCTGATCGCTGTTGTGTAAATGACAGGAGCGATTTCAAGGTTATTACCGGCGACACGGATTACATGTACTGTTACTTCTCCTGTTTCAGGTTCTAATTTTACTCCTGGTACCTCTCTTCCGTCAGGGAATCGTATCCATGGGGTTTTTTTAATGATGCTGGCCGTAAAGACCATATCTGCGCCATGAGCTAGATCTTTTGAAGTCCAGACTTTGTCCCACGGATTCTCGCCTTCTTTTTCTGTGCCGGGTCTTACAATCCTGAAATTTTTTAAAATGTCAATTTCATTCTTTTTGAAGAGATTCCAGTTGTCTAACTTACGCAGTAACTTTTCATCCTGCGCTACCTCGGCTGGTAAAATCCTCAGACTCATTTCACCGCCCAATTTTTCTATAATAATTGCGCTTAATATCGCTTCAGGGATTCCTCCTACTCCGGTAATCAGGTCAATCTCATTTCCTGTGACTGCAAGGGTGGGCGTAAGATCGTCATCCTTAACAAGGATTAAATGAGCGCCAAGCTCTTTAACGGTTTTGATGAGCTTCTCATGCCTTGGTCTGTCCAGGATGACAATTTTTATCTCTTTGATTTCATCAGAAATACTCTGCGGAGTGACCTCTTTGCCTTTGGCTTTCAGTGTATGCGCTGCCATAAGCCGCAGATTCTTTGTAATACCTTGTGTTACATTAACACCAGCCCCTTTATATTTATTTCCAACGACCGTCTTGACCCCATACATGTCTGGAGAATTAAACAAACCACCTCTTTCACTATACCCGACGGCGAAAATCGCCCCACCGTCGCATTCCTGATTGACAATACATCGGTCGTTTTCAAATGCACTTGGCACGATATCCACTTCGCCTGCATTCCCTGCGGCTGTGCCAAATGTTTCTCCTATATATAGCATGGGCATATATTTCCGTTCACCCTCCGCATTTACCACGTAGGCATACCACCAGTTGAAGCTGTTATAAATATGCCTGAGTCTCCAGACCACCATATCGCGTACGCGAAAGATATTAAATCCTTCTCCATTTGTGCTGAAATACCGCAGGGACCTTGCAGCAACAACCCCTACGGGGTGTCTTAATTCGTTTCTGTTTGCCAGTTGCAGACCTTCTCCGGAAGTTTTTAAATTATACTCTTCTGGTATATATGCCTCAATGATATAAGGGTCGTCTGTCTTTTTAAAATCAAAACTCGTATCCTTTATAAATGTAATGGTATTTTTAATCTTTTTATATTCGCTCATGTTATATATTTACAAGTCCTCTTTCCTGTCAATATCCGCCAAGGTCTTCAGAACGCTGCAGGACAAATTGTTTTTCTGTATTTTTCCCATCGTTACGTCAAATACACGGTCAGTGCTCCATGGTATATCTGCAAACAAATCAGATACGAGTCTTGACATACCTAACAGGTAATAGCCGCCGTCTTTGCAAGGTCCGATAACGATGTCCTTTTCCTTCAATAATTCAAACGCATGTTCAATCAAGGGGGCATCGGTCCCCGGACAGTCTGTTCCTATAATTATCGCATTACGTGATGAAATATTATTTTCTTTATTCACGTAATAACAGGTTTTCGTAATTTTTTTCATCTCTTTCCCATTGCCGGACTGATTACTCGAGACGATGTACCGTTCATGCGAAGGGAAGGCATGGTAAGGGATAATCCGATTGTGGTTAGTTGCGCTTTCCGCTCTGTTAATTTCATGTAAATTCTCTTTGTTAAGCGGGAATTGCCTGGAAACATCGGGAAGCATCTGTTTGGAATGATTCTGTTCTGAGATTCCTTTGCAATGCCTTCCTTGCAGTGTTTGCATAAAGGCGTTGTACATTCTTTCACCCAGGTTAGCGCCTTTCTGAGGAATATAATATATGCTGGATTCCGGATTGTTGCCAACAAGGGGTTTCATCCATGCCCTGATTCCATTTTCTTTATCAGATGGAGTAAAAAAGATATGTATATCATATGCCCTTTGATTTTTCCGGAAGATATTTCTGATAACATTTTCTGCCAGTAATTTGTAGATATGGCATGCCTTCTCATTCCCAATATCCTTTGCAAGACGGGTTTTTACCCGTCCTGGTTCAGGATATTTAAGGAAGACAATCAGGATGTTATCCATTTTCAGGCATCCGGTGCTATTTTTTCACTACTATTCGTGCAAACCTGCGTTTTCCCACCTTGAGTATCATATCAGGTTTTATCTCGATATTTGAGGTTGGACAGTCAACGATCTCGCCGTTTACGCTTACTCCACCCTGCTGAACCAGCCGGCGTGCCTCACTGCTGGTTGCGGCAAAACCGCACAGGATGATAAGCCGCGCAATCCATACCTTCCCGTCGGCCAGTTCTCTTCCTGATATTTCGACTTCAGGAATTTTATCCGGAAGTTCACGTTCCTTAAAGATACGATCAAACTCCGCTGCCGCAGCCTCGGCAGTTTTGCTATCATAATACCGCTGAACGATTGCCCTTGCAAGGGCTGCCTTAGCTGTACGCGGATGCGTGCGGGCATCAAGGAGTCGGTTAATCTCGTCGGTACTCAGGTCTGTTGCAAGTTCAAAATATTTCCGCATCAGATTGTCCGGGATTGACATTGCCTTGCCAAATATTTCCGCGGGTGGTTCGGTTATACCGATATAATTTCCCAGACTCTTGCTCATCTTCTTATTCCCGTCGATTCCTTCGAGGAGTGGCGTGGTCAAGGCAACCTGTGGCTCCACGCCTGCATCCCTTTGCAGGTCCCTTCCTACAAGCAGACTGAATAATTGGTCCGTGCCGCCCAGTTCTACATCGCTTTTCACCATGATGGAATCGTAGCCCTGCATAAGGGGGTAGATGAATTCATGGACGCTGATGGGAATACCGGCATTATAGCGTTTGGTAAAATCATCGCGTTCCATCATTCTGGCCACAGTCATCTTTGCTGCGAGCTGGATGACTTCGTGAAAGGTCATCTTTTTGAACCACTCGCTGTTATAAACAACTTCTGTTTTCTTGAGGTCGAGTATCTTTGCTGCCTGGGAAAGATAAGTCTTTGCATTTTCCAGGACTTTTTCGTAGGTAATCATGGGACGTGTTTTATTGACGCCTGAAGGGTCGCCCACTGTAGCGGTGTAATCCCCGATGATTAGGATAGCAGTATGCCCCAGCGATTGGAATACACGCAATTTGTGGATGGGTATGGCGTTTCCGATATGGATGTCAGGTGCAGTGGGGTCAAGCCCCAGTTTTACACGGAGTGGTTTATTCTCTTTGTGTGACCTTTTCAGTTTCTTGATCAGCTCTTCTTTTGTAACAACATCCACCGTCCCGCGCAGTATAGCCTCTAATTGTTCATCTACATCTCTAAACATAATGCCTCCAAGTATTTATTATAAACAATTTACTACAGACACACAAGGAATACTATTGCCTCCAAACAGCAAATTTCGACTTATATTTTCTGTAAATATTCTGTGTCTCCATAGTGAATTGTTACCATTTTCGGGTTAAAATACCGGAACCTTTCCTTTCAAAAAATATTTGAAATAGAGTAAAAAAATCAGCGTTAAAGAATTGTGCAGGATGTGTACTACGACAGGCGCGACAAGAGTTTGCGTCTTTTCATACAGATAACCCAGGAGTATCCCCAGGATAAATATCTGGAAAAAGGCAAAGATATCCATATGCACAGCAGCAAAAAGCGACGCACTTACTACAATGGCATATCGGCTGCCAATGGAGTTTTTCAGTGCCGGTTGCAGAAATCCACGAAACATAATCTCCTCAATGACAGGAGCAATAACGATCCCGAAAAATATCAAACTGACCAGGATGAAGAGAGACTTTTCTTCCAGCACCCATCGGACTACGTCTTGCATTTCAGGGGTTTGTCCGTAATAACTGGAAATCAAGTTGATGATAAATCCTGCGAGTATTATGACAGGAAGTGTAATCGCGTATCGTTTAACACCCTGTTTCATATTGGCAGATAAATTTACGGCAGACAGTCCCAGGACGGTAACTGATTGATGATATTGAACGCGGACAATAAACAATATATAGGTACAGATCAACAAATTAATAAAAAGGGAGATGAAGAGAATCAGGCTACGGTGTTCGACATTGCTCAGGATATTGAAACCAAATAGTACACTGATGAACCGTGCGATGAGGGGCATCCCGACGAACATAAGGATCACGTAGGCGAGAAAAACCTTTATGGCATCTTTTAGATTCCAGCGACAATTGACCGCTGCATTGTGTTTGCTTCGGGCACTATTCACGTTTTGTAATTTGCACAAAAACTTCCCTGCGTCGGGGGCCGTCAAATTCACAAAAATAGATACCCTGCCATGTACCGAGTGCCAGTTCTCCTCCAAAAACAGGTACAGATATTGAGGAACCTACTAACGTGGTCTTGATATGAGCAGCGGCATTACCTTCCATATGGGTATAATGGTCATCCCGCGGCACTAGTTTGTTTAGTTCGTTTAATATATCTTTTCTGACTGAAAGGTCGGCATTTTCATTGATTGTGACAGCGGCCGTAGTGTGGGGTACGTATACAGTGCACATTCCTTCCTTGATCCCGCACCTTTTCAGGATTGCTTTCACTTCATCGGTGATATCGATAAACTCTTCGCGGGAATGTGTTGTTACATGAAATTTGTCCATTGCAGCGGATAAATCCAATAGTGTAACTTATAACAAATCATTCAGATAAAAATCAAAAGAGTATCCTACTGATTGAGAGATATTTTGTCAAATCATTAATGCGCAGGAAAAATTGGTTCCTGGTTTATGGAACGGGAACTCAGCAGATGCCAAAATTATGGCTGTGACAGATCGCGATGGCAAGCGCATCCGAGGCATCTCTTGGCTCAGGGATTTCGGGCAGGCCGAGGATGATCTTTACCATTTCCTGAACCTGTTCCTTTTGGGCGTTTCCGTTTCCGACAACCGCCTTTTTAATAACCGTAGCAGCGTATTCGGTAATGGGTATATTTGCCGATGCCGCACATAAAAAGACAATGCCCCTTCCTTCTCCAATCCTTATTGCCGACTTGATATTCTTGCTGTAAAAGACCTCTTCGATGGCCATCTGGTGGGGTTGATGTTTCGATATAATATCCATGATCCTGCCATGGATAGTCTGGA
Source organism: Candidatus Brocadia sp. (assembly GCA_040048245.1). Classification (GTDB taxonomy): domain Bacteria; phylum Planctomycetota; class Brocadiia; order Brocadiales; family Brocadiaceae; genus Brocadia. Next base: position 90,628 of record JABRVT010000011.1, read on the forward strand.
GCCGTCGTGCAAAGGTTTGGTTTTTATCGGCTTTTATAGAACCATATTCTACAGCGACTATCTTTGAACCCGTTATTTCTATTACACCATAACCGGCAACCTGCGTACCCGGATCGATTCCAAGAATTTTCAACTCAAAATACCTCCTGAATAAGTCGGAAATGACAAAACTCGTCCTCATGAAAATGGGGATCCGAAGCGCGAAATTCGTGAGTCAGCCCCGTCAGGGTTTAAAACCCTGATAGGGTAAATTTTATTCATAATTTTTATGCCTGAAAGATTCGGGAATATTGTTTATTCCGGCGGAGCCTTTGGAAGATATTATATCAGTTTTTTTGATTGTCAATAAGAAATCATTTCACAATTTTTACGGTTTTATTTATATTTTTGCACTTTGATTTTTAATTTTTGCATATATAATAAATCTCTTTATTAATTTTGATGTGAATAATTCTATTTTTGATTTCAGCTGTCCTGATGCCGGATATAAACCTCTCTGTCAATTTATGCAATATTAAATTAACCAATCCTACTATCCTGGCATCCGGGATTTTGGGTACCACTAAGGCATTACTGAAAAGAGTAGCCGAGAATGGTGCGGGTGCTGTAACGATTAAATCTATTAGTACAGAACCCCGGGAAGGGCACAAAAACCCCACTGTTATTACCTTTGAGGCAGGCATGCTTAATGCAGTAGGTTACTCGAATCCAGGTGTAGATGCGGCCGCCAGGGAATTTTCCAACCTTTTGGATATCAACGTGCCGGTGATAGCAAGTGTCATCGGTACACAGAAAGATGATTTTGTACGGGTTGTGGAAGGCCTAGCAGGGGTAAATTTTTCAGCAATCGAAATACCCCTTTCCTGTCCGCATACCCCAGGATTTGGGCTCCTCGCCGGGCAGGGAACCCCAGAAGCTACGTTTGCCATAACCTCTTATGTGAGAAAGGCAACCAAATTGCCCATATTCGTGAAACTATCCCCCAATATCCCGGGGATCTGTACGATTGCGAAGGCCGCAGAAGATGCTGGCGCCGATGCCATTACGGCCGTGAATTCAATGGGACCCGGTATGATTATCAATATAGAGGCGCAAAAACCTGTTTTGAGTTTCATGGTGGGTGGTGTAACAGGTGATGCCTTACGACCCATTGCCCTGAGGTGTGTGTATGATTTATACAAGGCCGTAAAAATTCCCATTATTGGAGTAGGGGGTATATCCACCGGGCGACATGCCATTGAGATGATGATGGCAGGGGCTTCTGCCGTGGGAATAGGGACGGGGGTTTATTATCGCGGTATCGATGTTTTTAAAAAGGTGTGCGAAGAAATGACCCGATGGATGCAAGAGAACGGTGTTGGCAGCATTAATGATATTGTAGGTGTTGCCCATGATTGAACAGCCAACGGTGGTAAAAATTTGCGATACAGTAGAAGAATCCCCGGGCGTAAAAACATTCTTTTTCAAGTGGAATGTGGATTTTGTTCCGGGGCAATTTATCATGGTATGGATACCCCTTATTGATGAAAAACCCTTTGCCATATCTTATATTCAAAAGGATATCGTGGGAATCTCCGTCTTAAAAAGGGGGGTATTTACTCAAGCCCTTCATAATAAAAAAACCGGAGATATCATTGGAATACGCGGCCCTTATGGTAAGGGGTTTGATTTGCAGACAGACTTAAATGCATGTGTTGTTGGAGGTGGGATTGGGATGGCGTCTCTGGCAATCCTTGCGGACAGATTAAGGGGTGCAACCATTATACAGGGGGCAAGGACTTCTTCTGAATTAATCTATCAAAAACGTTTTCCGGGAATGAAGTTGTGTACTGAAGATGGCACGGTGGGGTTTAAGGGAACAACTGTTGATTTTTTAAAGGAATTGCTAAAAACACAGGTCTTCAGCAAGGTCTATACCTGCGGTCCGGAGAAGATGATGTATAAGGTAGTTGAATTATGTAAAAACCGCGGGATCGATTGCGAGGTGTCTCTTGATAGGTACATGAAATGTGGGTTTGGTATCTGCGGACAGTGCGACTGCAGTGGCCAGCGGGTATGTATTGACGGTCCTGTATTTAACACGACAGAATTAAACAGAATGGACGACTTTGGCAGGATTACCATATTGAAAACAGGGGAAAGGGTTAGTATTCATGGTAGATAGTATAATTATAGTGTTTGAACTAGAAACCGCCGAAGGTTGATAATACAAGGAGAAGAAGGCAAAAGAATCGGATAGAAGTGTTGAATATTTAAAGCAGGAGAGGTAAACTTGCGGCGAAAAGTGAGGGTTTCGCTATCACTTTCAATAAATCAGGTAGAGGTATATGCCGTGAAAAGAGAGACTTGAGTATTTTCATGGGATGTTGAAAAGGTACATTGGGCTTGTGGAGAGAAAGGTGATGAAGGGAGAACAGATACCGGTGGAAGAGAAGGCATATTCGTTATCTGAGCCACATGCGTAGTGGCTGTACAAAGGCAAGGCAAACAAGAGGGCGGAATTATGACATAACATACTGGTGGCAAACGATCAATAGGGTTTTTATCGTAGAGCATACGGTTATTGAGAGACAGGCAGAGGAATCGAGTAAGACCTTTAAGAAACTCAGGTATAAGCACTCAACAGTAGAATCGGACATCAATCGCCTGGAAGATCACGGCCTGGATAGATGCCTGGACAAAGGGTTGAAAGCCTTTAAGAGGTATTGTGCTCTGGGAGTAATGGCTGCGATGAAGCGCATTGTAGTATTATGCTATAAAATTTCATATCAGTTTAGTATTTTGAAAATGGTAAGTGTTTTGTCTTACGAAATATCGAGAAGCTCTTACGCCCCTTTGGGGATTGTTGTTTTGTATTCAAGATCAGGGGCCCTTGCCTCCTAATTATATCCTAACGGCCTTTCAGGCCTGAAATCGAAGCAGGCCGGATTTCATTTTACTGGGAATTTTCAAAAAACTAAAATATTACATTAAATGATTATTGAAGGAGCGTCGTTTTTATTATTTATGTGTTTTCCTGGCGTTCTCTGCGCCCTCTGCGGTGAACTATTGCTACTTTCTGCCTTTTAGATATTTTTGATAACGTTCTTTCCCCACGCATTTACTTCCTATAGCTATATGACACTTTTCAACACAGCTTTCAGGCAGATCACGCTCTAGCATTTCCCCGCAACTTTCACAGGTAAACTCATTTTCAAGGCTTGCAGATTCCTGATGATTTAACAATATTTTCTGTGTTGACATGTCTCTCAACACTTGAATAAATGAGGTTTTCTGTTATAGTATAGCAAAGCCGTCAGAATATTTTTAGATAAAAGGAGAATGCCATGTTCGAGGGATCATTTGTAGCATTAGTAACACCTTTTAAAAATGGGCAAATCGATTATCAGAAACTGAAGGAACTCGTTGAATTCCAGATTGAGAACGGGACAAACGGGATTGTTCCGTGCGGTACTACAGGTGAATCCGCAACACTTTCCTTTGAGGAACATGAGCGGATGATCGGTGAAGTTGTGAGCATGGTTGGAGGGCGGATACAGGTGCTGGCAGGAGCAGGTTCAAATAACACCTCGGAGGCCCTTCGTTTGACGAAACATGCCAAAAAAGTAGGGGCAGATGGCGCCCTGCTTATCACACCTTACTACAATAAACCTACCCCTGAAGGACTCTTCAGACATTACAAATTAATTGCGGAAGAGGTTGATATCCCCATTGTGATATATAATGTTCCTTCAAGGACTGGTATATCTATTTTGCCAGAAACGGTGGCAAGGCTTTCTGAAATCAAAAATATCGTTGGGATAAAAGAGGCCAGCGGAAGTATTGACCAAACGACTCAAATACTGCAACTATGCAACATCACGGTTCTATCGGGAGACGACTCCCTCACCCTGCCTATTATGGCGGTAGGGGGGAAAGGTGTGATTTCCGTGGTGGCCAATATTGTTCCGGCGGATACGGCTGCATTGACCCGGTATTGTCTGGCAGGTAATTTCGAAGCAGCTAGGAAGTGTCACCACAAACTTTTTCCACTGTGCAAGTCTATGTTCATTGAAACCAATCCTATTCCTGTAAAAACTGCAATGAAACTGATGGGAAAAATAAACGGGGAGATGCGCCTGCCACTGTGTGATATGACGAAGGAACACGAGAATCAATTGGTAAAAACGCTGAAAAATTACGGTCTAATTCCGTAGCGCACAATCATCACCGCTTATTCCACTTGTTTTCCCATGCATAATCTTTCATACCCGCATATCTTTATGGGTAAAATGGAGGATATTGTTTTGGGTTGTGCCCTTGCTCCTTTGTGGTATTTGCAGAAGCGTCTGATTTTATTCCTCAGCTTAACGCGAAGTTGTTTGTTAATCATCCACTTGAAAATTTGAATAAACAATACAGGTGCAACTGTTGCAGTGCAAGGTATTAAGCAGTTTTACAGAGGCACGGGCAAGCCATGCTTGTCCATGCCACCCCAGTGGTACAGGTGCATGTATCAACTTCACGAATCGCAATTTGTGACACTTTTGAGTATATTCAGGAGGGATATTTATGAAGGCTGTCGTCTTTTATGAAAATGGCGGAGTGGATAAGCTGACATATACGGATATGGAGAAACCGCAGATTTCTCCTTACGAGGTACTGGTGAAGGTAAAGGCCTGTGCACTCAATCATTTAGACGTATGGGTAAGACAGGGATTACCTGGAATAGAAATACCTATGCCGCATATACTGGGGAGTGATATTGCCGGTGAAGTAGCCGATGTAGGAATGGAAGTTAAGAATTTTCGACCGGGCGATAAGGTCCTCATTGCCCCCGGTGTTCGCTGCAGGAAATGTGTGCATTGTATCACAAATAATGACAGTATGTGTAATAGCTTCAAGATAATGGGATTTCAGGTTCAGGGAGGATATGCAGAATTTGCGAAGGCCCATGTAGACAACATCATTCCCATTTCGGATAAATATTCCTTTGAGGAGTGGGCGGCCGTACCATTGGTGTTTTTAACGGCATGGCACATGCTCATTACTCGGGGACAACTCAGACCGGGGGAGAATGTGTTAATCCATGCGGCTGGCAGCGGTATTGGCAGTGCCGCTATCCAGATAGCCCATCTGGCAGGTGCGCGCGTGATTACCACTGCCCGGGGGAAGGAAAAGCTGGAAAAGGCAAAGCGGTTGGGTGCTGATGAGGTTATAGACTATTCGGAAGAGAATTATACAGAAAGGGCAAAGCTTATCACGAATAACAAGGGAGTGGACCTTATCTTTGAACATATTGGCCCCGATACCTGGGAAAAGAATCTGCAATGTCTTACTAAAGGTGGACGGATGGTAGTGTGTGGTGCAACAAGTGGTCCTGTATCGACCATAGACATCCGATTCTTATTTATGAAGCAGCACGCCATTATTGGCTGTTACATGGGGAGTAAAAAGGAACTTCTGGACGTTTTGAACCTCGTAGAATTGGGAAGGCTAAGACCGGTAATCGACAGTATATTTCCTTTAAAAGAGGCCTCCGCAGCTCATCAGAAGATGTTAAACAGGGAAAATTTTGGAAAGATTGTATTAAAAATTTAAACGACAGGAATTCTCAAAAGTTCTCTGTTTTTTTGTTTCTTCACATCGGAACATTTCCGGTTTTCAAAATTCAGATGCATCGTCTGGCCAAAGATACATGCATTTTCCTGTTCCTGTCTATTACAAGGTTCTGACTCATGGTCGATGTCTTAAATAAGTATTAAGGAGGATTTTTAAATTGGTATAAGCCGGTAAGGTAAAAACTCAAACTCAGTGTTCTCAAGCACGGATGGGTTTTTTTATTTGTAAACTGGGAAAGAAAGCCTTGCATATTGTGTCTCGCATAGTATAATTACTTTTTTATTCTCATTTTCTAAAAATCAGGACCTATGGAATGAATGTAAATACCGAGAAGAAGATTGAACACGTCTTCAAAGCGCCCAGAGGTACGGAGGATATATTACCGGCAAAATGGGCTTTATGGCGAAAACTCGAGGAAATTGGGCGGCAGGAGTTTGAACTTTGCGGGTACTATGAAATCCGCACCCCGATTTTTGAAGATACCCGCCTGTTCATTAGAAGTATTGGAGAAGCCACGGATATTGTCGAGAAGGAAATGTACACGTTTGCTGAGGGTGATGACTCGAGTATAACGCTGCGTCCTGAAAATACAGCGCCTGTTATGCGTGCATATTTAGAGTATGAATTGTATAAGACAAAAAAATTTCAGAAATTTTATTATATCGGTCCTCAATTCAGAAAGGAACGACCCCAGGCCGGCCGGCTTCGTCAATTTCACCAAATGGGTATTGAAGCGGTGGGCGCTGCTGATCCTTTGCTTGACGTGGAAACCATCAGCATAGCTACGAGGATATTCGACCGCATTGGTTTGAAGGGGTACAAGGTTAAGATTAACTCCATAGGGTGTGAAAAATGCAGGCCTATTTTCAGAAATATTCTTAAAGAAAAACTCTGCGAATATGAAAAGGAGTTGTGTGAACTCTGTCAGTCAAGGCTTAACCGCAATGTGTTTCGCATCCTGGATTGTAAAAATGAAAAGTGCAAAACAATCAGTCATCACATGCCCTCTATTAATGATTATTTGTGCGGTGAATGCCATTCTCATGCAAGGGCAGTGAGGGAGGCGCTTCTGGAGATTGGTATTCCTTACATTGCAGATGCTCATTTGGTACGGGGGCTGGATTATTATACAAAAACGGTCTACGAAATTACCCATTCGTCATTGGGTGCTCGAGATGCAATTTGCGCAGGCGGACGATATGACAATCTGATTTCCGATATTGGGGGGCCTCCTATTGGCTCGGTTGGATTCGCTATCGGAATGGAGGCAACGATCCTGGCTCTTGAAAATGTTATGGCAAAGAATAAATCCGTTTATCAGGAAATTTCCGTCCCTTCCCCGCTAGTGTATATTGTTTCTATTGGAGAAGAAACGAAAAAAAGATGTTTTTATCTGCTCAATCTTTTAAGAAAGGCGGATATTTCCGCTGATTTTGATTACGAAGGAAGAAGTCCGAAGGCGCAAATGCGCATGGCAAATAAATTAGGGGTAAAATACGTTGTCGTGTTGGGTCCTGATGAACTGGCCCGTGGTGACGTTAAGGTTAAGATTATGGAAACCGGTGAAGAAATTTTACTGGGACAGGGCGAAGTCCTTAAGTGGTTCCAGAATCAACAGCCACCCCTCGAGAAGTAACAAAATCTAAATTCTCCGGAGATAGTCTATACATGTCTACATTGAAACGAACCCATACCTGTGGTCAATTACGCATGAAAGACGTGAAATCAACTGTTACCCTGTTGGGCTGGGTAAGCAGTATCAGGGATCATGGAGGGCTGATATTTATTGATTTACGTGACCGATATGGCATTACCCAGGTGGTTTTTAATCCTGACAGAGGAAACGAATTTTATCATACCGCTGGTCAACTGAGACCTGAGTATGTTGTTGCTGTGCAGGGGACAGTTTGTGAAAGGCCTGCTGGTACATTAAATCCCAATCTGGATACCGGCGAGATCGAGGTGTACGCCGATGCCCTTGAGATATTAAATAAATCAGAAACTCCTCCGTTCGGAATCGAGGACGAAAGTAAAGTATCTTTGGAATTACGTCTTAAATACCGATACCTGGACTTGAGACGTTCCGTAATGCAAAGGCGGTTGATCTTCCGCCACAAGGTCTGCCAGGCGATACGTGAATATCTCGACCGGCTGAATTTCGTTGATATCGAAACGCCCGTTCTGACAAAGAGTACGCCGGAAGGGGCCAGGGATTATCTGGTGCCAAGCAGGGTAAATCCAGGAAGGTTTTACGCTCTACCCCAATCCCCTCAGCTTTTTAAGCAGATTCTCATGGTAGCAGGCTATGATCGTTACTTTCAGATCGTACGCTGTTTCCGTGACGAAGACCTCCGTGCCCAGCGACAACCTGAATTTACCCAGATGGATATGGAGATGTCGTTTGTAGATGAAAATGATATTATACAGATTGTTGAGGGACTCATTGTTGCGATTTTTGACAAGGTTATCGGTAAAAAGATCGTCACACCCTTCCCGCGGCTTTCTTATAAAGATGCTATGGCCTCTTATGGCTGCGATGCCCCTGACTTACGTTTTGGCATGAAAATAAAAGATGTATCTGACGTGGTTCAGAGATCGGATTTTAAGGTGTTTTTGGACACGATCAAATCTGGTGGGCAGGTTCGGGGTATCAATGCGAACGGCTGCGGAAATTTTTCAAGAAAAGACATCGATGATTTGACGGCCTTTGTAAGTCAGTTTGGAGCCAGGGGGCTTGCGTGGTTCAAGGTGGAAGAAAGCGGTTTGTCCTCTTCTATAACAAAATTCTTTCCGGCAGAAACGCAGGAAAAGCTACAAAGGTATATGGACGCGAAAAAGGGCGATTTGCTGTTGTTTGTTGCTGACAAACCCAAGGTAGTTTCCCAGTCTCTTGCACAACTCAGGTTGCACCTCGGGCATAAAAATAAACTCATTGATACAAATATATTCAATTTTTCGTGGGTTGTGGATTTCCCATTGTTTGATTACAACGAAGATTTAAAACGATATGAATCTCTTCATCACCCGTTTACTTCACCCCATCCTGATGACCTTCCAATCCTAGAAGATAAACCCCTGGAAGTTAAGGCACGGGCATATGACCTTGTGCTTAATGGTGTAGAACTCGGAGGTGGTAGCATTCGTATCCACACGCCGGAAATACAAAAGAGGGTATTCCGTTTACTCGGGATCGATGATGAAAATGCATACGCAAAATTTGGTTTTTTACTCGATGCGCTTAAGTATGGCGCTCCTCCTCACGGCGGGATTGCTCTTGGTGTCGATCGTATGGTCACGTTGTTGTTGCAGCTTGATGATATTCGTGAAGTTATCGCATTTCCTAAGACACAGAAGGCTACATGCCTCATGACAAACGCACCGTCGGAAGTGGATCCGCAGCAACTGAAAGAACTGGGCATACGACTCGTGTAACAGGGTCAGCCGATAATTCCGGTTTTAAATTTTTCTGTGTGTATCGTATAGTTATAAACTCTGATTTCTTATCAATCCAGTAAAGATGAAATTATGAAACGACAATTACTCTTACTGCTTATCGGGGCGGCTTTTGTTATACTCCTGGTCTCTGTTAGTTTTTTTATATACGTAAAGCGCTTGCATCGTTCCATGTCCTATTTCCAGACAGTGGGACAGTATGTACAACAAGGCAGGCTGGACGATGCGATTGTTATTTTGAAGGACACCCTGAATAAAAACCCGCGCGTTGCAGAGGCCCATGCAGCCCTGGGCATGATTTACAATAAAAAGGACATCCTTGATGATGCCCTTGCAGAGCTTAAAACTGCCTTGACCATAAAACCAGATCTCGTTAACATTTATCAGGAGATGTATCTGATTTACAGGAAGAAGGGGATGGAAGAGGAGGCAAATCAGGCGTTAAATTCGTATAATAGGCTCAAGGGAACTAAATAAATTTTGTTTTGTATAACCAGTTTAAAACGGTTAATATTCATATATATGAAAAAATATTCACTCGTATATCTGCCCATTTTTATTATCATCGGTATATTTTGTATGCAAACGCTCTTTGCTCAGCGGGATGATGAGGCAAATAAATACTACCTTGATGCATACAATTTATACAAATTGGGTAAGCTGGATCAGTCACTGGAGATGTTACGAAAGGTCATAGAGATTAATCCAGACCATGCCGAGGCGCATTTTGGTATGGGGAGTATCTATTTCCGTCAGAACATGTTTGATGATGCTGTTAAGGAATTTACCAAAGTAACACGGATTAAACCGGAATATGTTGAAGCCTACCAGCGACTCTGGTTGGCATATAAAAAATTGGGTATGAATGACAAAGCAGAGCAGGAACTTCAGAAATATAAAAAATTAATTGAGGAACGTATGCAGAGCATGTCGGTGGGTTCTCCTCAGGTGGTTAAGCCTGTCGCGCCACCCCCGCGCGGGGAAGAGCAGGAAGAGAAATCCAAACCGGAGGAAGCCCGGCCTTCCGAAATAAAGGCTGAAGTCTCCCGTCCAACAGAAACAAAGCCGCCGGAAAAGACTTCAGCGGATACAAGGGTTGTAGAATCTAAGCCGCCAGAAACAGAAACACCACAGGTAAGACCTATGGTGATAAAACCAGTATCTCCGCCGTCAGAAGAAACCAGGCCACCAGCAAGACCGCCCGTAGTTGAAACGAGGGAACCGTCGTTATTAGAGACGACAAAACAGCTTGAAAAACGATATACAGAGCCTTCCAAACCACCTGCCGTGGAAAAGCCGGCGCCGGAAACCGAGTACAGGTCTCCATACATTAAGGTAGATAAAAGAGATCCTGCGTACAAACACCTTTTTAAACCATTCAGGAAGGTGGGGGCGACTTTATTTAAGAGTCCTTTTAAAGAAAGTACCGAGAAATGGAAGAAATCGTATATTGGCAAACTTGTGAAAGGTTTCTTTTATTACATAGTGACAATACAAATCTGGTTATGCATTGTTACTTTTTTAGGTATCTATTTCTTTAAAACCAAAAAGGAATAAACTATATCTATGAAGAAATGTCCTTATTGTGCCGAAGAAATCAAGGATGAAGCGATAAAGTGCCGTTTTTGCGGTGAATTTTTGACTTTACTGTCCGATGATAAGGGACAACCGGATACACAGGCAAATACGGAAACCAGACCGCAACAAAAAACACAAATTCCACAGGTAAAAAAACCAAAAACTGGTGTACACAGGCAGCAAAAGACGGTGCCTTTCTTAACAGATAAGGAGAGAAATCCGGGTTCAGAATATTCAGAGGTTGTCGCAGAAACGATTACCGTAAAACAAGAAGAGGCAACAGGATTAAAAGCCTCTGCCTCTTCTGAAAAAACCACGAAAGCCAGTAAGAAAAAAGACTGGATATTAATAATTGCTATTATTGTGTTTGGAATTTTATTACTGATAATCCAGTTCAGTAAGCAATTAGGTATCGAAGGATTCCCGTAATAAAACCCATTTCATACTTTTTACCTGAATAAGGGCAGATCTTTTGATTCGGTAAGAAGTGTCGTCACAATCTGGGTAACATGTTCCGTGCTGCTTCCTATGTAACGTACCTTGTTTTCCCGATCCAGCACAATCATCGTGGGTATCGACTGGATGTTATACATAGTGGGAATTGTCCCTTTCCACCGTTTGCCATCGAATATCTGAGGCCATTCTACTTCTTCCTGTTTCACAAAGCCCCGCAAATCTTCAATATCGTCATCCAGGCTTATGCCAATAAACAGAACGCCTTTATTCTTGAAATTACTGTATAATTTTTTTACCTTTGGGAATTCTTGGACACAGGGATCACACCACGTTGCCCAAAAGTCAAGGACAGTAATATTCCCTTTACTCTTCGACAAATCAACAGGCTTTCCGTCAAAATCGATAACATTGAATGTTGGGGCTTCCATGCCAATCCGTATCGTACCACTCAGCTCACTGCCAAAGCTATCGGCCGCCCTGGAATCGATTAGTTTTAATTTCGCTACCGTCTCTTTTGCCTTTTCAATGTCACCTTTTGCTATCAGCGCCTTTGTTTTAAAAAACAATGCCTTTGCCCTGAAGAGGTTGTCAATCTCTTCATGACTTAGTACAGTATCAAAATACTTGATTGCCTCATCAAAGTTATGCATTGCATTATATATATTTCCTATAAAAAATTTTGCTTCCAGTGCCTGCTGCGTTTTAGGATATTTTTCAATTAATATATTTAATTCTTTAAGTGATTCTTCGTAATACTTTTTTGCATCTGCAAATTTCATTTCTGTAAGGCCGCTTAAATTTTTTCTTGTAGCCTCCAGCTGTTTTGCTGCATTCGGGTCGTGCTTCAGTTCACCCGCATAGCCTGTGTTTCCTAAGCTGAGTAAAAAAACAGATGCGGTTAGAGTTGCAATTAAAACAAGACACCTACTCTTTTCCATAATGACCGACTCCTTAGTATAATTTCTAAAATCCCCCTTCTAACGATCAATTAATAATGGTCTGTAGTATATTACATAAATGCATCTTGATATTCAAGAGCCATTTCTTTCGGGTAACTATATATATTTTAATATATTATAAGGGAGCCGAGAAACTTTCTGTTGACTGGATGTGTTTAAAGGATTACGATGCAGCAATAATAACTACATGGGAAAAAATTACATTGCAAATGTATTGACTTTCATCTTAAAATTCACTATTCGAATAAGCAGGTATCGTGTTACTTGGTAAAACAATTAAGGAGCATTGAGAATAATGAAAATGAAAAAGAACACCCTGATATCAATCTTTGCGGTTTTAACTTTTATTGCGCTTTTTACAGGGGAGACATTTGCAAACTCTCTGAAGCTTGACGTTAAGGAGTATGTGCTCAAAAACGGTTTAAAGTTGCTTATGCTGGAGAAACACGACGTTCCCATTATAGCATTACGCATCAACTACAAGGTAGGTTCCGTTGATGAACGACCAGGAATTACCGGGGTTTCGCATCTTTTTGAACATATGATGTTTAAAGGAACAAAGATATTCGGAACAAGGGATTTTGCAGCGGAAAAACCATTGCTTGATAAAGAGGACGAATTGGTTACGAAAATTTCCGCTGAAAAGGGTAAAGAAGAGACTGCCGACAGGGAAAAGATTGAATTACTTGAAAAGGAGCTGGAAGAAGTTCGGAAAAAACTCAGGGATTTAGTGGTGAAAGATGAAGTATTTTCCTTGTATTTGCGGCACGGGGCATCCGGACTTAATGCGGCAACAAGTACTGACGGGACGTATTACTTCTGTGACCTTCCTGCAAATAAACTGGAGTTATGGGCATTTATTGAGTCTGACCGTATGAAAAACCTTGTGCTTAGAGAATTTTATTCTGAACGGGACGTTGTTATGGAGGAGAGACGACTCAGAACCGAAAATAGCCCAATGGGGCTGCTGATTGAACATCTCAATGCAGTGACCTATATCGCGCATCCTTATGGTTGGCCTACCATTGGATGGCGGTCCGATATACAAAATATTACTAAGGCAGAAACAGAAGAGTATTTTAAGCGATATTATGCTCCCAATAATGCGGTAATTGTTATGGTAGGAGATTTTAATCCTGACGACGCAATAAAATTAGTAGAAAAATACTTTGGTGATATTCCCAGACAGCCTGCACCCCCAAGGGTAAAAACTGTAGAACCCGAGCAGATGGGGGAACGGCGGGTTGAGATTGAGTTTGAATCAAATCCCTATATAGCCATTTCATACCACATTCCTGCGATTGGCCATCAGGATCTGTATGCCCTGGATGTTGTGAGTTCCCTTCTTTCAGATGGCAGAACCGCGAGGTTGTACAGATCCCTGATTGAGGATAAACGTATAGCTGTCATGGCTCGCGCTTATAATGGCATAGGTAAATATCCGGATACATTTACTTTTATTGCCATACCACGGGCACCACACACGGTGGCGGAGGTAGAATCTGCGTTTTACGAAGAAATTGAGAAACTAAAAAATACCCCACCCACTGACTGGGAGCTGCAGAAGATCAAAAATCAGTTAGAAGCAGATTTTATCCGGGACCTTAAATCCGCCTCGGGGCTTGCCAACAAAATTGGGCATTTTGAAGTTCTTTCCGATTGGCGCTACATCAACACCTTTATGGACAAGTTGGCTCAGGTAACTGCAGATGACGTAATGAGGGTGGTAAATAAATATCTGAAAAAGAGCAATAGGACCGTGGCTATCTTGGTGAAAAAGGAAAATAGCAGTAAAACGAAAGAGGCAAAAGAAAAAAATGAAGTGGGAAAGCCAGCGGGCGCTTATTAAATGGCTGTTCTTCTGTATTTTCTAACGATTCATTGAAAGATTAGAAACCAGGGAGATTTTAACGTGATTAAAAATAAATGTTTCATATTTTCGATTCTCTTTACGGCATTTTCGTTTTCCGTCATTTATTCCATTAATATCTTTGCACAGTCTCAGGGACACGAACGTGTTGTTGAGCCGTCAATGGGAAAGCCTGAGTCTGAAGGCGCCAAGATTGTTTCCGATTTCAAATTCAAACCACTCAATTTTGTTCCCCCAAAAGTGGATAGGATTGTCTTGGAAAATGGGATGATTTTGTATCTGCTGGAAGACCACAATCTGCCATTGTTTAATATTACCGCCCGCATCAGAACTGGTGCAGTTTATGAACCACATGAAAAGGCAGGGCTGGCTAGTCTGACAGGATATGTAATGAGAAGCGGTGGTACAATATCCATGCCAGCCGATAAGATGAATGAAGAGCTCGAATTTATGGCCGCCTCAGTGGAAACCTCCATAGATCGTGAATCGGGCAGTGCAAATCTATCCACGCTCAAGAAGGACATTGAGAAAGGCTTAAAGATCTTTGCAGATGTACTTATGAACCCAGCATTTCCAGAAGATAAGATAAAGATGAGAAAGGATGAAGTCATTGAATCCATACGTCGTGAGAATGACAATCCCACACAAATTGCACACAGGGAATTTCGCAGGATCATATATGATAGCAAACACCCCTATAGCAGAAAGATTGAAGGGACGCTGGAATCCATTGAAAAGATTACCAGGAACGATATCATTGCCTTTCACCGGAAATATTTTCATCCCAATAATATTATCCTTGGTGTTTCAGGTGATTTCAGTAAGGAAGAAATCATTAAAAAGCTGAATGAGGTATTTGCAGGCTGGAAAAAAGAAGATATTCATTTTCCGGAAGTACCAAAGGTTGAAAAACGCTTTGAAAAGTCAGTGCACTATGTCTACAAGGATATTAATCAGGCGAATGTGATTATGGGGCATCTTGGAATTCACCGGAAAAGTCCGGATTATTTTCCAGTTATGATAATGAATTTCATCCTGGGTGGCGGAAGCTTTACTGCCCGCATTCCCGGCAGGATTCGCTCGGATGAAGGACTTGCCTATTCTGCTTTCAGCGCTTTTCAAACTGCACGGGATACAGGGATGTTTTTTGTTTCATGTCAGACCAAACTGGAGTCGACCGGGCGCGCCATTTCGATTGCGCTGGAAGAATTAGATAAAATCCGTAAGAAACCGGTTGATATAGAGGAATTGTCGCTGGCAAAAGAAACCTTTATGAACCAGTTTGTCTTCCGGTTTACGACCAGTGCCAGTATCGTGGCCCAAAAGGTCGATATTGAATACGAGGACTTACCTCTTGACTATCTCGAAACGTATCTGGAAAATGTGCAGGCCGTTACCCTGGATGACGTTCAGCGGGTAGCTAAGAAGTATTTGCATCCGGGTGATATCAAGATTCTTGTTGTTGGCGATGAGGAAAAATTCGATAAACCCCTCGATAGCTTCGGGAAGGTCAACATTATAGAGTTAAAATAAACACGATATTTTGCCACAAAGGGCGCTAAGGACGTAGAGAAATCAGAACAATTTTTGTAATTTCATCCATTTTTTCCCCATTAGTCTCAGCGATCTCAGCGTTATCTGTGGTGAGTTGAATTGTTACAGGTTAATCATGATGGAAATAAAGACCGTTACCATGGAAATTCCTGAGGGTGCCAATATCATCATCGGTCACGCCCATTTTATTAAATCAGCGGAAGACCTGTATGAGATTATGGTCAATTCGGTGCCTGGCATCAAGTTTGGTATTGCCTTCTGTGAGGCCTCCGGTCAATGCCTCATCAGGGCAGAGGGGAATGAAAGTTCTCTCAGGGAGATTGCGATCCAAAATGCCAGAAACATTGCCGCGGGCCATACTTTTGTTATTCTCATCAGGGATGCATTTCCGGTGAATGTGCTGAACGCCATTAAGGTATGCCCTGAGGTATGCTCCATTTTTTGTGCGACCGCAAATCCTGTGCAGGTTATTGTAGCAGAAACGGAGCAGGGGAGGGGTGTGCTGGGTGTTATTGACGGTTATAGTCCTAGTGGGGTTGAGGGTGAAAAAGATATCCAAAACCGCAGGCAGTTCCTTCGGGGAATCGGGTATAAATTATAATATTATAAGCCTTCTGGAGCCAAAGAGGTTTTATCATTTTAAATTATAAATCACAAATTCCAAATCTCAAATAAATTACAAACTATAATGCCCTAAACTATTTATTTGGAATTTTGAATTTTGTTCGTTAGAATTTATTCGTTATTTGGTATTTATTGTGAATTTGGAATTAGAATGATAAAATATTTTTAGAATTTTATATTTTCCCCAATGGTTTGCCTTGGACTGGTTCTTTCTGTCTCTGCTTTGCGCCTTTTTTACCGCATCAGCTGATGCCCTTTGTAAAAAATCACTTGCTGAGAGTAACGAGTATCTTATTGCCTGGGTGCGTGCCGGATTCGCCACGCCTTTTTTACTCTTGCTTTTACCATTCATAGAGATACCCAGGTTAGACATCCATTTTTTTCTTGCAGTATTCACGTTGCTTCCGTTAGAGACCATTGCTCTAATATTATATATGAAGGCGATCAAGATATCGCCTTTATCCATTACTTTACCCTTCCTGGCATTAAGTCCTATCTTTATGATCTTTACTTCAAATCTGATACTTGGAGAAAGGCTGGATAAATTCGGAATAATGGGTATTATTATTACCGCTACCGGAGCCTACCTGCTGAATGTGAAGACTACAAGAAAAGGCATATTGGAACCCTTCAAAGCCGTAGGACGGGAACGAGGCTCCGTGTACATGATTATTGTTGCCTTTCTATACAGTATCACTTCAAACCTGGGAAAAATGGCTATACTGCACTCCAGCCCTTTATTTTTTACGGCAACGTATCTTCCAATCCTTGCGGTAATCCTTTTTCCTGTACTTGTATGGAAGAATCATGGTAAAATAAAGCAGATATTTTCTCATGGTACCATGTTTAACCTGATCGGGTTAGCCATTGCCTTTGCCACCATTACACACTTTCTGGCAGTGAACATCGCAGAGGTGCCGTATGTTATTTCGGTAAAACGTATGAGCCTTCTCTTCGGCATCATGTACGGCGCCATCTGTTTTAAAGAGACCAATATTATGGAGCGATTAATTGGCGGCGTTGTTATGATCGTTGGGGTAGTTATCATCACCTTATTTTAAAAAATGGACAAAATTATTGAATGCGTTCCGAACTTCAGCGAAGGCCGGGATGCAAAAAATATAACCAGTATTGTCAGTGAAATCGAAAAGGTGAAAGGCGTTAAACTGCTCAATGTAGAATCAGATGCAGACTATAATCGCACCGTTGTTACCTTTGCCGGTAAACCGGAATCGGTCAAAGAAGCGGCATTCCATGCTATCGGGATGGCAGCGGAGGTTATTGATATGTCACGGCACAAAGGCGCCCATCCCCGTATTGGCGCCACAGATGTCTGTCCGTTTGTTCCTGTAGCAAACGTTACTATGGACGAATGTGTTCAAATTGCTAGAACACTGGGAAACGAAGTAGGGGAGAGGCTTGGTATTCCTGTTTATCTGTACGGAGAAGCTGCAATCAAACCTGAACGGCGCTTGTTGCCTGACGTTAGAAAAGGGGAATACGAAGGCCTGCCTGAAAGATTTAAAGACGAAAAGTGGCGACCCGACTACGGCCCTGCGGAATTTAATGACAGTGTAAAAAGGACAGGGGCCACGGTAATTGGTGCGCGTGAATTTTTGATTGCATACAACGTGAATCTGGATGCACAGGATGTCCGGATAGCAAACAGGATCTCAGGGATTATAAGGGCTTCAGGGGTTGTAAAGGTTGACGAAAAAGGGAGAAAGATGCGCATACCAGGGCTGCTAAAATTCGTACAGGCCATGGGGGTGTATTTAAAGGAACACAATATTACTCAGGTTTCCATGAACCTGCTGAATTATAAGATTACTCCTCCGCATGAGGCATTTGAAGAGGTAAAGAGACAGGCCGGTGTATTGGGCGTGCGAGTTACAGGGAGCGAGGTTGTTGGTCTCATCCCAAAGGAGGCGCTGCTGGCCGCAGGCCGGTTTTATTCGAAGGAACTGTCAGAAGAACGGCTTATCGCTGTTGCTGTTGAAAAACTGGGTTTGAGTCAATTGAATAAATTTATACCTGGGAAAAAGGTGATAGAATATGCGCTCATTGAATGAACATGTTAATCTAGATAAAGAAAGAAGATATATGCGTTACAATGAGCAAAAAGTAAGCAAGTTTATTACTATTCTTTTTTAAACCCCATTCTCTTTTCCACTTCATCAACAATAAATTTACTAAAGGAAAAGGCCGAGGTGAATGCAGGTGATACGGCATTTAATACGTGCGTGGAATTTTCTCCATGCTCAACAACAAAATCCATCACTAATTTCATGGTTTCTGTGTCTAATAGCTGTGCCCTTATACCGGGGTTCAGGTAATTACCAAATTTGTTTATGTCTATCTTTTTTACTAAATGTATCGCCTGCTGTATAAAATAATTCCGGCAATATTTTTTCATTTCCTCAAAGGCTAAACTTCTAAAATTAAAGGCGTTGGTGACAAAAAGCTTTGCCTCATAGAATAACACTTCAAAGAATTCATTCGGACTAAAATTGGAGAGACCACGATAATTTTCTCTCCAGAAGGCAGGAATTGCAGTCGGCCCTATCTTAACTTTCCCATCCGCTGTAATGGTAAAATGAACTCCCAGAAATGGGTTTTTCAAATTGGGAACCGGATATATATGTTTGCGAATTAAAGCGCTGTCTTTATATTCCAGGTATAGACCTTTAAAAGGAATTAGGGTGTATTTTTGCCCGACCCCAAATTGATGGGCAATTTTATCTGCGTATAAGCCCGCCGAGTTGATTAGATGTCTGAATTTTATTTTTTGTGTATTTGTACTTACCGTAGAGACATCTTCTCTTTTTCTGAACTTTTCACTAAGTAATATTTTTACGTTTCCTTTTAAATTCTGAGCGATATGTTCGACAACTTCTGTGGGATTTACGACTGAAGTTGTCGGTGAATATAAGGCCTTATCAAAAGTCCTGGCATTAGGCTCAAGTTCTTCCAATCTTTTCTTATCGACTATCTCTAGTTCTACACCATTTTTATCGCCGCATTTTTTTAGCACAAAAATATCCTCAAGTTCCGTTTCGTCCCTTGCAACTACAATTTTCCCGCATCTGTTTATGGTAAGGTTATGTTTTAAACAGTATTCAGTTAAAAGCCTATTCCCTTCTACGGTAAATTTTGCCTTGAGACTGTCGGGAGTATAATAAAAACCGGCATGGACTATCCCGCTGTTTCTTCCGCTTGCATGACATGCTATAGTGGCTTCTTTTTCCAGCAAGGTAATGTTTAACTCTGGATACCTGCTCGCAAGTTCTTTTGCAATAGAAACACCTACTATTCCACAGCCAATGATTAATATGTCTGTTGTTATCATTTTCCTGCATTCAAGTAGTGTTGAATTCCGTTAATTAGTTTGTCAAAATTGGGTTTGTTTGTACCGAGGCACTTAGATATAATTTTTAACTCTGAAGGACTACCGACACCAAGGTGAAGCTCTACTGCTCTCTTAACCTGCCGCTGTTCCCACACACTTTTATTGCTGATTCTTTCTTCTCCTCCAAATGCTTTAATAACGCTTAGTCCTGCAACATCTGCCGCAATCCTGTCTCCGCTAATAACAATAAGGTTCGGTGTGGCTATAGTACCTTTCGTCGGCCCCTTTTTTGTAAAAATCTTTGTTCCATCCAGCACATTGAGATGAGGTGTATAGGCTACATTCAGTTCCGCGACGATTTCATCCCAAAATTCAGGCGCAATAAAGTAAGGACGTTGCTGCGCATGGGTAGCCCCAATGAAGTTTTTGAGCGCTATAGAATAGTTAGCATAGCTATGGGTCTTAATGACAGGGACGTTGATAACTCTATCAGCATGGTAAATAATCTCTGATACAATCGCTTTTTTTACGAATCTTCCATTGGGTATTTCTACCTCTACCCAGCCATGTTTTTCGAAGGGGACAAATGTCACATCTTCTGTTTGAATTGCCTCCCATATGCCTGATTTCATAGCATTTTTCTTTGTGGGAAGCGCAAAAATAGCAGACATATCACCCACAAGTATTTTCGAAACTCCCGATTCGCGCAGGAGTTTTATGAGATACTTTATCACAAGGGGATTTGTATTGGCAGGGCATGGATAACGATTGACGATATTCGGTTTTATAAGTACAGACTTGCCTTGAATATTTAACTTCTCCAATCCACCCAGAAGTTCTATACCTTCCTTGAGCATTGCATAAATGTCTTCACCCTGAACGATGGAGACGAGTGTCTTATTCTCCTCTTTGAAGATGTTCGAGCTGTGGTTGCAATTTTGTATTTTTGTCTTTGGTTTTGCCAGAAGAAGTCTGAAGAGGTCACACCATCGAAGTTTTAATAAAAGGAAGATTGATACACCGATTTTATAGAAAAGCCGTGACTTGATAATGAGCATAATTATTTCAGAAAGATAGATTTATAATTGACCATAAATTCCATTTATTGTACTATAACAAAGCCTGAAGAAAGGTTCAAGGTTACAGATTTAGAAATAAATAAAGGAACGCCCCTTGTAGATAAAAATCGAAGATTGAAAACTGATTATAGAAAGCAGATATCAGATCAATACAGGATTAATTATTTTATCCTTGATGATGCACATAGGTGAATGTTGACAAAAAATGGATCACTCAGTATCTTCATAATATTCTTTCGAATACAAGAAATATAGAAAACCTGTAACAATTTAGTTTTTTGAAAACATCGAAAGTTGAAAATATCTTGGTGGTAATTATGCAGAGGCAATTCATGAATTGCCTCTACAGTAATAGATACTATTAAAAAGACCTCCGATTATAACATCGTTCCACAGGCGTTTTCTATATCTATCAAACCTTTTTTGATTTTCGAAACGCACTCATCCGCAGGTATTGAGCAATTGATGATAAGATACTTTTGAATAATTGCAAATCGGTCTAAAGACCTGTTTAACATTTATCGAAATTATAGAAAAATTTCTGAACGGTATTAAAACATGATCCTTGTGTTATCAGGTACCGAAGAAGGTAAAGAGATTGTCAGAAGACTCCATAAAGAGGGATTGAGTTTATTAACGACCGTTGCAACCGAATATGGCAAAAAGATGTTTGAACAGATGGGTCTGGAAACTGTATGCTTACAAGGTCGTTTGGATGCAAATGGATTTTCCCGGTTGATCGAAGAAAAGGGAATAGACACCGTAGTGGATGCCACTCACCCATATGCGATGGAGGCATCCCGGAATGCGATGGATGCCTGTAAAAAGACCAATACGCGGTATCTGCGTTTTGAGAGGCAGGAAATAGAAATTCCAGCGCATCCTTTGGTCCACAAAGTTAAGACAATGGCAGAAGCCGTAGACAGGTCCAGGATACTTGGGGAAAAAATATTTCTGACGACGGGCATATCAAGCGTTGCTAAATTTATCTGCCTGAAAGACGAAAAGGAATTGTATATCCGTATTCTTCCAGTACCTGAACACATTGCTTTATGTCTGGGTATGGGGATACCGCCTGCACATATTATTGCCGTGCATGGTCCGTTTTCAGAGGATTTGAACCGTGCCATGTTCAGACAGTATCATATTAACACGATGGTGACTAAAGACAGCGGTGAGGTGGGAGGTGTGCTCGAAAAGATTCATGCGGCACTCAAAGAGGGTATAGACACGATAGTTATCGAGAGACCCAGACTGGAGTTTCCCCAAAAATACTTGTCTATTGATGAGGTAATAAGGGTGGCAAAAATGCGGTAGTCTACTTAATTTAAAAGGGAAAAATTAAAATGCAAAATGATAAATCAAAATTTAAAAGCGACTTCCCGACAAGAAGAAATGGCTGAAGTTGACGACCAATTGGTTTCCCTAGAAACTTTCTTTAAAAGGCAAGCGATAATTTTTGCGTTTTGATATACATTTTTGATTTCTAATGGGTTTTCCATGGAATACATAGTTCTCAACGGGAATAACCTTACCTTCGACCAGTTCATAAAAGGGGTTAGAAATGGGTATGGGGTAATGCTGAGCGAAGATGCGGAGGTGAGAGTGATTAAGGCGCGTGAGACTGTAGAACGTGCGTTAGACTCTAAACGGATTATCTATGGACTGACTACCGGCTTTGGTGCCCTGAGTGACGTGGTTATTTCGAAGGAACAAACAAAACAATTGCAAAGGAATATATTGATGAGCCACGCAGCTGGAGTTGGGAACTTTCTGGACGAGGAGACTGCCAGGGCTGCATTGCTTCTCAAGATTAACGATTTTGCAAAGGGTTACTCTGGGATTAAATCGGAGACGGTGAAAACTCTTATAGAAATGCTTAATAAGGGTGTGTATCCACTTATGCCTGAGAAAGGTTCTGTGGGTGCCAGCGGTGATCTTGCCCCTCTTGCCCATATGGCTTTAGTTCTCGTCGGGTACGGGCAGGCCAGTTTTAATGGGAGAATTTTAAGTGGAAAAGCTGCAATGGAAGAGGCCGGTATTCAGTTGGTTGACCTCGATGCCGGGGAAGGATTAGCCCTTATAAATGGAACGCAGGTCATGACGGCTCTGGGGGCAATCACTGTCTGTGATGCCCTAAATTTACTCAAGACGGCCGACATTGCGGCTGGGATGAGTCTGGAAGTTCTGCTGGCATCAAATACTGAACTGGACAGGAAGATCCATGATGTAAGACCCCATCCGGGACAAATCATCAGTGCGGATAATCTTAGGCGTATTATTCAGAATAGTGAGATTATTTCTTCGCATAAAGACTGTTCACGTGTGCAGGATGCCTATTCTATTCGATGCTCTCCGCAGGTACACGGGGCTTCTATCGACGCACTTCATTATGCAAGGCGGGTTCTGGAAATCGAGATGAATGCAGCGACTGATAACCCATTGATTTTCCATGAAACAGACCAGATTATCTCAGGCGGAAATTTTCACGGTCAGCCTGTGGCGCTGGCGTTAGACTTCCTTGCCATTGCCTTGTCAGAGATAGCCAATATCTCGGAGAGACGCACTGAACGGCTGGTAAATCCTCATTTGAGCGGTTTACCGGCATTTCTTATAAAAGACGCCGGTCTCAATTCTGGTTTTATGATAGCACAATATACATCGGCCGCGCTCGTTTCTGAGAACAAGGTACTTGCGCACCCAGCCAGTGTTGATTCTATTCCTACATCAGCCAATAAGGAAGACCATGTAAGCATGGGGACAATTGCCGCGAGGAAATGTCGGGAGATACTGAAAAATGCTGAATATGTGATTTCCATAGAATTGCTGTGTGCTGCTCAGGCAATGGATCTGTTTACCAATCTCAAGGCAGGCGTGGGAACTATGGAGGCATACCGGCTTATTCGAAAGCACATTTCCCACATGGAGCAGGACCGCATTCTATCTGATGATATAAACACGATGTACAAACTGGTACATGATGGCAAAATTCTCAATGCGGTAGAAAATAAGATCGGTTCGCTTAATTAAAGTTACGGAGGAGTGATGAAGATTATTTCTTTTGGTGATATTCATGAAGATACCAATAATCTTGTAAGGATAAAGCCTGATCTGGAGACAGCGGATTTAATTGTGATTTCTGGCGATCTGACGAATTGTCACGGAATGGCCGAAACGAAGAAGGTTTTAGATGCTATAAAAAAATATAACAGAAAACTGCTTGCAATGTATGGGAATATGGACAGACCAGAGGTGGATAACTATTTAACGGAAGAAGGGATAAACCTGCATGGAAATGGCTATGTGTTTGGAGACGTCGGTGTATTTGGTTGTGGTGGTTCGGGGCCGACTCCCTTTCATACACCTTCTGAGATAAGAGAGGAAGATATCGAACGGTTCTTAACAAACGGTTATCAAAAGGTAAAAGATACAAAGTGGAAAGTTATGGTCTGTCACACACCTCCCAGGGATACGGCAACTGACATCATTCGAAATGGTATGCATGTAGGAAGTCAAACGGTCAGGGACTTTATTTTAAAATATAAGCCTCATATTTGTATCACAGGTCATATTCACGAATCAAGGGCAAAGGACAAAATCGGCGATACCATCGTATTAAACGCAGGCATGTTCAGGGATGGCTGGTATATCGAGGTTGTTATTGATAAAAATAACGTATCTGCTGTATTAAAATCAGTCGCTTAAATTTTCCCGGTAGAGTATCAAAATACCCGATAATACAAATCCCTTTGCCTCGCTTCATATCCAAGATCGTTGATTAGCGACTCTATCTCCTCTTTATCCATCTGATAGCTCACTCCGGCTGCCCGCACAACATTTTCCTCAATCATCGTACTGCCCATGTCATTGGCGCCGAATTTTAATGAAAGCTGAGCAATTTTGGCCCCCTGTGTGACCCACGAAGCCTGAATATTCGCGAAGTTATTTAAATAGAGGCGTGCAATTGCAATGGTTTTTAAATAATCATAACTCCCGATTAATGCAGCATCTATTTTGGTGTTTTTGGGTTGAAATGTCCAGGCGATAAAGGCGGTAAAGCCACCTGTTTCATCCTGAAGTCTTCGAATTTTATCCAGGTGTTCAACACGCTCTTCTATGGTTTCAATATGACCGAACATCATGGTCGCTGTGGTGCGCATGCCAAGCTTATGGGACTCACGCATGACATCGAGCCACTCCTGCGCCGTGCATTTATTTGGACTCAAGAGCTTGCGGCATCGGTCTACCAGGATTTCGGCACCGCCTCCAGGGATCGAATCAAGCCCGGCATTCTTGAGCCTCTGTATAACGTCGCGGACAGTTATCCCATTTAATCTTGAAAAGTGTACAATCTCCGGTGGAGAAAAGGCATGGATGTGGACATCAAATTTCGTTTTGATGGAATTTAACAGGTCTTCATAAAAACCCAATTTCAATGATGGATGCAGGCCTCCTTGCATGAGGATTTGTCTGCCGCCCAGTGCCAGGGTTTCTTCAATTTTTTTGAATAAGGAACTTTTTGGAATGATATATCCATCGGTGTGTTCGGCATCTCTATAAAATGCACAGAATTTACAACCCGATGTACAGATATTGGTATAATTGATATTTCGATCGATGATATAAGTACGGTAATTTTCCGGGTGCTTTCTCTTGCACATTTCATCTGCCGCCATTCCTGGGATGGTAAGGTCTTTTACAGAGAATAACTTTATACCGTCCTTTGAGGATAATCTTTCGTTGTTAAGTGATTTTTCGAGAATGTCCTCGATTTCGCTTGATAGATTAGTCATGTGAGTACCTTAACACGGATTTCTTTACCATTTCAGTCAAAATATTTTATTATCCCAAATTCGGGATAAATAACAAACACCCTGCAACAATTAAACTCAATGAACTAAATTCAAAATTCTAAACAACGAGTTTCGAGCATTCATACATTGCAATTTGGAGTTTATTTGAGATTTGGAATTTGTGATTTAAAATTATAAAACCTCTCTGGCTCTGCCCTGTCTAAATTAAGTGTTGTTGAAAATGATATCCATCCCTTCGGGGGCGAGGCCTAATGATACTGCATGTTGATAGAATGTCTGAAGTCCCTTTATCTCCTCCTTGCCTAAATTATACCGAATTGAGTTTGTAAGATAGTTCAGACATCTCTCTTCCGTTAACTGAAGGCGTTGTGATTCGGTAGCTGCCAGTTCCCTAACGGATCGAATACCGGCCTCTTTTGCATCTTTTAGCATCCTGTTTATGCCAGGTATGCAATTGCCCTTTTTAACAACCCATACGGCATACACAAAGGGAAGCCCGGTATATTCGAACCATGCCTGACCCAGATCCAGCGTGACGTATCCATTGTCGGTAACCTTCATTGCATTATCCCCGATGATGAGGACTGCATCCGTATCGGTACGGGAGATATCGTATTGCTTGTTCCATTGTATGTATTGAGGCGAAAGGTGATATTGTCCCTTCAGAATGATCCTGGTAAGCGCGCAGGAGGTTAAAGAACTTTTGTCTAAGGCAGCGGTGCGTATGTTTTGTATCGGCACCTTTGAAAATATCTTTACGCTCTCAACAGCCCCATATGAAGATATAGAAATGTCAGGAATGATAGCATAATTGCCACTCCTAAAATACTCAATGGAAGGAATAATGGCTGCATCAATCTGATCTGTGTTCAGCATGTCTGGAAGGAGGGAAGGTACTTCAAATAACAACTCGACTGAATCCGTGTGATTTAATCCATAAATCAATGGTTTGGCGTTCATGTAAGGGACAACGCCAAGCCTGAGTTTTCTCGCCATAATACCTAATTACCCTTGCCTAAATAAAGCTTCTTATATAAACTATGAAATTATAAAAATCAAAAAAATCATTCTATATGACTTTTCTTCATTCTTCAATAAAGAATTGTGATGACCGTTATGAATTGTTTCTATCGAAAGGAACGAGGGTTATGAATAATGGATTTTACAAGACTTGTTCATTAAAAAGGTTCGTTGTATGTACAGTTGTTGCGTTAATTACTTATGGTATTAATGGTATTATGGGACATAAATATGTCTATGCAGAGGGACAGACAAAATATAGCAGAGATTTCTTTGATGATGCGGAGCCAATAAAGGTCAAAGACCCCTTAGCCAGCATGCTTGGGGCAATGGATAAAGGGGAGGTATTTGTTTATACGTATGCCGATGCTGTAAAATTTGCAGGACATTCCTGTCCAGCGGTTGCCGGTGCCTATAAGTCTACGCAGATGGCATTAAAGGCATTATACGGTAATGAAGTTCCGGTGAGGGGAAATATAAAGGTCACCTTCAAGGGAGACGTTGATTATAAGGTAAACGGGCCGATTTCCCAGATAGTAACAATGATAACCGGAGCCGCTGCTGAGAGTGGATTTAAGGGATTTGGCCCGGCTGGGAAATATGAAAGGCGTAATTTGATGACCTTTGATAAGGATCATACACCCGACCCTATAGCAACCTGCGCCATAACATTTCAAAGAATTGACAATGGGAAAAAGATAGAGGTAATGTATTGCACCGATCATGTCCCTGGTAGCGAACGCATGGATAAACTGACGCCTCTCGTGCTTTCCGGCAAGGCATCTGAGGATGAATCGAAGGAATTTGGTGACTTGTGGCAGGAACGTGTCAAAATAATTCTCCTGAACCCACCCGAAGGTACATTTATCGTAAAAGAGGTCAAGGAGTAGTTAGCAGGAGCTTTCTGCCAGGAAATTGGAGTGAAATAATAAAAAGGGTGAATTTTTATGCCGTTTTATAATGACGATGGAACAGGAATCAATCCTGACTTAGTGCCAGAACCGAGCCTTTGTGTATCCTGTAAAAAGGATGATGACCCAGGGAAGGAGATCCTCTGTATCCTGACCAGCGCAGACCAACAGGGCCATGCAGAATTTCAGTGTTTTGCTTATATTTTTAAGAAAAAAATAATGGCTGCCTGGTTTTACTTCACGGCATGAGCAATAAGGCGGCAACTAAGATACCGCCCATAATTCCCCTCCATGGGAAGGCAAAGAGCTTTTCTCTTCAAAGTAAAGCCCAAAGGGCTGATAGAATATAGCCCAGGGCGACAGCCCTGGGATAAAGATTTAATAATATTTTTAGCCCTGAAAGGGCGACACATATATAATGCAAAACCCATCAACAGTCTATCATGAGGTGACATGACCAAGATATCAGCCAAACATGAAATTATGGTTGTAACTGATCCAGATGAATTAAATCTCCGGGCAACTGATGAGTTTGTTCGTATGACTAAAGAAGCAGTGCAGATAAAGGGCTTTTTCGCGGGGGCCCTGTCTGGTGGCTCCACTCCCAGGGGCCTCTATATGCAGCTTGCTGTCGATCAATACCATGGACATGTGCCCTGGTCAAAGGTGCATTTGTTCTGGAGTGATGAGCGCTGCGTTCCACCGGATCATCCTGATAGCAATTACCGCATGATCCGAGAATTGTTGCTTGACAAGGTTCCAATTCCGAAAGAAAACATTTATCGCATGCCTGCCGAACAGGAAGATCATGTACGCGCTGCAATGGAGTATGAGCGCACGATCAGGTCATTTTTTCATACAGAACCGGGAGGGCTGCCTCGTTTTGACCTGATTATACTTGGCATGGGAGAGGACGGGCATACCGCATCTCTCTTTCCGTATACGCCTGCTTTGGAAGAAAAGGATCGTTTAGTCACCGCCAACTTCGTAGAAAAGCTCGGTGCATACCGTCTTACTCTGACTGTTCCGTTGATTAACCAAGCAGCGGAAGTCATGTTTTTGATTTCCGGAGAGTCAAAGGCTTCTGTATTGAGAGATGTACTGGAGGGCGAATACCAGCCTCAACGATTTCCGTCACAACTCATACGGCTGGTGAATGGCAGGCTTTTGTTCGTTGTGGATCGCATGGCTGCCGGTAAACTAATGCGGATTTAAGACCCGTTCGCACGACTTCGATAATGCCGTTGGTGAAATCAAAAACGATTTCTGAGTCTTTGCTGCATTATGAAAAATATTTGGTCAAAAGATGCTAGGGGATATTTCCTCCGCCTTTCCCTCTTACTGGAGGAGATTGAGGGGCGTGTTAAAATACAATGAAAAATAAATTACCACCAAAGCTCAAATATCTTGCACGAAGATTAAGGAAGTGGTGGTGAAAAATTATTGGAGTCTCACAATGCAAGACAAGTATAAATATCTTATCGGCAACGAATGGAGAGAGAGTAAAAATATTTTAGAGGTAAAGAATCCTTTTAATAATGACGTGATAGGAACCACATTTCTGGCAACAGAAGAAGATGTAAATAACGCCATTCAAGCGGCTGTTCGCGCCTTTGAGGAAACGCGAAAGCTTCCTGGCTTTAAAAGGGCCGAAATTCTGGATAGGATTGGGGATGGTATTCGAAAAAAAAGCGAGGGGTTTGCACGGATGATAGCCCTGGAGGCTGGGAAACCCATTGCCGATGCCCGAACCGAGGTTGAAAGGGCAATTGGAACGTTTCAAATAGCGCTGGAAGAGTCAAAGAGGATGTTGGGTGAATACATTCCTTTAGATATTTCAGAGCGTTCTAAAAACAGAACAGCTATCCACAAGCGTTTTCCTCTTGGCCCTATATTGGGCATTTCGCCATTCAATTTTCCCTTAAATCTCATTGTCCATAAAGTAGCGCCCGCAATTGCCTCAGGGAATCCAATTATTATTAAACCCGCCACGAAGACTCCCCTTACCGCTCTCCTGTTAGGCGAGGTTATTTATGAATCAGGTTGGCCAGGTGGAGGTTTTAGTGTGTTTCCTTGCGCGTCAAATTTAGCAGAACGGATGGTTGCTGATGAACGGATCAAGATGTTTACCTTCACCGGTAGTGCCGAAGTGGGGTGGAGACTTAAACAGATTGCGGGTAAAAAAAGGGTAACGTTGGAACTGGGCGGAAATGCAGGGGCAATTATTGATAGCAGTGATAATCTGGATTACACCGTGAAACGTTGCATTGTCAGTGCCTTTTCGTTTAGCGGGCAGATTTGCATATCTTTGCAACGGCTGTTCATTAATAAAAAAATATATGATGATTTTGTGTCGAGCTTTGTCAATGAAGCAAAGATATTAAAAATGGGTAATCCTCTGGATGAGGAGACGAGGCTTGGCCCAATGATTGACGAGCAGGCTGCCAGAAGGATAGAATCCTGGGTAAATGAGGCTGTGAAGGAAGGCGCCAGTGTATTGTGCGGGGGAAGGCGCAAAGGCTCGTTCTATGAGCCGACGGTAATTACCAATACCACTCCCCGGATGAAGGTTAACAGAAACGAATTATTTGCACCTGCCTTAACGGTTTCAAAACATGATACCTTTGAAGAGGCCGTGAAGTGTCTGAATAATTCGGTTTATGGGTTACAGGCGAGTGTGTTTACCAATAACGTAAGGCATGTTTTCTATGCTTATGAGCACCTGGAGGTTGGGGGTGTGATTGTCAACGACGTACCCTCATTCCGGGCCGATAATATGCCTTACGGAGGCGTTAAGGAGTCGGGTACGGGACGAGAAGGCGTCCGTTATGCTATGGAAGAGATGACAGAGCCCAAACTCTTAGTCTTAAATCTATCGTGAATATAAAGAAAACTTTGGAAATAAGTTCTTTCTTAAAAGCTGGATGACGTTATACAAATGTAAAGATTAAAAATCAAAATGCAAAATGACAAATCAAAATTTAAAGATGAGTTCAAGATTTGAAAGGCAAGAGATCGTTTCACATTTTGATATGTATTTTTAATTTTTTATCTTTGATTTTTAATTTTATCTATCTGAGAAAGGAATAGTATGCCTCGAGACATACCTGTAGGAAACGGCTCAATGCTGATTACCTTTGATCGGGAGTATCGGATCCGGGACCTCTATTATCCGTACGTAGGGAAAGAGAATCATACGATAGGGCATCCCTGCCGGATGGGTGTATGGGTAGATGGCCAATTTAGCTGGATGGGAGGAGAATGGCAAAAGACATTACGATACAAGGATGATACCCTGGTGACTGATGTGAGGGCGAGAAACGATCGGTTGAAGATCGAGCTCCAGATGTATGACACCGTGGATTTTCATTTGAATATTTTTGTGAAGGAAATCGTTGTCAGGAATTTAGAGGGGAAGGAGCGGGAAGTTCGATTGTTTTTCAATCATGATTTTCATATTTACGAAAATGAGGTTGGGGATACGGCATATTATGACCCGGATACAAGGGCCATTGTTCATTATAAGTCCCAGCGGTATTTTCTGATTAATTGTTGTGACCCCACCAAGTGTGGAATAGACCATTTTGCCACAGGGATCAAGGAGGCGTTTGGCGCTGAAGGGACGTGGAAGGATGCAGAGGATGGTGTATTAAGTGGCAATCCCATTGCTCAGGGTTCCGTAGATTCAACCCTTGGTATTAATCTCCGTATAAAGGCACATGGAGAGAATGTGGCTCATTATTGGATTGCAGCAGGGACGAAATACAGTGAAGTCGCAAAACTCAATAAGGATATCTGGGAGAAAACACCGGAAGAATTGATTCGCCGTACTAACAACTATTGGAGATTGTGGGTTAATAAAGAGATGTTTAATTTTTATGACCTCCCCCAAAGGCTTGTTTCCTTTTTTAAAAGAAGTCTGTTGATTGTCAGGACACAGATCGACAACAACGGCGCCATCATTGCGGCGAACGACTTTGATATTGTCCAGCAAGGTAGAGATACCTATTCTTATATGTGGCCGCGTGACGGCGCCCTGGTCGCGTACGCCCTCATTAAATCGGGATATATGGATACTACAAAACGATTCTTTCAGTTTTGCGCAGACGTTATTTCTAAAGATGGTTATCTGCTCCACAAATATAATCCCGATCGTTCTTTTGCCAGTTCGTGGCACCCCTGGCTAAAGGACGACAAAAAGAGTCTCCCCATTCAGGAAGATGGGATTGCCCTGGTCATCTGGGCATTATGGAATCATTATGATGAATTCAGGGATATTGAATTTATAAAACCTTTGTACCGGAGTTTGATCTTCAGCGCCGCAGAATTCATGGTTAAATTCAGAGACGAAGATACCGGTTTGCCACTCAATTCGTACGATCTGTGGGAAGAACGCTATGGGGTGCATACCTTTACCGTATCTGCTGTTATCGCTGGTTTGCGTGCAGCGGGCAACTTTGCCTGTGCATTCGGAGAATATGAATATGGCGACAAATATCGTGACACTGCAGATAAAATGAAGGATGCCTTGATAGCGTATTTTTATAATAAGGAGGAAGGACGGTTTGCGAGAATGGGGAAAAAGACTGCAAAAGGATATGAGCTGGATATGACAGTAGATGCGAGTCTTTTTGGACTCGTTGCCTTTGATGTATTTAGTCCAGAGGTATCGATGGTCGTGTCAACGATGAATGCCGTGAAGGAAAGACTGTGGGTAAAGACCCCAGTGGGTGGGGTAGCCAGATATACCAACGATTTTTATCATCGGGTGAGTAATGATATAGAGCGTGTGCCTGGAAACCCATGGTTTATTTGTACGATGTGGCTGGCGGAGTATGAAATTATGCGTGCGAGAAATTTGACAGAATTGAACAATGCACTGCCAATCCTGGAATGGGTAATAGATAGAGCCTTACCCTCAGGCGTACTTGCGGAACAGGTCGATCCTTACACCAACGAACCGTTATCCGTGTCGCCTCTTACATGGAGCCATGCAGCCTTCGTTACGACATTGATAAAATATATGAAAAAACGAGAAAAAATTTCAATATGCGATGAATGTGGGAATTCGGAGTTTTATATGCACCGTCATATGCAAAAACCCTGCGATGCCAAAGGGGTAGCGGATTTTGTTGCAACTCATCCTGCTACAGAGAATGGACGGACCTCGCGGTGAGGCTCGTGCAGACCTTTGTCGTGATTTCAGCGGAGCGCTTGTCAGAGGATAAGTCTACCGGACAGAGAAATTGTAAGGAGATAAAGGGGGAAATTTCACGATAATTTCTCCTCTTTTTCTTTTGCTGTTCCTCTGCGTCCTCCTCGCCATCAGGGGTGGACTATTAAGACTTTTCTTTTTTATGAACCTGAGTGACCAGGAAATTCTCGATGCCCATATCCTTTATCATTTGCAGGTATGACTCCAGGTCATTGGCGTGTTTTTCCTCGTCAAGGAGGATATGTTCAAGCAACTCACGTGAGCCGCCGTCGCTTTCATCGTAGCAGAGTTTGATTGCCCTGTTGAGTTTTTGGATTGCCGCCTTTTCCAGTCCGTGATCATTTTCAGCCTGATCTTTCACCGTTGTCCCTACATTGATTTTATCAACTTTGGTAATTACAGGGATACCTTCCAGGTATAAAACGCGTTCAATCAGTTTTTCTGCATGGGTCATCTCTTCCATCGCCCTTTTTTCAGTATCCTCATAAAGGAGTAGATATCCCCAATTTTCACACATCTTGGCATGAATAAAGTACTGATTGATTGCCATTATTTCTGCCATTAGCACCTCATTAAGCGCCTCGATAACTTTTACACTACCTTTCATGAAAAGCCTCCTCGTATCTGAGAAAATGGTGACTGGGTATCAATGGAATTAACGGGCCTCTTGCTTTTATATTTCTTTCTAGCATTATAGTTTGATACCTTACGAATTGTAAAGCATAATTTCATATTCGTTTCGTCCTTTAGAAAAGGATTGACTTTAAATAAAATATTTAATACTCTAAATAAATTATTTATTATAAAATTATAGAAATTACAGAATAACTCATGTAAGGATTGAGATTGAATATGGGACTGATTGTACAGAAATTTGGAGGTACTTCGGTAGCCAATGCAGAGCGTATCAAAGCGGCTGCCAAACGGATTGTTGAGACGTACGATGCAGGTAACAAGGTCATTGTCGTAGTCTCGGCAAGGGGTCAAACGACTGATGAACTGATTGACCTTGCTTATGAAATTACTGATAATCCTTCTTCGCGCGAAATGGATATGCTCATGTCGACCGGGGAACAGATTTCCATTGCCCTTGTGGCCATGGCTATTCATGCACTTGGGTATCCGGCCGTCTCCTTCACTGGGGGCCAGGTTGGTATCGTTACCGACAGCTATCATACCAAGGCGCGCATCAGAAATATAAACACCCAGCGTATAAGAAAAGAACTGGATAATGGCACGATTGTGATCGTTGCCGGATTTCAGGGTGTCGATGCAAATGAGAACATCACTACCCTTGGACGAGGAGGGTCAGATACCACGGCCGTGGCCCTGGCTGCAATTATGAAGGCCGACAGATGTGACATTTTTACCGATGTTGATGGGATCTATACGGCCGATCCCAGAAAGGTTCCTCACGCAAGAAAACTCGATAAGGTGTCCTATGACGAGATCCTGGAACTGGCGAGCCTGGGCGCGCAGGTGATGCATTCCCGATCAATTGAATTTGCAAAGAAATATAATGTTCCACTTTATGTCCGGTCAAGTTTTAATGACAGAGAAGGGACGCTGATTTGTAAGGAGGCAAAAGAGATGGAAGATATTGTTGTAAGCGGTGTTGCAGTGAGCAAAGACGATGCAAAGATTACGATCAGGGCTGTGCCCGACGTTCCAGGGCAGGCGGCCAAGATTTTTCATGAGATTGCTAAAAGAAATATAAACGTAGATATGATTATACAGAATGCCAGTATCGAGGGTCGGGCGGATGTAACATTTACGGTACCCCGGAGCGATTTGAGGGAGGCATTGAATGTTGCAGAAAAGATTAAGAAAGACCTCGGGGCTAAAGAGGTCTTGCACGATAGCAAAATAGCGAAACTATCTGTGGTGGGCATCGGTATGAGGAGTCATTGCGGTGTTGCTGAAAAAATGTTTAGTGTATTGGCAGACGAAAAAATCAATATACAGATGATCAGCACCTCGGAAATCAAGATTTCCTGTGTCATTGACGAGGCGCATGCTGACCGTGCCCTGCGGGCAGTTCATACAGCCTTTGGGCTGGACAAGGTGGAAAAGGAAGAGGTTGTAAAAGTTTAGCGGGGCGAAGCCTCAGCCTACTAAACATTTGGAACTACAGATTTCGCAGATTACACAGATTTTAGATTAT
The DNA here is from genome assembly GCA_040048245.1 of Candidatus Brocadia sp. Lineage (GTDB taxonomy): Bacteria > Planctomycetota > Brocadiia > Brocadiales > Brocadiaceae > Brocadia. Next base: position 125,275 of record JABRVT010000011.1, read on the forward strand.
TAAATTCCACAGATTATGGAGGTTTTTATCTGTGGAATCTGTGATTTCAGTAATTCTTTTTAAATATTTTTACACTTTTGTAAAAACAATTCTCGCTGGTTCAATCGTCCCCGATTGAACCGAAACATTTTGCCTTTTCACGGCTGATATTTATTTAAGGCCAATCGTCAGTTCAAAATATCTGGTTCAATCTGCAAGACTGAACCAGCATAATCAGCATAGAGACGGGCTGTTTACAGATTGCATAGCGCAGTGTGACCGCAACCAAATTAACCCCCTTATTCCCCTCTTTCGCAAGGGGGGATAAGAGAAGGTAAAAAGTTTGCAAAAAGAAGCTTTCAGATACTACTATAAGTTTTATCAGGCGAGTTGCACAGTTTTTCCACAGCGCATATATTGCAGAGCGGCTTACGGGCAATGCAGGTGCGCCGTCCGTGTGTGCCCAGGACGAGGCATGATCGTGTCCATTTTTCCTTAGAGATGATCTTGCAGAGTTCCTGTTCGACCTTGTCGGGGTCGTTAGATTTGGCCAGTTCCAGGCGGTGGGAAACTCGAAAGACATGGGTATCCACGGCCATGGCCTGTTTCCCAAAGACATTGCCCAGGAGCACGCTGGCCGTTTTCCTGCCCACACCGGGGAGGGTCACGAGGTCTTCCATGGTATCGGGCACCTTTCCATCGAATCTATTGACCAGCTCTTTACAGCATGCAATAACATTCTTTGCCTTGTTCTTGTAAAAGCCGGTAGTGCGGATTTCCTGCTCAAAGATGTCCTGTTTCGCATTGGCGTAATCCTGTGCGGTCTTGTATTTTTTGAACAGGGTTTCCGTTACCATATTGACCCGCTCATCGGTACACTGTGCGGCAAGGATGGTAGCAATAAGTAATTCTAAGGGATTTTTGTAATGGAGTACAAGCCTTGCATCAGGGTATGCCTTTTCCAGGAGTGATAATATCTTTTTAACACGTTCTTCTGCCATTGTGTTTACATCCGATCAGGTGCTTATATGCCTCGCCTTTTACTCTCTTCAAGTCAATTCAATTTTTCAGCGAGCGATTATTTTCGCCAGATGGCTTCCCGGACAACAAATTTTCAACGCTTATATCATCGTCGGGGTAAGGCTTGAATACCCTCCGCCAATCAAGTGCCAATTTTTTCTCTCTTCAAGAAGTGTGCCATGTAAAAGCAGATGATGCCATACAATAGGTACTGAAATAGTCCTTCCATTTTTTATTGATTTTAACTATAAGGAAATATAAATGCAACTATCCAATTGCGTTCTTATTTATATCCACTTTGCTTTTTGGCAATATCAAAGAATTAATCCCATGTCTCTCATTGTTGGAATCGATTCTGTGTTAAAACCAGTTAAATTTTACTTTTTAGATAAAGCTGTTTACTTTTATCTTCCATTGTTTTTTATTGCAACAACCAGTTCATTGACTCCTTGATGAAAAAACTCCAGTCGTTTATTATTTGCAAGGTCTTGTTGGGAAAACTGCTCTAAAGTAAAAGGGAAAAGTATCGGGCTTTGTCTAATAACAGAGATGAATCCAGAATGAGAATTTCCAGAAATTAAAATTGCCTCAACAAGCCATGCGGCAAGTTTTTTATCGGTAATTACGTGAGGAGTAACGGGTAGATAAATACCTTTTTTCGTAGCGTCTTTTAACACGCCCCAATCTACAAAACATCGTAAAACTCGTTTTGTTGCCCTGGTTACTGTTTCACGCTCACCGTATTGTTCTTTTATTCGCCTTAAGACCTGCGCTGGAGTAAATGATTCCTGCAATTTTAAAAGCCTCCCAACGGTCTCTGCCATTGTTCCAAAAAAAGGATAGACTGCCATTGATAATCCCCAGTGGAGAATGATGTGATCGCTAAAAGGTAATCTTCTAAAATGGCTTATAGCATCTTCTTTGAGTGGTTGCACAGTTTCAGGCGCTGGAACCCAAATCTTAAAGAGAATGGTCATTGCCTTTTCCCTGCTTCCGCGTTTTGGATTTCCTCTGGATTGAAGTTGTTCGGTCAGAATTTCATACAATACCGCCTCTATTTCTTGCCTTGTTTTTCCCTCTGAAACTAATTCAGCAGTTTTTTCAAGCCATTCAAGTCTTATACGCTGGCTGAATCCAATTTCTTTTTTCATTGTCATCTAACTTCTTTCAATCTGGACATAGGGAACTATCAATTCCTCTAACGATATTCCGCCATGTGCGATAATCTGTTCGCCTGTATGGATAAATGCAGCCCTGTCAGGGGCTAAAAGTGGTAAATAATCCTGTGGAAGGCCAATTTGTGGCCATTCCATTGCTTCTGGAAATTTCTCCTTTGTCGTTTTCCGTAAAATTAAGTTGGGATATATCCTTACCCTCTCTCCTCTTACGTCGGATATAGAACCCTCTGTAGGGCGGCCACATCCTTTAGCCTCGATACTGCCATGGTCGGATGTCAAGAAGATTTTATAATTCCTTTCGAGTAAAAGGTCAATCAGCTTTCCCAAAAACCCTTCTTTTGTCCACTGACGTACTTGATTATGCATACCTGCTAAGCCGAGTTCCATACCGTGCATTATTTTATCTACTATATCCACTATTAAACCCAATATACGGATTCTCTGATCTGAGGTTATTTCATCAATCGCATGTATTTTTGTTTCATTCACACCTTTTACGCAGGCTATTTCTGCCTGTGTAAAGCCATGTTCCATCCAGAACTGTGACCATAATGCAGATTCTCTTTCTGTCGTGTTGATGCTGTTGGGAAAGTAAATCGGTGGTTTTCCTGCAAATGCTGCCTGTCTGGATACCGAAGTAATCGTTGGTATCCAACCAAAAATCGCCCTTTCTCGAATAGATAAATGTGGCCGTTGTTTCATAAATTCTTCCTTGATCACCAACCAGGAATCAAAAGCCATACCATCTATAAGGATCAATGCAACCTTTTCTCTACCCGTATGCCTCATATAACGCTCCATTGCCCTTGGAATATGATGTACCATAACCGGGGGGACTGGGGGTTGATTATACAAACCTCCGTATCGTTTCTGTATCCAGAGTAGAAATGCTCTGTCTACCATTTCCTTAAGCATCTGGAATTGCCTGGTCAGTGTCTCCGATTTTTTCGCCTGATTTAAAAGGACGATGACTTCTGCCCACCGATGGGCAAAGATCAGCCAATCCTGATGTCTGCCTTCTGAATCAGGGATTGAGTCTTCAATACTTTTCATCAATTTTTGTAATCGACGTAATGCATCGAGTTCAGTGTCTACCCGGATTCCTGAAACAACCCACATTTTGGAAAGCATATCAGATTTTGGGTGTTGAACAGGATGTAACATACCTTCTAAAAAGAGATTATCTATGTAAATACGGATATCGTCGTGATCAAAAGGAATGGCAGGTGGTCCTGGATATTTCAAATTATCGGTTAATCCCTTCTCGCTAACTATTGACGCTTCACCCGATGTCAGGCCTTCAAGAAATATTGGCCATCGCTCCTGCAAATACTCAAAAAATGCCTCTCTATCCGATACAATCCTCTCAAGGGGCCAGGCATCAAAATATTTGTTTTGACGTAAGATATAAATAAATCGCTCATCCAGCATTGAGGGAATACCCTGTCCCACATAATGTAATCGAAGGAGGACGCGGAGTAAATTGGTTGGTTGTTTAATTAGTTCAGGGGCAATCTCAAATACGTGCCTGAGAATGAAGTCTTTTGTTGCGTTATCGCCAAGCTTTTCAGGTTTATACCGCATCTGTGCCTGATATAAGGCGTCAAGATTATTGCGGTCGAGACTCTCAATTACAGGATAGCTTAAATTGGGGAACAGATCGCCCAGATTAAAAGAAAGTTTTCGCCCCACACACAAAAGATCGTATGGGAGGGAACTTAAATCATCGGTTGCGGATCTAAGAATCACCACAAGGTCTGTTATTTCTCCACGATCCCATAGAGAACGATATTTTGATTCGTAAGAAAAGCGGAATGCAACGGGATCGTCAAATTCGAGCAGTTCAAAACCACGCTCTCTTAATGCGACAACAATTCCTTCTTCAGTCAGTAATCCGTCGGGGTCTGCAACCAGTGTCAAACGGGCTATCTGAGGGGCAAACTCCTTGAGAATATGATCGCGCCAGCTATTCATATTATTTTCTCTACACGTACTATCAGCAATGGAACTAATTCTGGACTGATTTTCGTTTTTTGGTTCATCTCTTCCCGTTTTGCCCGATCTTCTTTTTCTAACTGTGAAAGGCGGTATGCCCTTACCTGCGGTAATCCCAATCGTTCTATAGCCCTGCGGCGGGCATTAAGCGCATACTCCCATCTTTTAATTTCCAGGGATATTAACTCCTCGTGTTCCTGAACAAGCTGTTCATAAATGGGTCTTCCCTGTTTTTCGGCCGTTTCCCACATTTTCTTAAAAATGCACTGTGATTCCTGATTGCTCAGGTAATGGTGTACATTTACAACACCTGATATTATTTTATCCCAGATATATCTTGCTGTAGGGTGAAGAACCCTGCCGTCATCGTGAATAAACAGAGGCATTATGCGCTGTCTGCTCCAGTTCCCGGTCTGAATTATAATTCGCCATAAGGACCAGAAGCCCTGAATGTCCGAAGGGATATCTGAAAAGACAATACAAGGAACAGGCCGGGCAGGGACAAAGGGGGTTATATTTATTGAAATACCTCGAATGCAGCCATCTTCTAAAGTGAGCTTTCTGGCTGAAGGGACACGTTCTGCGTCATTGATCGTGAATACAACATTATCCATTTTTTCGCCAGTCGGCCAGGTAAGATTCCATATCCTTCCCTTTCGTTCCGCCACGCCGCCATGAGAATTCAGGTAATTAATTGTCATGGTTTCTACCCAATGGGACAATGGATGATCTAACAACTTTTGAGCTTCTAACGGGGTAAGTTCATCCTGAGAGTTAAATAAAGATGCACTCTGGCGTACTGACATTACCTGGTCTTTTACATAAGAAACGACAGATTCGACTTTATCAGCGAAGGTATCAGGATGCACGATAGCCTCCAGATATAAATCATCGAATATTTGTTCCGCCTGTACTGAATCCAGTACATCACCAGTTTTATCAACCCCAAATTCCTTGAGTATAATGGCAAGTTTTTCTTCCAGGACTTCCTGCACCCTGTGTTCCACAGTCTCTTTTAAGACAAAGTTTATTGCTTTAACAGGATGTGTCTGACCTATGCGGTCAACACGCCCAATCCGCTGTTCAAGTCGCATGGGATTCCATGGTATATCATAATTAATTACCACGTGACAGAATTGAAGGTTAAGCCCCTCCCCACCCGCATCTGTCGAGATGAGAATACGGATTTCTTTTGAAAAGGCGTCATGAACTCTTTTGCGTTCTTCAATGTCCATGGCGCCGTTCAGGCATACAACGGAGAAACCCCTTTCCGTTAAATAGTTGTGCAGCATTTCTTGTGTCGGAATAAACTCCGTAAAGATTAAGACTTTCAGATCAGGGTCTCCTTCTTCCTGCTGGATTCTATATATCCAGTCCAGTAATGCCTCAGCCTTAGAGTCAGAACAAGACGCTTCGGTTCTCTTCGCCGCTTCAAGGAGCAATCTTACTTCTTCCCTTTCGTTTTTTAACGCTTTAAGGCGTGCGGTTAAAAACGTATTTACCTGATCCTGACTATCCAGTTCGTACCATTCCTCTTCGTTGAGTGACAGAAATGGGTTGAGTTGTTCGTCTGGTTCATGAAGTATCTGCAAACGCCTTTCCAGGGTCGTGCGGATTGCACTGGTTGATGACGTTACGAGACGTTGCATAAGTATCATCAAAAAACCAACATAACCTTTTTTCTCCTGTATTGCCTGATTATATCCGTTGCGGACGTATTCCGTTACTGCTTCATACAGGAGACGTTGCGCTTTATGACGGTCCTCCCACGATATTGGAATTAATCGTGTCTGTCTGGGTTTAAAGAGAGGTTTCCCATTCGCATCTATTGCATAGCGTTTTTCAGTTCTGATAACGTAAGGCGCAACTCTTTCTTTTGTTACGCTGCTGACATCGGGGAAATTTAAACTATCAAGAAATGAGATTAATCTATAAAACGAATCGGATTTACCCTGATGCGGGGTGGCCGTAAGGAGCAGGAGATACGGGGATGCCTCAGCAAGACCCAGGCCCAGCTTATACCGTGCAACCTGCTCAGAACTTCCGCTCAGGCGGTGCGCCTCATCTACAATGATCAGGTCCCATCCTGCTGTAACGACGTCCTCAAATCGGTCCTTATTATGCGCAGTCACCCGGTCATTCGACCATCCATAACGTCCTTCTAACGGTTTTATTGAATCCATGGGACAAATAACCTGATCACACGTCTGCCAGATGTTTTTCCCTGTCATAATTTTCCTGTACACGGGGGAATCGCCTGGTATTACGAGTTTGAATTCTTCATCGAAATGTACCTGCATTTCAGCAACCCACTGAGTCAGCAAGCCTTTTGGTGCCACCACAAGCGTTCTTCTTACGAGCCCACGGAGTTTAAGTTCTCGCATGATAAGCCCGGCCTCGATAGTCTTGCCCAGCCCTACCTCGTCTGCCAGCAGATATCTGATGCGATGCCCCGACACGGCCTGTGATAATGCCCTGATTTGGTGTGGAAGGGGAATGACGCTGGAATCAATGGGGGCAAGCAATATATCCTGGGTTAGTGCATCCGCTACCCGTGCGGCAGTTGCAATATAAGTAAGGTTGGCAGGGGCGTAGGATGCTGTTTCCGTAAGGGGTTTTAATCGGTTTGCATTTGTACGGACAATGGTGTCCTGGATGGGGAGCCAGACACGGCAAAAGACATCGCCCCAGAGTTTTTGTGTGTCTATTATCTTACAAACCTGGCGGTATTCATTGCACCATAACCAGTCGCCGGGATTTATTGTAAAATTTGAGCTTTCCATGCAGAATGCTATTATTCAGGTTTATATTAACGGAACTAATCATAACCATGTGGAGCTGGCTTCCAGCCAGTTTATCAATCAGTAGCAGTATTTTCAGAATTTTCCTGTGGGTCTTTGTGTTTGTACATAAATTTATACTTATACAATTAAATCAGGCTTTTTTTGGCAGCGCCTTCGAGTGGCGCAGGCTTCCAGCCTGCAATGAGATATGCAGGCAAGATGCCTGCGCTGCATTGCAACAAATTGAAATTCTTAAACATTAAATTAAGCACGGACAAACGCGTTTGTCCGTGCCACCCTTTAACTTTGAAATTCCTTAACATTAAATAGATATATTGCGTAATTGTGCTAAACACGTTGTAACATATTGCAAATAAATGCCTTAGTGTGTATTTGAAAATTTGTCCCTAAAATAGCTCGACTACGGCTTAAAAT